>NZ_AXVU01000043.1:0-50658 GCF_000482585.1 Streptomyces sp. CNQ329 | reverse complement strand
GCCCGAGCACCCGGACTACCCCCGCATCCTCGCCGTCTTCAACGGTGCGACCGGACCGCTACGGGCCCGGGATGTCTGCGAAGCCCTCGATCACGAACTGCTGCCGAAGAACATCGAGGGCACCCGCGCCAAGCTGAAACGCCTGGTCAAGCTCGGCATCATCACCGAGATCGACACGGGCAGCTTCGCCAGGAAGCAATAGCCGACCAAGCCCCGCGACCACCAGCCCTGCCCCAACCTCACCAGGAAACGGACATCAGATCACGAACCGCCCTCTGAGGAGCGGCCTTCCCGCCTACGCTCCACACACCGCGAGCCGCCTAGCTCGCGGTGTGTGTTCCGGTGTTGGTGACGACACGTCGCACGCGGGCCGGGCAGGCACGTGTGGAAGCGGCCTCGTCGACCTGGGCGCACGGCTCGGAGCCGGCCAGTCACTCGCCAACGGCTGCCTGCCGGCGGCGCCATCCTCATCGGCTGAGCGATCTGCCATCGATGCGATCGCTCACCGGATAGGTTCATCCCATGCCCAGTCGCCTCCTCGAACTTCGCGTCGAGAACTTCCGCAGCCTGCGCGACGTAACCATCCCCCTCGGCCCGCTGACCGTTCTGGTGGGCCCGAACGGCGTGGGCAAGTCGAACGTGCTGAAGGTCTTCGAGTTCCTCGCCGACATCATCCGCACAGACCTCCAACCTGCGCTCGACGACCGGGGCGGGTTCGATGAGGTCGCCTTCTGGGGCGGGCAGAGACCTCCCACGTTCATGAAGGTCCGGCTGACTGCCACGTGGACAACTCATTCCACGCTCAATGCGCCTGACGAGTACAGCCTCACCATCCGGCGTCGGTCACTGCCATCGAACAGGGACAGCAACCGCGCTGCCTACACCCTGTCTCGCGAAGAGCGCTTCGCGTTCAAGCGAACCCAGGGTCGTGGGCGACGCATCACCATCTCGGGCGAGGAAGCGCGGGTGGTCGACAAACGTGGAGGCAAGGAGGAGAGCCCTGGAAGCAGCATCGGCATCCGCAGACTGAGCAGTGGGTTGTCCACTCTCCCCAGACTCGGTCCCGCAGATGGCGGTGACGAAGTGACTCGCCTCGCCGACCGCCTCTCCTCCTTCCGGGTCTTCGATGTCGACGTGCCCGCGGCCCGTCTCCCCACTCGTCTGCGTTCCGCGGACATGACGACCCTGGCGCCACGTGCCGAGAACCTGGCCGCGTTCCTCATCCACCTGAACGGCAGGGAAGAGATCTGGGAGAGTCTCGTCGAGGATGCCCGGCAGTGCCTTCCGCAACTGGAGGACATCGAGTTCGAGACGGTGGGCGGTTCGGTCGATCGGCTGACCGTCCTCCTGCGGGAGCGCGGCCTACGCCGGCTGACCCCTCTGGCTGATGCTTCCTACGGTACGGTGCGACTACTCGGGCTGCTCGCCCTGCTCTACGACCCCCGGCCACCAGCCCTCACGTGCATCGAAGAGATCGATCACGGACTGCACCCTCAGGCGCTGGAACTCGTCGTGCAGCGGCTGCGGGAAGCCTCCGAGCGAACCCAGTTCATCGTCGCCACCCACTCACCTGCGCTGGTGAACCGGCTTCGCCCGGAGGAGTTCATCGTCTGCGACCGGGACGAGGGAAGCGCGTCGATCATTCCGGCACTCACCGCGAGTGAAGTGGAGGAGATCGTCGAGGAGTCCGGTGACCAGCCGCTCGGCGAACTGTGGTTCGCGGGTGTGCTCGGTGGCGATCTGACCGGGGGCGCTCTGTGAACAGCACAGGCCGGGGCAGTCGCCGACACCCCGGTGTCCAGGACCGGGTGATCGTCTTCGCAGGCGAGGACCGGAACGACTGCGCCATCATGGCCGATCTGGTACGTGCACATCGTCCCGATCTCAGTGCGGCCGCCAAGCTCGTCCGCATCAACGACCCGGTGCGGCTCCGAAGGAAGTCCGGTCCCGATCTGACCGAAGCGGTGCGGGTGCTTGCCGGAAAGGCGCGCGCCAAGGCATTCCAGCAGAGGGCAAAGTTGCTGGGGCTTGTGGTGCACGAGGATCTGGATGGATTCACCGACCAGGATTATCGCCGCATCCGCACGACGGTCAAGGATGCGCTCGGCCGGGAGTGCAACGGAATCCACCACACCGCCCTGGCGCTCGCCGCTTGGGAATCCGAGGGCTGGCTTCTCCTCTTTCCCGACGCCTTCCCCCGCGTAAGGTCTCGATGGAAAGTTCCCGCTCAGTTACGCGGGAGGGACTTTGGCCGGATCCGAGAGCCGAAAGAAGAGCTGAAGAGGCGGCTGGGCTCCCCACCCTTCCGGGAAAGCGATGGGCCGGCGGTCGCACGCATAGCACGGGAGAACGATCTGATCTCTGCTCCCGAAGGAAGAAACGACTCATACACCGACTTCATCAAAGACCTCAAGGGTTGGGCCGGAGCGTCAGGGCGGGGGTAAGGCCACGGTGATCGACCCACCGTAAGTCACTGAGCGAGCTAGAGCCCGGGAACCGTGTAACCGTTCAGGGCCCACAGTGCGGCCGAGTACCACTGCAGACCGATGGCGGCGAACAACGCACTGCCCGCCGCGGGGAGCAGCCAGCCGGGGAGGTGGCGGCTGCGTACGACCAGGACCTTCGCGACGAAGGCCCCGTACAGCACGCAGCCGACGATCGAGTGGAGATGGACGCGGGTGTCGAAGGTCTCCACGCCGTAGGTGCGGACGCAGTGGTAGGCGATGGGCACCGACAGCAGGAAGGCCCCCCATCCGAGCACGCGGTGGGTGAGGCGGACGGGGCGGGACGCGGGGGTGATGCGGGGGAGCGCGCCGTACATCCACAGCGCGAGCAGAACCTGGATGACGGCCAGGCCGAACAGCGCGGTGCCCAGGCGGGCCTTGAGGGTGACCGCGGCGTCGCCTTCCTGGCCGAAGAGGCCCGTCGTGTACTCGGGCGTGTGGTGCTCACCGACCAGCCAGATCACCACCCCCGTGGCCACCGGCAGCGCGGCGCCGAGGAGGAAGAAGACGCCGCGTGCCGGGGAGGGGCGGCGGTGGGATCGGGGACGGGGTGACGACTTCATGCCGATCGCCCGTGCGCCGGGCGGCGACTAGTACCCCGGCCCGTCCGAGCCGCCGGCCGAGTCGCTGCTGGTCTTGACCGCTTTGCCGTCGGCGTCGAGGACGAACCACTTGGCGCCGAACTGGTTGAGGCCCTGGCCGTTGGTGTCGCCGGCGCTGGTGTCGGCCTGGTACCGGTAGAGGGGGTGGCCGTCGTAGGTGACCTGCATCTTGCCGTCGGAGCGCTTCGACGTGTCGATGAGCTTGGACTGCGCCGAGCCGTCGGTCTTGGGTGTCCCGGTGGTGACCAGCGGCGGCCACGCCTCGGCGCAGGCGCCGTCGCAGGTGGACGTGGTCGAGGTGTCCTTTTCGAAGAGGTAGAGGGTGCGGCCCTGTTCGTCGACCAGGATGGTGCCGAGCTTGTCGGCGGAGGCGGTCTTCACCGTGGCGTCGTCGCCGGCCTGCCTGACGCTGGGCGCCTCGCGCGATGCCTTGGCCGACGCTTTGTCCGGCGCCTTGGTCGAGGGGGTCGAGGAGGATGCATCGCTGTCGCTGTCGGCACAGCCGCCCGCGGTGGTCATCATCACGATCGCGGCCGCACCCACGACGGCCCGGCGGATACGCCTCATCTCAGCTCCACAACTCGTGAGGCCCGCACGTCCGAGGGGCCGGATGAAGGCATATTCCCTGATTTACGGCTTCCCGGCGGCCCTTGGCGCCGGGCGGGGCGCGGATTCACTGAGATGGCGGCGCGACGGAGGGGTACGGGGGTCCCGTCGGCCGAGCTTCCGAGCGCCCGGGGGCCGGGGCCGGCCGGCGGACGCGCCCTGTCGATCGCCTTTCGCGTGCGGGATGATGAAGCAGACACGGTCGGCGAGGGCAAGGGGGTGCGACGTGGCGATCGACCCGGGGCGCCATGCGGTGGTGGTGGGAGCCGGAGTCTCCGGTCTGCTCGCCGCTCACGTGCTGGCGAGCCGCTTCGAGCGGGTGACGGTGGTCGAGCGGGATGCGTTGGCCGACGGGGCGCCCGCGTTCCGGCCCGGGGTGCCGCAGTCGAGGCATGTGCACGTCCTGTGGTCCCGCGGGCAGGCCGCGGTGGACGCGCTCTTACCGGGGGCCGTCACCGACCTCGAAGCCGCCGGGGCCACCCTCGTCCGCGCCCCTGATCAGATGCGCTGGCTCTCTCCGGCCCGGTGGTTCGACGGCGTCCCGGGAGCGCACTACCTCTCCGCCTCGCGTGAACTGGTGGAGTCGACCGTGCGGCGCAAGGTCGGCGACCATCCCGCGATCGCATGGATGCCCCGTCACGAGGTGACCGCCCTGGTGCCGGGGCGGGACGGGGCGGCGGCGGTGTCCGGCGTACGGCTGCGCGAGCGCGGCAAGGACGGTCAGGAGTCCACGGTCCACGCCGACCTGGTGGTCGTCGCCACCGGCCGCAGCTCCCGCACCACCCGCTGGCTGGCCGAACTCGGTCACGCCGCGCCGACCACGGAGCGGTTCGACGCGCACCTCGGCTACTCCTCCCGTTACTACCGGCGCCCGGCCGCCGAAGGCCCCTGGAAGGCCATGTACGTGCAGGGCAACCCGGAGGTGCCACGCGCCGGGGTGATCACGCCGATCGAAGGCGGGCGCTGGCTGGTCACGCTGATCGGGCAGGCTGAACACCAGCCGCCGGTCGAGGAGAAGGACTGGCTCGCCTTCGCCGCCTCCCTGCGCACCGATGAGCTGGCGGAGGCGATCACGGGCCTGGAGCCGTTGTCGGACGCGGTCGCCTTCCGGGCGACGGCGAACGAGTGGACGCACTTCGAGCGGGCGAGGCACTGGCCCCGAGGGCTGCTGGTGGTCGGCGACGCCCTGTGCCGCTTCAACCCGGTCTACGGGCACGGGATGACGGTCGCTGCCACACAGGCGCAGGCCCTCGCCGCCCGGATCTCGGCGCTCGGGCCGGCGGAGGTCCCTGCGCGTGCACCGGAGCTGCAGAAGGCCGTGGCGAAGTGCGCGCGGGACGCCTGGGTGATCGCCACGGGCGAGGATTCCCGCTACCCGGACACGGACGGGCCGAAGCCGGGGCGACTCGGCAGGATGCAGCAGCGCTACATGTCACGGGTGGTGGCCGCGGCCAACACCGACCCGGTGGTGTCCGAGGCGTTCTTCGCGGTGCTGTCACTCAACCGCCGCCCCGAATCGCTGCTTGCGCCGCGGATCGCGGCGCGCGCAAGGCGGTGACCGGCCGGCTCTTCCGACCGCTCCGCGCGGCCGCCTCCTCCACGTGCCCGCCGGGCCGCGGGACGTGCTGATGAAGTGGGCTTTCGGTCTCCTTGCCGGATTTTCCCTCGGCGGGGGCGAGTTCCCCTCATGGATGCAGGAGACGTGAGAACTGCTTCATACAAGGGCACCCCGGGCACTTCACCCCCGTCGGCTGCCGTTAATCTCCGCGCTTATGACCGACCTTGAGATACACCAGCCGGACGCGGACGGCACCGGCGGCCGAACCGCCGGTTCCGCGTCCAGGACCAAGGCTGACGCCGAAGCCGACGGGGGTGACGGCGCCCGCGAAAGCGTCCGCGCGGATGCCGGATCGGCCGAGGACTCCGAAGTCGCCGAAGCCGCCGCAGGGGCCTCGGAAGCCCCCGCCCTCGCCTCCGCCGAAGCCGCCCCTCCCTCCGGCCGCCGCTGGGTGCTCCTGGGCGCCGGGGGTATCACCCTCGCCGTGCTCGCCGCCGACCTCATATCCCGCGGCATCAACGCCTACGAGGACATCCCCAGCGTCCGCAGGATGCTCAACGTCGACCTCGAAGCCAACCTCGCCACCTGGTGGAACAGCACCCTCCTCCTCGCCGTCGCCGGTGTCGCCCTCGCCGCCGCGCTGCTCAGCGGGCGTGACGCCCGCCCCGGGCGGCTGTCGTGGCTCGGGTTCTCCGCGGCGACCGCGCTGCTCAGCGTCGACGAGACCGTCTCCCTCCACGAGCGTCTCGGCGAGGTCGGCAAGTCGTGGAAGGAGACCGCCGGGGTCGCGCTGCCCTCGCACGCCTGGGTGCTGCCCGGGGCGATCCTCGCCGTGGTGGGCGTCGTGGTCGCCGTGGTGTGGGCGCGGGGGCTGCCGCGGGATCTGCGGTACGGGCTGCTGGGGGCGCTCGGTGTGTATCTGGGGGGTGCGCTGGTCGTCGAGGCGTTCAACGGCTGGGCGCACAAGAACGATTACAGCCTCACGCTCATGCTCGGCACCCTCGTCGAGGAGGGACTGGAGATGGGCGCCTGCGTCGTCGCACTCGCCGTCCTCGGCCGGTACGTCGTCCTGGAGCACGACCCGGTCACCGGCCGGACCACCGCCCTCCTGCGCTCCGAGCGCGCGGAGCCCTCCGGCCGGGCCGGGGCGCGGTCCGCCGTCACTCCGCCCGTACGACGGGCTGCCTGAGGACGGTCTTCAGTTTCTCCGGCCGCGCTCGCCGCGGGTCGCTGAGGTAGACCTCGTGGTGGTGCCCGGTCATCCGGAGGCCGTGCGCGGCCAGGTACTCGTCATGGAGCCTGGCCAGCGCCGGCCCCTCGTCGTCGTACGGGCCCACGTGCAGAAGCTGCGCGCTGGTGCCCTCGTGCAGCGTCTCGACGCGGAGTCCGGGCAGCGCGGGCAGGGCGGCGGCGCCCTTCTTCGCCAGCGCCGCCTGCTTCGCCTCCGCCACGAAGCCGTCGGTGATCCACTCCGGCAGGCTGATCAGCATGCGCCACTGCCATGCGGCCTTGTCCCGTGTCACGAACACCTCCGGGCGGTCCGCCCACCACAGCCCTTCGAGCGGTCCGACGACGAAGTCCCGGCCCAGGGTGCACTTGCCGGCGAACTTCGCCGTGTACGCGACCGAGTACAGCGCCTCGACCGCCTCGGTGTAGGAGGTGCTTGTATTCGGATCGCCCTTGCCGTCCACGGCGAGGAAACGCTGCGGTGGCACGTCGACGAGCGCCCAGTCGGTGTTCTTCGGCGCGTAGAGCTGCCTGAGTTCACGCTTCACGTCGTACTTGTCGTGCTTGCCGCCGTGTGGGCCGCCGTGCACGCCGTCGGAAGGGGGCATGGACGGGAGTCGCCTTTCTGGTCCGCGGGTGCCCGCTGTTCGCAGCCCGCTCACTTCATCCGGGTGGCCCACTCCCGCACCTTGGCTATCCGCTGCCGGATCTGCCCCGGAGTCGCCTCCGCGCTCGGCGGGCCGCCGCAGACGCGGCGCAGCTCGGTGTGGATCACCCCGTGCGGCTTGCCGCTCTGGTGGACGTACGCGCCGACCAGGGAGTTCAGCTCCTTGCGCAGCTCCATCAGCTCGCGGTGCGAGACCACCGGACGCCGGTCGGCGGGCAGTTCCAGCAGGTCCGCGTCCTCCGCCGGCTTCTTCCTGCTGTGCGCGATCTGGCGGGCCTGCCGCTTCTGGAGCAGCATCTGCACCTGGTCCGGTTCCAGCAGGCCGGGGATGCCGAGGTAGTCCTGCTCCTCCTCGCTGCCCGGGTGGGCCTGCATGCCGAACTCGGCGCCCTCGTAGACGACCCGGTCGAAGACCGCGTCCGACTCCAGGGCCTCGAAGGGCAGTTCGTCCTGGTCGCCGGTCTCCTCGTCCTGCTGCTTCTCCGCCTCGGCGAGTTCCTTCTCGCTCTCGGCGTACGGGTCCTCCTCGCCGTCGGGCTTCGGCTTGTCGAGGACGTGGTCGCGTTCGACCTCCATCTCGTGCGCGAAGCCGAGCAGCGCGGGGATCGTCGGCAGGAACACCGACGCCGTCTCGCCGCGCCTTCGTGACCGTACGAACCGGCCCACCGCCTGGGCGAAGAACAGCGGCGTCGAGATCGTCGTCGCGTACACCCCGACCGCCAGCCGCGGCACGTCCACGCCCTCCGACACCATCCGCACCGCGACCATCCACCGGTCGTCGGAGTCGGTGAACTCGTCGATGCGCTTCGACGCCCCGGTGTCGTCGGAGAGGACGACGGTGGCGCGGTGGCCGGTGATCTCCTTGAGGAGCTTGGCGTAGGCGCGGGCGGAGTCCTGGTCGGAGGCGATGACGAGGCCGCCCGCGTCGGGGATGCCGCGGCGGACCTCGGTCAGGCGGCGGTCGGCGGCGCTGAGGACGTTGGGCATCCAGTCGCCGCGGGGGTCGAGGGCGGTGCGCCACGCCTGGGCGGTGGCGTCCTTGGTCATCGGCTCGCCGAGACGGGCGGCGATCTCGTCGCCGGCCTTGGTGCGCCAGCGCATGTTGCCGCTGTAGGAGAGGAAGATGACGGGGCGGACGACGCCGTCGCCGAGGGCGTTGCCATAGCCGTACGTGTAGTCGGCGGAGGAGCGGCGGATGCCGTCGTTGCCCTCTTCGTAGGCGACGAAGGGGATGGGGTTGGTGTCCGAGCGGAACGGGGTGCCGGTGAGCGCGAGCCGCCGGGCGGCGGGCTCGAACGCCTCCAGGCACGCCTCGCCCCACGAGCGGGAGTCGCCGGCGTGGTGGATCTCGTCGAGGATGACCAGCGTCTTGCGCTGCTCGCAGCGGTTGCGGTGCAGCATGGGCCGTACGCCTACGCCCGCGTAGGTGACGGCGACGCCGTGGTAGTTCCTGCCGACCGGTCCCGCGCTGTACTCGGGGTCGAGGCGGATACCGATGCGTGCGGCGGCCTCGGCCCACTGGGTCTTGAGGTGCTCGGTGGGCGCGACGACGGTGATCTGCTGGACGGCATGGTGGTGCAGCAGCCAGGAGGCCAGCGTGAGCGCGAAGGTCGTCTTGCCCGCGCCGGGGGTGGCGACGGCGAGGAAGTCGCGGGGCTGGGACTGCAGATAGCGGTCCATGGCGGCTTCCTGCCACGCGCGCAGCTTGCCGGCGGTGCCCCAGGGGGCACGGCCGGGGAAGGCCGGTGAGAGGTGATGAGAGGTGGTGCTCACGGTCTCCGGGTGGGGTCGGTCGGTCGTCGTGTGGCGGTCGCTCGTCGCCAACCGCGTCAGCCTACCGCCGCCCCACGCGCCACCCGCGGCGTGCCGGACGAGAGGAGCCTCACACGAACCCGGGTCGTTTACCGCCCGTTCCGCCCGACTCAGCCCGGCGCAGGGCCCATGCGTGGCGTATGTCGCCCCCAGCCTGCGGACCGTGGCCCGGCCGGCCGGTACCGGACCGCGCCTACGGCGTCGTACGCAGCCTCCCCGCCACCGCCGCTCCGACCAGCGCCACCGCCGCCATCGGCAGCAGGACCGCCACGAACGCGCCCGGCCGGCCGTCGTCGCCCGCGCCCAGGGCGCCGTGGCCGACGGCCGCGCCGCCGAGAGCGGCGAAGATGACGCCGGCGACGGCCAGGAGGACGACGTTGGCGAGGCTGTCGGAGAGCTGGAGGGCCGCGGAGTTGGCGCCGGCCTCCTCGGGGGCGGAGAGCTTCAGGAGCAGCACGCTCGTACCGGAGATGACCATCCCCATCCCGTAGCACCCCAGGGCCCACTCGACCGGGACGATCCACACCGGCAGCGACTCCACCAGCACCAGCGGCGCGGTCGCGATCGCCGTCGTGGTCAGCAGCATGCCGATGCGGACGAGCCGCGTCCGGTACGGGTCCAGCCGGGGCCGGGCCTGGGTCCAGGAACCCAGCGCCCAGGTCCCGCCGCCGACCGCCAGACACATGCCCGCCTCGGTCACCGACAGCCCGCGCTGGGTGACCAGCATCAGCGGCACGAAGCTCTCCGCGGCGATGAACGACCCCGCCGCGATGCCGCGCATCAGCACGACGGTGGGCAGCCCGCGGGCGGCGACGTACGTACCACGCGGCAGCAGCACCCGCACCGCGGGAACCAGCAGCGCCACGCCCGCCAGTGCCGGCGGCAGCGAGACCCAGCGCAGGTCCTGCCCCGCGTACTGCAGCAGCCCGCCGCCGGCGGCGATGGCCAGCGCGAGCCGGATTCGCCGCCGGTCGAGGGCCGGCGGCGCGGCCGGGTCGACCGGGCCGCGGGCGCGGCGGCGTATCGCCGGGAGGGCGACGGCCAGCGGCACGACGACCAGCGGCGGTATGCCGAGGAACACCCAGCGCCACCCCAGGTGCTCCGTGACGCTCCCGGCCGCCAGAGGGCCCACGACGGACGGCACCACCCACGAGGCGGCGAACGCGGCGAGGATCGACGGCCGCAGCCGCTCCGGATAGGCCCGGCTCACCGTCACGTACAACGCGACGATGACGAGCCCGCCCCCGAGCCCCTGCACCGCCCGCCCGGCCACGAACGCCCACATCGCCTGCGCACTGCCGGAGATGAGCAGCCCGACGGCGAACAGCCCGATCCCGGCGCTCAGGGGGCGCAGCGGCCCGCTGCGGTCGCACCACTGGCCGGAGAAGACCATGGCGAAGAGCGCGGTGGTGTAGAACGCCGAGAAGGCGTAGGCGTAGAGCCCGATGCCGTCCAGCTCGTGCGCGGCGACGGGCATGGCGGTGCCCACGGCGGTGGCCTCGAACGCGATGAGCAGCACGACGGTGACGATCCCGATGCTGAGCGCCCGGTACGGCCGCCGCAGCACGCCCCCGGGGACGGCCGGAGCGCCGCCGGGGGCGACGTCGGTGTCGCGCGATTCGAGGCTGGCCATGAGCAGCAGGGTAAGGCCCGACACCGACAAGAGCCCCTGTCAAAGGTCGGTGACCCGCCGGTCCCTTGGTCCTAGGTCCACCCCTGAAGACCGGCCCCCGCCCCAGGCCCCTCGCGGGGCTCCGCCCGCCCCTTACGTCACCGGTGTGCACAGCCTGTTGCCGCCGTGTGACATCCCGCCGCCGCACATTGAGCCCCGCCCCTCCGCGGCCTACGCTCGACGGAGTACCAAGGCCGTGTGCCCGAGTGGCTCAGGGGCTCGCCTGCAAAGCGAGTTACGCGGGTTCGATTCCCGCCACGGCCTCTCCTGCGCCCGCCCTGCCCCCGGGCCTCGGTGTTCGGCGCGACCGGCCTGGCCGGCGGCGGCCGTCGGTGGACAACAGCGTTTCGCGGGCCTGGGGCGGGCGGCGGGCCGGGTGTGGGACGGCGCTACTGCACCGCCGCCGACTGCGGGCGGATCGGCAGGCGGCTCACCGGGCGGCCCGTTGCCGACCGGACCGCCGCCGCGATGGCCGCCGGGGACGTGACCACCGGGGCCGCGCTGGCGGCCTTCGCGCCGAACGGGGCCACCACGTCCCGCTCCTCGACCAGCTTCACGATCCGCACGTCGGGCGCGTCGAGCGCCGTGGGCAGCGGGTAGCCGGTGAGGTCGGGGCGGCGGACGATGCCCTTGTTCGTGCGGAGGTTCTCCATCAGCGCCGCGCCCACGCCCTGCGTGACGCCCGCCTCGATCCGGGCCGCGAGCTGCCGCGGGTTGAGGACCTTGCCGACGTCCTGGGCGACGGCCATCTCCACCACCCGCACCGAGCCCAGTTCCACGTCGACGTCCACCACGGCGCGCACCGCGCAGAACGCCATGCCCACGAACGCGTCGCCCTGGCCGTTGCCGTCCAGCGGCTCCGTCGGGTGCGGGCGGCACTGGGCCGTGGCCCACAGCTCCTTGCCCTCCAGCGCCTCCGCGACCGTCGTCGACAGCACGCCGTCATACGACGTGATCTTGCCGTCGGCGATCGTCAGCAGCTCCGCGGACATGCCGAACTTCTGCGCCAGCGGCTGGAGCAGTTGGGTACGGACCATTTTCGCGGCCCGCTCCACCGCACCGCCCGAGACCCAGGTGTGGCGCCCGTGGCAGGCGGGGCCCGCGGCGGGCTGGTCGGTGTCGACGGGCGCGGTCTGCACCTCGTCGACGCCGAGGACCTCCTGCACGATCTGCCGGGCCAGGGTGGCGAAGCCCTGGCCGGTCTCGACGGCCGCGCAGATGACGGTGGCCGCGCCGCCGCTGACGCGCACGGTCGCGGTGGCCACCTCGTCGGCGCCTTCGGCGCCCAGCATGTGCACCATGCCCAGCCCGTAGCCGACGCCCCGGCGCACGACGCCCGGCTCGCCCGCGCCCTCGGGGCCGCCGGGCATCAGGGTGTCCTCCTCGGCGGGCAGCGGCGCTTCGCGTACGGCGGTGAGCAGTTCGGCGACGGGCGCGGGGCAGGTGACGGTCTGGCCGGTGGGCAGCACGTCGCCGGTGGCCATCACGTTGCGCGCGCGCAGGTCCGCGGGGTCCATGCCGAGGGCGGCGGCGAGCTTGTCCATCTGCCCCTCGTACGCGGCGCAGACCTGCATGGCGCCCTCGCCGCGGACGTGGCCGGAGGGCGGGTTGTTCGTACGGACGACCCAGCCGTCGACGAAGGCGTGCGGGACGACGTACGGGCCGCAGGAGAACGACACCGCGGCGGCCAGCGCGTCGGCGGAGGTGTCGGCGTAGGCGCCGCCGTCCATCAGGATCTGCGCCTCGACCTTGACGAGCTTGCCGCTCGCGTCGGCGTGGTGCCGGTAGCGCAGCAGGGTGGGGTGGCGGTGGGCGTGGCCGAGGAACGACTCCTCGCGGGTGGCGAGGAGCTTCACGGGCGAGCCGGTGCGCAGCGCGAGCAGCCCGAGGGGCAACTGCATGGAGCCGTCCTCGCGGTCGCCGGTGGCGCCGGGGACGCCGGTCACGACGACCTTCACCCGGTCCGCGGCCAGGCCCAGGCAGGCGGAGACCTGGTCGCGTACGGAGTGGGGGTCGGTGGCGGCGGCGTAGATCTCCACTCCGCCGTCGGGGCGCGGCACGGCGAGGCCGGCCTCGGCGCCGATGGGCGCGGGGTCCTGGCGGCCGATGCGGTACATGCCCTCGACGACGACCTCGCCGGCGGCCTGCGGGTCGCCGAAGCGCAGGGGGATGTGCCGGATCAGGTTGCCGTCGGGGTGCAGGGGTTCGGCCTCGAAGGCGGCCTGGGGGTCGGTGACGGGGTCGAGCAGTTCGTACTCGACGGCGATGGCGGCGGCGGCGAGGCGCGCGGTGTCGGGGTGGTCGGCGGCGACGGCGGCGACGGGCTCGCCGTGGTGCCGGACGACGTCGTGCGCGAAGACGGGCCGGTCGCGTACGCCGCGGCCGTGGTCGGCGGCGTCGGGCAGGTCGCGGTGGGTGACGACGACGCGGACGCCGGGCATGGCCTCGGCGGCGGAGGTGTCGATGGAGACGATCCGCGCGTGCGCGTGCGGGGAGCGGTGCAGGGCGGCCCACAGCAGGCCCTCAGCCCACAGGTCGGCGGCGTACGGGAAGGTGCCCTCGGTCTTGGCGGCGAGGTCGGCCGCGGGGAGCGAGGCGCCGATGCCGTGCGCTTCGGGGTCGCCGGGGGGGATGGCGGCCGTGGCCGTGTGCTCCGGGGAGGAGGAGGTCACCGGGGGCCTCCCTCGTGGGGGTTCGGGGGGCGGGGCGGGGGCATGCGGACGGTGTCCTGGGCGGGGTGGGCGCCGCCTTCGCCCGGGCCCGCCTGCTGCGGGATGCGGGCGCGCTCGGCGTCGTCCTCCGTGTCGGGGGCGCGGCGGCCGGCGATGACCTCCTGTACGGCGTCGAGCACCGCGCGGTAGCCCGTGCAGCGGCAGAGGTTGCCGCTGAGCGCCTGGCGGGCCTCCAGGTCGCTCGGCGTGTGGTTGCCCTCCAGCAGGTCGTGCACAGTCATCGCCAGGCCCGGCACGCAGAACCCGCACTGCACCGCGCCCGACGCCGCCAGCGCGCGCTGGACGTCGGAGTGCACGCCCTGGTCCGCGAGCCCCTCGACCGTGCGGATCTCCGCGCCCGCGGCCGTCGCCGCCGGCACCAGGCAGGCCGCCACGAGCCGGCCGTCGACCTTCACCGAGCACGCGCCGCACTCGCCCTGCGAGCAGCCGTCCTTGGCGCCCGCGAGGCCCAGCCGCTCGCGCAGCACGTACAGCAGGGACTCCCCGATCCACGCGCCGGTCACCGGGCGGTCGGCGCCGTTGACGCGCAGCACGTACGACGCGAGGGGGTGTTCGTCCGGCGGCAGGACGCCGGCCGGGGGGGCGTCCTGCCCGGGTCCGGGAGGCGCCGCCTCCCGGGCGGCCGGGTCCGTCCCGCCGGTCGCGTCCGGATCCGGCTGCGGTACGTCCTCCGCCTCCGGCGCCGCGTGCTCGCGCGCCTCGCCGTCCGGCTGCGCGGCGCCCCCGGGGCGGTCGTGCAGCGCGTACTCGCCGGAATCCTCCGGCAGGTCGTCGGGCGCGGTCGGGATCGCCCACCCCGGTGACGTGTCGCCGTCCTGCTGCACGCGGCGCCACGCGCTGATCTGGCCCTCGGCGGGCGGTCCCTGGTGGTCGGCCGGGTGCCGGGCATGGTCCGGGGGCACCTCGCCGTACGGGCCGTCGCCGGCGTCCGCGCGCCCGGCGGTCCCGGGCCACGGGCCCGTGTCCGGTTCGTGGCCGGCGGGGTGGGCCCGGTCCGGGCTCCACGTCTGCGCGCCGCTCGGGCCCGCGTCCGCCGGTGCGCCGTACGGGTCCTGCGCGTACCCCTCGGCCCCGTCGGCTGTCGCCGCGCGCCGGCTTTCGGCCACGGCGCGCATGCCGGCCTGCCCGAAGCCGCCCGCCCCGGGCCGCCGGGCCCGGCCCTGGCCGTCGCCCGGTCCGGCCGGGTCCTGCCCGTATCCGTACGGGTCGCCCTGCCCGTACCCCTCCGGAGCGACGGGCGGCTCGGGAGCCGTCTGCCCGCTCAGCCCCTCCGGGATCTGGAACTGCCCGGTCTGCCCCGGGTCCGTCGCCGGAACCGCTATCGGCGGCGGTACGTACCCGTGCCCCGGCGCGGCGAGCGGCGCGCCCGCGTCCGCCTCGGGGAACGCCTCCGGCGGCAACTGCACGAACGCCGTGGCGTCCGGGTCGCCGTCCGCGCCCTGCGGCATCGGCTGCCAGCCCCCGGTGCCGTACTGCGGCTGGTCTGGGTCCATGTTCTCCCGGCTCACGACAGCGCCCTCCCCAGTGCCCGGCGCGCCAGCGCCGCCACCGTACGCCGCAGGTGCAGCGCCGCGGCCGGCAGCCGCGGCGGCTCCGCGCCCTCCGCGCCGGGCGGCGGGTCGGGGATGCACGCGGCGGCGACGTACTCGCCGAAGGCGGCCAGCGCCTCCGGGGGCAGTCCGCGGTGACCGTCCCAGTCCATGAGCCCGGCGACCCACTGCTCGGCCTCCATCGGGCGCAGCGGCGCGGGCGCCACCGCGCCGACGGCGCAGCGCACCGAGCGCCGCGCCGGGTCGAGCACCAGCGCGACCGAGGCGATCGCACGCCCCGGCCCGGTGCGCCCCGTGGCCTTGAGGAACACCTGCGGCGCGTGCAGCAGCGGCGCCCGTACGTACGCGACCAGTTCGCCGGTGCGCAGCATCTCCACGCCCGCGAGGAGATGGCTGACCGGGATCTCGCGGTGCCCGCCGGCGGGCTCGGCGATCAGCACGGTGGCGTCGAGCGCGGCGAGCACCGGCAGCGCGTCGCCGGTGCGGTCGGCGGAGGCGATGTTGCCGCCGAGCGTGCCCGCGTTGCGCACCTGGGGCGGGCCGGCGGCGCGTGCCGCGGCGGCGAGCGCCGGGATGAGTGCGGCGAAGTCGGGCCGGCCGATGCGCGCGTGGGTCAGGCCGCTGCCGAGGAGGGCGGCGCCGTCCTGGTAGTGCCAGCCGCGCAGCTCGCTGATCCGGCCGAGGCCGACGAGCGCGGAGGGGCGCAGCAGGCCCGCGTTGACGGCCGCCATGAGGTCGGTCCCGCCGGCGACGGGCACGGCGGCGGGCATGGCGACGAGCGCCGCGACCGCTTCGTCGAGCGTGTCCGGCAGCACCACCGTCTGCGCGGCCTGCGGTGGATGAGTGGTCAACCCGGCTGCCCCTTCCGCAGTGTCCCCCAGGAGTTCCGGCCGTTCCGCCGTACGGTACGGGCTCCCGGCCGCAACGTGGCAACTCTGGCACATCCGTCACGGTCCGGGGCCGCCTCCGGCGGCGCGGAAGAACACGAGCGTACCCCCCTCGGCGTCCAACTCGCGGGCCCGGATTGGGACCTGGTCGGCACCGAGTGGGGATTGTCACTCTTAGGGGAGGCTTGTACGACTTCCGGGGCAGCCGTCCGCCTCACACGATCGGGGGCGGCCCTTCGATCGGGCGTCCGAGGATTCCCGGCCGCCGCTGCCACGGCCGCGGACCGCCGGGCGGCCGGTAGTCGACGCCGAGGGCGTCGAGCCGCGCGTAGTGCTCCTCCATGCGGGCCGAGAAGCCGGCGAAGTCCCGTTCCGCGGAGGGCGGCAGGGCGGACCAGGCGACCTCGGCGAAGGCGGCAAGGCGCGGGTAGACCTGGTAGTCGAAGCGCTGCGGGCTCTCCAGGACCTCGCTCCAGACGTTGGCCTGGGTGCCGATGACGTGCGCGGCGGCCTCGCCGTCGAGGTGCGGCGGCACGGGCTCGAAGCGGTAGAAATCCTCCAGTGTACGCACCTGGGCGATCGGCACCGGCTCGTCCGGGGCGCCCGATTCACGGTAGTTGAGGTACACCTGCTGCTCCGGGCACATGACCACGTCGTGGCCGGCCCGGGCCGCGGCGATGCCGCCGGCGTAGCCGCGCCAGGAGGAGACGGTGGCGCCGTCGGCGAGGCCGCCTTCGAGGATTTCGTCCCAGCCGATGAGGCGCCGGCCCCGCTCGGCGAGCCAGCGGTCGAAGTGCCGGATGAACCACGACTGCAGCTCGTCCTCGTCGGCCAGGCCGAGTTCGCGGATACGGGCCTGGGCGGCGGGCGACGCCTTCCACTGGTCTTTGGGGCACTCGTCGCCGCCGACGTGCACGAAGGTGGACGGGAAGAGGTCGAGTACCTCCTCGAAGACGCCCTCGTAGAAGCGCAGTACCTCCTCGGTGGGCGCGAGGACGTTCTCCGAGACGCCCCAGTCGTCCCAGACGCCGAGCGAGGAGGTGTCGACGACGTCGGTGTTGCCGAGCCAGGGGTAGGCGTGGATGGCGGCCTGCGAGTGGCCGGGAACGTCGATCTCCGGGACGACGGTGATGTGCCGGGCGGCGGCGTACGCGACGATCTCGCGGAGGTCGTCCTGGGTGTAGAAGCCGCCGTGGGGGCGCTCGTCCCAGATGTCGGAGGCGCGGTGGCCGACCTTGGTGCGCGGACGCCAGGAGGCGTCCTCGGTGAGCTTGGGATGGCGCTTGATCTCGATGCGCCAGCCCTGGTCGTCGGTGAGGTGGAAGTGCAGCACGTTGAGCTTGTGCGCGGCCATCAGGTCGATGTGGCGCAGCACCTCGCGCTTGGGGAGGAAGTGCCGGCTGACGTCGAGCATGAAGCCGCGCCAGCCGAACCGCGGGGCGTCCTCGACACGGCAGTGCGGCAGCTCCCAGGCGTGCTCGCCGAGGGGTGCGGTGCGGTACGCCCGGGGGCCGAGGAGCTGGCGCAGGGTCTGCGCGCCCCAGAACAGCCCGGCGGGGCCGCCGCCGGTGAGGCGGACGCCGCCGGGGCCGACCTCCAGCCGGTACGCCTCGGCGCCGGCCGCGCCCGCGGGGCCGCCGGCGAGGGTGAGCGCGGGGTCGACGTCGAGGCGGATGACGTCGGCCGCGTCCGCGGCGGCCGGCTCACCGGCGGCCGGGCCCGCCGGGGCGAGCGGCAGCCCGGTGGCCGCGCCGAGCTGGGCGCGCAGCCACCGGGCGACGCCGTCGGCCCCGTCGCCTGCGGCGAGGACGGTGCCCTGGCCCAGGGCGAAGGTCGCGGTGTCGCCGGTGCGAGCGGCGCTGCGGGGCGCGGGGATGAGATCCATGACCTCATCCTGCCCCAGGAAGGCGTTTTGGACTAGACCATTCCGGCCGCGGCCCGGGAGTCCGGGGGCCGCGGCCGGGGTGCGGCTACTTCTTGCCGCCGTCCTTGCCGCCGCCGGCGCCCATGGACTCGTAGATTTCCTTGCACATGGGGCAGACGGGGTACTTCTTCGGATCACGCCCCGGGACCCAGACCTTGCCGCACAGCGCCACGACGGGCGTGCCGTCGAGAGCGCTGGCCATGATCTTGTCCTTCTGGACGTAGTGGGCGAAGCGCTCGTGGTCGCCGTCGCCGTGCGACACCTCCGGCGTCGGTTCGACGAGGGTGCCGGTGCCGGTTCCGCGTTCGGGCTCGGGGAGAGGAGTGCTCATGGTGGCCAAGGGTACCGACGGCAGCGCGGATCAGTTCAGGCTCGGGTCGTCCGGATATGTCGCGACCATGGCCAGCTCGCTGCGCTGCCGCCGCAGCACCGCCCGCCACAGGCCCTCCGGCGCGGGCGAGGACACGTCCCCGGGCTCGGACTCCACGACGTACCAGGCGCCGTCGTCCAGCTCCTCCTCCAACTGCCCGGGGCCCCACCCCGCGTACCCCGCGAAGATGCGCAGGGTGCCCAGCTCCGCCGCCAGCAGTTCGGGCGGCGCGTCGAGGTCGACCAGGCCGATGGCGCCGTGCACCCGGCGCCAGCCGAGCGGCCCTTCGCCGCCGGGCGCGCCGGCTTGGTCGCCGGGGACCACCGCGAGCCCGAGCGCGGAGTCGAGGGAGACCGGGCCGCCCTGGAAGACCACGCCGGGATCGCCGGCGAGGTCGGCCCAGTCCCGCAGCACGTCACCGACGCCGACGGGGGTCGGGCGGTTGAGCACGACCCCGAGCGACCCCTCCTCGTCGTGGTCGAGCAGGAGCACCACGGTCCGGGTGAAGTTCGGATCGGTCAGGGCCGGCGTCGCGACCAGCAACCGGCCCGTGAGGGATGACACCTCCGTCATGCGGACATGATCCCCCAGTTACGGGCGCGTGGGGAGCGGGCGGCCGAGGAATACGGCAAAGCGCGCACTCGCGTACGGCACCCCGCGGCCCCGGGCGGTCCCGTGCGCCTCTCCAGGCCCACGCGGTGCTCACGGAGCACCCACCGGGCGCACACCCCGCGCCGGCGCCGGCGCCCGCTCCCGCCCTACCCCGGCGCCCGCCCCTGCGCTCCCGCCTCCCCCGCGCCCGGCGCCCGGCTCCGGCGGGCACGCCGGGCGCCCCGGGCACCCCGGGCACGCGGCTCCGCTCACCCTGCGCACCCGCGTGCCGTACGCAGAGTCCCCCGGCGTCCCCTCTCCGCTTCTGTAGCGAATTCATGACGTTCCCTGCCCCGCTGGGGCCAGGGGGAGGGGGGTGGAAGGGGCATTAGCATTTCTGTCTGTCCCAGCCCGTCTCCAGGATCGCGAGCCTCATGACAGCTCCTGACAGCGCCGATGTCCTACTCGTCCACGGCGGTACGCCCCTCAGGGGTGAGATCAACGTCCGCGGGGCCAAGAACCTCGTGCCCAAGGCGATGGTGGCCGCGCTGCTCGGCAGTTCCCCCAGCCGGCTGCGCAACGTCCCGGACATCCGCGACGTGCGGGTGGTGCGCGGCCTGCTGCAGCTCCACGGCGTGACCGTGGGCCCCGGCGAGGAGCCGGGCGAGCTGGTGCTCGACCCGACGCACGTCGAAAGCGCACACGTCGCCGACATCGACGCGCACGCGGGCTCCTCGCGGATCCCGATCCTCTTCTGCGGCCCGCTGCTGCACCGCCTCGGCCACGCCTTCATCCCGGGCCTCGGCGGCTGCGACATCGGCGGCCGGCCCATCGACTTCCACTTCGACGTGCTGCGCCAGTTCGGCGCCCGGATCGACAAGCGCGCCGACGGGCAGTACCTGGAGGCGCCGCAGCGGCTGCGCGGCACGAAGATCCGGCTGCCCTACCCGTCGGTGGGGGCCACCGAGCAGGTGCTGCTGACTGCCGTGCTGGCCGAAGGCCTCACCGAGCTGTCCAACGCGGCCGTCGAGCCGGAGATCGAGGACCTCATCTGCGTGCTGCAGAAGATGGGCGCGATCATCGCGATGGACACCGACAGGACCATCCGCATCACCGGCGTCGACAAGCTCGGCGGCTACACCCACCGCGCCCTGCCGGACCGGCTGGAGGCCGCCTCCTGGGCGTCCGCGGCGCTGGCGACCGAGGGCGACATCTTCGTACGCGGCGCGCAGCAGCGCTCGATGATGACGTTCCTCAACACCTTCCGGAAGGTCGGCGGCGCCTTCGACATCGGCGACGAGGGCATCCGCTTCTGGCACCCCGGCGGCCCGCTGAACGCCATCGCGCTGGAGACCGACGTCCACCCCGGCTTCCAGACCGACTGGCAGCAGCCCCTGGTCGTCGCCCTCACCCAGGCATCAGGGCTGTCGATCGTGCACGAGACGGTGTACGAGTCCCGCCTCGGCTTCACCTCCGCGCTCAACCAGATGGGCGCGCACATCCAGCTCTACCGGGAGTGCCTGGGCGGCACCCCCTGCCGGTTCGGGCAGCACAACTTCCTGCACTCCGCGGTCGTCTCGGGACCGACGAAGCTTCAGGGCGCCGACCTGGTCATCCCGGACCTGCGCGGCGGCTTCTCGTACCTCATCGCCGCCCTGGCGGCGCAGGGCACGTCGCGGGTGCACGGCATCGACCTGATCAACCGCGGCTACGAGAACTTCCTGCAGAAGCTCGCGGACCTCGGCGCCCGCGCCGAGCTGCCGGACGTCCCGGCGGTCGCCGCCGCGGCCGGCTGAGCGCAGCCGCCCCGTCACCGCCGCCGGTCGAGGAGTGCGGGGCGGCCGGCACAGGCGAAGGGCGGCCGCCCCCTGCCGGGTCCGGCCGCCCTCCTCCTCGGTCTGCGGGCCCTACTTGCCCTTCGCCGCTTCCTTGAGCTTGGAGCCGGCCGTGACCTTCACGCTGTAACCAGCGGGGATCTGGATCGGCTCGCCGGTCTGCGGGTTGCGGGCGGAGCGCTCCTTGCGGTGGGTGCGCTCGAAGGTCAGGAAGCCGGGGATAGTGATCCTCTCGTCGCCCTTGCTGACGACCTCCCCGGCGACCTCGGCGAGGGCGGCCACCACGGCGTCGGCGTCCTTACGGGTCACCTCGGCGCGCTCTGCGATCGCGGCCACCAGCTCACTGCGGTTCATATCTGTCTCCCGTGTTTTCTTGCCATTGAGGCGTGAGATCAAAGCCGATGCTGCCAGGACCCGCTGACAGTCCCCGAAACCGGGTCCCATGACAGCGCCTCGCGCCCGACTACGCATCCTGCCCTCACCTGCGGCGGAAACGCCAATCCGGCGCCCTGGCGCGTCGTCCGCCGCAGCCCGTCCATCCGCACACTTATGACGTACGCGCGGCCCGAAAGCCAGCCGACGCGCCGGGGCCGGGCCCGTTCCCACGCGGCGTACAGGGCCGGTCACACCCCGGTGGTGGGGGGCGCCGTCACCCCCGCGGCGTGGGCGGCGTCGCGGACGGCGTCGGCGACCGTGGGGGCCACCCGGTCGTTGAAGACGCTCGGGATGATGTAGTTCGGATTCAGCTCGTCGTCCTGAACGACGTCGGCGATGGCCCGGGCCGCGGCGATCATCATCTCGGAGTTGACGGTCCGCGAGTGCGCGTCGAGCAGGCCGCGGAAGACCCCCGGGAAGACGAGCACGTTGTTGATCTGGTTCGGGAAGTCGCTGCGCCCGGTGGCCACGACGGCGGCGTGCGCGCGGGCGGCGGCCGGGTCGACCTCGGGGTCGGGGTTGGCCAGCGCGAAGACGATCGCGTCGGACGCCATGGCGGCGACGTCGTGGCCGTCGATGACGTCGGGGGCGGAGACGCCGATGAAGACGTCCGCGCCGCGCACGGCGTCCTTGAGCGTGCCGGTGAGGCCGTCGCGGTTGGTGTTCTCGGCGATCCAGCGCAGCGCGCTGCCGGGCGGGGCGTCCACCAGGTCGGCGCGGCCGGAGTGGACGACGCCGTTGATGTCGGCGACGACGGCGTGTTCGGCACCGGCGTCGATCAGGAGCTTGAGGATCGCCGTGCCGGCGGCGCCGGCCCCGGACATCACCACGCGCACGTCGCGCAGTTCCTTGCCGACCACCCGCAGGGCGTTGGTGAGCGCCGCGAGCACGACGATGGCGGTGCCGTGCTGGTCGTCGTGGAAGACCGGGATGTCCAGCGCCTCGCGCAGCCGCGCTTCGATCTCGAAGCAGCGGGGCGCGGAGATGTCCTCCAGGTTGATGCCGGCGAAGCCGGGGGCGATGGCCTTGACGATCTCCACGATGGCGTCGGTGTCCTGGGTGTCCAGGCACAGCGGCCAGGCGTCGATGCCGGCGAAGCGCTTGAACAGCGCCGCCTTGCCCTCCATCACCGGCAGCGCGGCCTTGGGGCCGATGCTGCCCAGGCCCAGGACGGCGGAGCCGTCGGTGACGACCGCGACGCTGTTGCGCTTGATGGTCAGCCGGCGGGCGTCCTCGGGGTTCTCGGCGATCTGCATGCAGACGCGGGCGACGCCGGGGGTGTAGATCATCGACAGGTCGTCGCGGTTGCGGATCGGGTGCTTGGACTGCATCTCGATCTTGCCGCCGAGGTGCATGAGGAACGTACGGTCGGAGACCTTGCCGACGGTGACGCCCTCGATGCCGCGGAGCTTTTCGACGATGGAACGCGCGTGGTCCGTGGAGGCGGCGGCGATGGTGACGTCGATACGCAGCCGCTCGTGGCCGGAGGCGGTGACGTCGAGGCCGGTGACACTGCCGCCGGAGGACTCCACGGCGGAGGTGAGCTGGCTGACGGCGCTGCCGCCCGCGGGCACCTCCAGCCGGACCGTGTTCGAGTAGGAGACGCTTGGCGCCGTTGCCATGGCCGTGTGTTCCCTCGTGTGTGGTGAAGCCACGGGGCGCGGCACGCCCCGCTGCGGATCGGATCGATGGTCGCACCTACCGGGCGGTTTCCGGAAACGCTCCGGAAAGCGGAATCACTTTTCCACATGACGGGAGAGCAGGCAACGAACCGCCCGGGGACGGCGACGGGCCGGGTACGCGGCGCTCCGCCGCACACCCGGCCCGTCACAAGCTGGTGGCACCGACCCGCCAGCTCGCCTCGCGGCAAGTGGGCGCTCGAAGCGCCGATGGTTGGGCCCGGGGGCATGGATCGGGCCGGTGCCACTGCCAGGCTAACAAACCGTCCCCGTAAGGCCATTCCCGTCCCGGCGGCCCCGTCGCCCCGGCTCAGGGACGCAGCAGGTCGGGGACGCCCTCGGCGTCGGGGAGATCCGGCGGTGTGGCGATCACCGTCAGCCGCTGCGTCGCACGGGTGAGGGCCACGTACAGCACCCGCAGTCCCGCGGGCGACTCGTCGGCCATCTCCGCCGGCGAGAGCACCACCGTCGCGTCGTACTCCAGCCCCTTGGCCTCCAGGCTGCCCAGCACCACCACGCGCTCGCCCAGCTCGGTCAGCCGGCCGCGGGCCTCCTCGCGGCGGCCCATCGGCACCACCACGCCCACCGTGCCGTCCACGTCCGCCAGCAGCCGCCCGACCTCCGCGCGCACCGTGTCGTACGGATCCGCCCCCGCCACCGCGAACCGGGGCACCACCCCGGTCGAGCGCACCGCCTCCGGCGGCTCGGTGCCGGGCATCGCCAGCGCCAGGACCCGGGAGGCGACCTCGGCGATCTCGGCCGGGTTGCGGTAGTTGACGGTCAGGGTGAAGCGGCGCCGCGGCCGGGTCCCCAGCGCCTCCGTACGGGCGGCGGCGGCCTCCTCCGGGTCCGGCCAGGAACTCTGCGCCGGATCGCCGACGACCGTCCACGTCGCGTGCCGGCCGCGGCGGCCCACCATCCGCCACTGCATCGGCGTCAGATCCTGCGCCTCGTCGACGATGACGTGCGCGTACTCCTGCCGCTCCTCGTCCCGCCGGCGCACGGCGGGCGCGGTGCGCTCCCCGTACGTCGTCAGCTCCTCCAGGCCCGTCAACTGATCCAGCGGGTCCAGTTCGCGCTGCCGGGCAGGCCGCGCGGGCGCACCGAGGAGCACCTGCAACTCGTCCAGCAGCGCCACGTCGTGCACGGTCAGCCCGTCGCGGGCCAGCGAGCGGGCGACGCCGCGCACCTCGGCGGGGTTCAGCACACGCCGGGCGAAGCCCGCGAGCCGCCGCTCGTCGGCGAGCGTCGCGAGCACCCCGCGCGGCGTCAACTCCGGCCACCAGGCGTCGAGAAAGGCGACGAAGTCGTCCTCGGTGGCGATGTCCTCGTCGAACGCCGCCCGGGCCTCCGCGGCCAGCTCCGGGTCGTCGTAGCGGGGCCGGGCGCCGGACTTCTGCCAGAGCGCGTCCAGCAGGAACCGCCGGGCCCTGGCCCGCAGCAGGTTGACCGGCGCCGTACCGCCGAGCACCGCCTGCCGTACGCGCCGCAGGTCCCGCGCGTCCAGCTCCACCCGGGCGCCGAACGCGACCACCCGCAGCCGCTGCGGCACCTCCCCCGCCGTCAGCGCCCCGCGCGCCGCCCGGCGCAGCACCCGCACCATCCGCGCCGAGCCCTTGACCCGGGCCACCCGCGGGTCGTCGTACAGCGACGCCTCGGCGCCCTCGACCAGCGAGCCCACCGCGCGGATCGCGACCTGCCCCTCCTCGCCCAGCGACGGCAGCACGCCCTCGGTGTACGCCACGAGCAGCGGCGTCGGGCTGACCACGAGGATCCCGCCCGCGTACCGCCGCCGGTCCTGGTACAGCAGGTACGCGGCGCGGTGCAGCGCCACCGCCGTCTTGCCGGTGCCGGGGCCGCCCTCGACCTCGGTAACGGAGGCGGCGGGCGCGCGGATGACCGTGTCCTGCTCGGCCTGGATGGAGGAGACGATGTCGCGCATCGCGTGCGTACGGGCCCGGCCCAGCGCCGCCATCAGCGCGCCGTCGCCGACCACGGGCAGCGCGGCGCCGTCGAGCGTCACGGACAGCTCGGGCCGCAGCAGGTCGTCCTCGACGCCCAGCACCCGGCGGCCCTTGGAACGGATCACCCGCCGGCGCACGACCCGGCCGGGGGCGACGGGGGTGGCGCGGTAGAAGGGTGCGGCGGCGGGGGCGCGCCAGTCGATGACCAGCGGGGCGTAGTCGGCGTCGAGAACGCCGAGGCGGCCGATGTGCAGGGTCTCCTCGATCCGGGCGCGCTGCTCGCCGCCGGCTTCGTCGGTCTCCACGGCGTCGTCGGCGGGCTCGACGGAGGTGTACGCGCCGTCGGGGCCGCGGACGCCGTCCTTGCCGGGCAGGAGGTCGATGCGGCCGAAGAGGAAGTCCTCGAACTCGCTGTTCAGCCGGTTGAGGTGGACGCCGGCGCGAAAGACCTGCGCGTCGCGCTCGGCGAGCGCGCCGGGGGTGCCGACCTGGCCGCGCTTGGCGGCGTCGCTCATGAGGAACTCCGCCTCGTGGATCTTCTCCTCAAGGCGGTCGTACACGCGGTCCAGATGGTCCTGCTCTGCCTGGATCTCGCGATCCCGGACGGAGTCCGGAGCGGTGATGTGCGCGGTCACCCGCGGCCCCCTTCGTACGGACAAGGCAGCCGTTCATCTTACCTCTCACGAAGGGGTGGCCGGAGGTCAGCCCAGGTCGGCGCGGGTGTGGGGGCCAGAGCGCGGCGCGGGGGCGGGACGCCGGCCGTCAGCCGGCCTCCGCCGGGACGGTCACCAGCCGGTCGCCCTCCGACGTGACCACCTCGAAGTGGTCGATGTCGTTCGGCGACATGCTCGTGCCCCCGGACGTCCGCAGGCGCTTCCCGTCGCCTTGGCCGCCGCCGCCCGCGTTCCCGCCGGTCCCCGCGCCGTAGCCGGCCGCCGGGACCCCCCAGCTCGTCACCGTCTCGTGCGAGCCGTCCTTGCCCACGGCCTGAAGGTCGCAGCGGCGCGGGCCCGTGACCCCGCGCAGGTCGAGGTCCACGCTCGTCCCCCAGGTCACCGAGCGCATGCCGATCCTGGCCTCCACGCCCGTCTCCGGGTTCACGGCCCTGACCTCCTGCCCCGACACGTCCGCGCGCTGCTCCCCCGCCGGCTCGTCGCCGGCGAGCACCACCGCCGTCACCACCGGCGCCGCGACCGCCACCACGGCCGCGGCCGCCACCGCGACGACCAGCCTCCGGCGCACCTGCCGCTGCCGGGTCCGTACCGCCGTCAGCTCCGTCAGCAGCCGGTCGAGCCCGCCCGGCGGCGGATCCTCCGGCGGCGGCACGTCGGCCAGCATGTCGGCGACCGGCACCAGCTCCGCCAGCGCGTCGGCGCACCGCGTGCACCCGGCGAGGTGCTCCTCGAACCGCTCCGCCTCGTCCCGTTCCAGCGCGCCGATCGCGTACGCACCGACGTCCGGATGCCGTTGCTCGGTCACGGCACCACTCCCCGTTCTTCCAGGGACAACCGCAGCGAGCGCAGTGCGTAGAACACCCGTGAGCGCACCGTCCCCGCAGGTACGCCCAGCACCTCGGCCGCCTCGTTCGCGGTGCGCCCCTTGAAATACGTCTCCACCAGCGCGGCCCGGTGGGCGGGCGTCAGGTCGTCGAGCGCGTCGGAGATCGTCATCAGCCGCAGCACCCGGTCGGTGTCGTCGGCGGCCGGGACGCTCTCCAGCGGCGCGGCGTCCGTCTCGCGCGGGCGGGCCTGTCTGCTGCGGTGCCCGTCGATCACTATCCGGCGGGCCACGGTGACGAGCCAGGGCCGTACGGAGCCGTCGGCGCCGGCCAGTTCGTCGGCGTGCCGCCAGGCACGCAGCAGCGTCTCCTGGACGACGTCCTCCGCCCGGTGCCGGTCGCCTGCGACGAGGCGCAGCACGAAACCGAACAGCGGGCCCGCGTGCTCGCGGTAGAGGACGCGCATCAACTCCTCGTCGGGAGTCGGCTCCGAGCGCTGCGCTGCCACCACGGCATCGTCCCGCATCCCTCACCTCCGGGTCGAGGAGTACGGGAATCCTGGCCGAAGCGTTCACCATAGGCGGCCTGATCCGTGCCGTGCGGGGCCCGCCGCGCGCCGCGACCGGCCGCCGCTCCCCTCCCGGAGGGCCTAGCTCTCGCCGTACTTGTCGTCCGCGGGCGGGTCCAGGGAGAGCCGGTAGCCGCGCTTGACGACGGTCTGGATGAGCTTCGGCACCCCCAGCGCCGTACGCAGCCGGGTCATCGCCGTCTCCACCGCGTGCTCGTCGCTGCCCGCGCCCGGGAGCGCGCGCAGCAGCTCGGCGCGGGAGACGACCCAGCCCGGCCGGTGGGCCAGGGCGCGCAGCAGCGACATGCCGGCGGGCGGCACGGGGCGCAGCACGCCGTCGATGATCACGGCGTGGCCGCGGATCTCCACGCGGTGGCCGGCGACCGGCAGCGTCCGTACCCGGCCGGGGAGTTCCAGGGCGACGAGCTGGACGAGCGGGCCCAGGCGGTAGCGCTCGGGCTGGGCGGTCGGCACGTCGTGCCGCTCCAGCGGCAGCGCGGTGAGCGGCCCGACGCAGGCGGGCAGCACGTCGTGGCGCAGGGCGTCGAGGACCTCGTCGCGGCAGTGCCGGGCCGCCGCCCGGTCCAGGAAGCTCGCCGCGGCGGGGGCGGAGGTGAACGTCACCGCGTCCACACCGCGGACGACGACCGCCTCCAGCAGCCGGTCCAGCGGCGCCGGGTCCTCCGGCGGCATCCAGCGGTAGACCGGTACGACGATGACGTCCGCGCCCGCGGCCCGTAGCGACTCGACGAACCCCGGCAGCGGCTCGCCGTGCTGCTGCAGCACCACCCGCCGGCCCTCGGCCCCCTCGGCGAGCAGCCGCTCCAGCACCTCGGCCATCGACTCCGACGCCGGCGACCACGACTCGGTCAGCCCCGCCGCCCGGATCGCGCCGCGCACCTTCGGCCCGCGCGCCAGCAGTTCGACGCCGGACAGCTTGTCGAGCAGCGCGTCGCCGAGGCCCCAGCCGCCGGCTGCCTCGACCCAGCCGCGAAAGCCGATGGCGGTGGTGGCGACGACGACGTCCGGTGGATCGCCGATGAGCCCTTTGGTGGTGTGGAGCAGCTCGTCGTCGTCGTGCAGGGGCACGATCCGCAGCGCGGGGGCGCGGTGCACGATCGCGCCGCGCCGCGCCAGCAGGGTGCTCAGCTCGTCCGCGCGGCGGGCGGCCGTGACGCCGACGGAGAAGCCCTCCAGGGGTTTGACCTCGGTGGGTACGGTCATGGTTCGCTGCTCCCCGGTCGGTGCCCGTTCGTGCCGTGCCATGGTGTTCTGCTCATACCCCCGCGTACGCGGGCTGCCGCGGTTCCGGGCCGTCCGTCCCGTCGGCGAGCACCGCGGGGGTGCGCGGCCCGCGCAGGTACACGGCCCAGGTCACCACGAAGCACACAGCGTAGAAGACGAGGAAGGCCGCACAGGCGGCCGTGCCGTTGCCGTTGGCGAGAAAGGACTGCCGGAACGCGAGGTTGATGCCGAGGCCGCCGAGCGCCCCGACCGCGCCGATGAGCCCGATCGCGGCACCGGACAGCCTCCTCGCGTACGCGTTCGCCTGCTCGCCGCGCAGCCCCATGGCCACGGCCTTGGCCTGGTAGATGCCGGGGATCATCTTGTACGTGGAGCCGTTGCCGAGCCCGGAGAAGAGGAACAGCGCGACGAATCCCACGAGATACACGGGCAGCGACTCGCGTACGGAGGCGAAGACGACGACGGCCGTCGCGCCGGCCATCGCGGCGAAGTTCCACAGCGTGATCCGCGCCCCGCCGTACCGGTCGGCCAGCCATCCGCCGACCGGGCGGATCACCGAGCCGAGCAGCGGCCCGATGAACGTGACGGCCGCGGCCTGGAGCGGGGTGCGGTCGAACTGGGTCTGCAGCACCAGCCCGAAGGCGAAGCTGTAGCCGATGAACGAGCCGAAGGTGCCCACGTAGAGGAACGACATGATCCACGTGTGCGCGTCCCTGACCGACTCCTTCGCCGCCCCGGTGTCGTTCCGTACCGGCGCCAGATTGTCCATCCGCGCCCACGCGAGTGCGGCGGCGATCACGATCAGCGGCATGTACACCGCCAGCAGCACCCGCGGCCGGCCGTCCCCGGCGAGGGCGATGACGAGCAGCGCGGCGAGCTGGATGACGGGCACGCCGATGTTGCCGCCGCCGGCGTTGAGTCCGAGGGCCCAGCCCTTGCGGTGCAGCGGGAAGAAGGCGTTGATGTTCGTCATCGACGAGGCGAAGTTGCCGCCGCCGACTCCGGCGAGCGCGGCGACCAGCAAGAAAGTGCCATACGACGTCCCCGGCTCCATCACGGCGAACGCGGCGGCGGTCGGCAGCAGGAGCATCGCCGCGCTGAACACCGTCCAGTTGCGCCCGCCGAAGCGTGCGACGGCGAAGGTGTACGGCACCCGCACGCAGGCGCCGACGAGGGTGGCGACCGAGACGAGGAAGAACTTCCCGGCGGCGTCGATGCCGTACTCGTCGCCCATGAAGAGGACGAGCACGGAGAAGAGTGTCCAGATGGAGAAGCCGATGTGCTCGGAGAAGACGGAGTAGAGGAGGTTGCGGTTGGCGGTCTTCTCGCCCTTCTCCGCCCAGAACACCTCGTCCTCGGGATCCCACTCCTCGATCCAGCGCTTCCCCCTGCGCGCGGTCTGTCCGGAGCCGGTCATCGCAGCCGTCCCTGCCCTTCGTCGGCGGGCCGCCGCCCCGCGGGCGGCGGCGGATCTGGTTCAGGGTGACCGTAGGGACGGCGGGTTTCCACCCCGTGTTGACAGGTGACGCGGGCGCAACCTTGCCCTCACGGGAGAGGGTCTTGACAGGTGAGGATCCGGCGTTCCCGGCTGCGGAACCGTAGCGGTTCGGGTGCGGGGCGGGGCAGTTCGCCGGGTTCACGCGGACGTAACAAAGGGCGCGACGGCGGTGACGGCAGCCCGGTCACGGCGCGGCCCCGGCGGCCGTCGCGGGCGCGGACCCGGCGGCCGGGAGGCGGTGGACCGGGCGGGGGAGGCGAGGGGACGGCGGAAGGCCACCGAACCTCCCCCACATGCCGTCAACCTCCCCTGTAAAACCTGTTGTTGCAGTGTTGTTGCGCTCTGTGCTGAAGAGACGGAAGAAAACTCGGTACGCTCCCGCTTGACTTCGGGGTCGGCGGGATCTGAACCGCCGTGAACAGGGGGATGATCACGATGGCGAGTGCACCGTCGGCCGGGCTTTTCCGGCCGCTGGAGGAGAGCGACCCGGCCGTGGTCGGCGGTTACCGACTCGCCGCCGTACTCGGCACGGGCGGGATGGGCAAGGTGTACCTCTCCTACACGCCCGGCGGCCGGCCCATCGCGATCAAGGTGATCCGGCCCGAGTTCAGTGAGGACCCCGAGTTCCGGCGGCGCTTCCAGCGGGAGGTCCAGGCCGCACAGCGGGTGCAGGGCCTCTACACCGCGCCGGTCATCGACTCCGACACCGAGGGCGCGCAGCCCTGGCTGGCCACCGCGTACGTGCCGGGCCCCTCGCTCGCGCACGCGGTGGCCCAGCACGGCGCGCTGCCGCTGCGCAGTGTGCTGCTGCTGTCCGTCGGGGTCGCCGAAGCCCTGCACGTCATCCACGGCGCCGGCATCGTCCACCGCGACCTCAAGCCGGCGAACGTGCTGCTCGCCTCCGACGGCCCCCGCGTGATCGACTTCGGTATCGCCCGCGCCGCGGAGACCACCGCGCTCACCGGTACCGGAGTGAGCGTCGGCACCCCCGCGTTCATGGCGCCCGAACAGGCGTCGACCGGTGCCATCGGCCCCGCCACCGACATCTTCGCCCTCGGCCAGATCGCGGCCTACGCGGCGATCGGGTCGCCCGCCTACGGCGAAGGGGCCTCGCACGCGGTGCTCTACCGGATCGTGCACGAGGACCCCGACCTCAGCCGGGTGCCCGCGGAGCTGCTGCCCCTGGTGACCCGCTGTCTGACCCGCGACGCCGACAGCCGGCCGAGTCTGACCGAGGTCATCGAGCTGTGCCACGAGATCTCCCCGGAACCGCTGCGTCAGGGCGAGGACTGGCTGCCGCAGACGGTCGCCGGGTCGATCACCGAGCGGATGCAGCTTCCCGAACCGGCGAAGACCCCGCCGCCGCAGCCGACCGTCGCGCCGACGCCGACGGAGTACGCGCCGCAGCAGCCGGCACCGGCCACACCGCCCCCGTACGCGCCCGCCGGACCCACCCCCGCCGCCGCCGCGCCGACGCAGACCGCACCCGGGGTTCCCGGACCGGTGCCGCCGCCCGGCCGCCCCGTGCACCCCGGTCCCCGGCCCGGCTACCCCACCCCGCCGCCGACCGGCCACACTCCCTACGCGCCCCCGCAGCAGCCCAGGAAGAAGCGGACGGGGCTGATCGTCGCCGCGTCGGTCGTGGGGGCGATCGTGGTCCTCGCGGTCATCGGCGCCCTGCTGCCGAAGGATTCCGACAAGGACGACGCGAGCAAGTCCCCCGGCACCAGCACCGGGAGAAAGGCCGGCGACGACGGGGGCAAGGACGCGGCCGAGAACCCGCCCGCGGGGACGGAGGAGGAGCAGCGGCCCGATCCGAAGCCGGTCTCGTACGAGGGCATCGACGTGACGCAGAACTACGCCGTGATGCTCGCCGACGATCCCCCGCGGCCGCAGGAGGGGGACGTGCTCTACGACGGCCACGACCTGTACTACTACGTCGACACCCTCTTCTCGGACACCTGGATCGGCTCCGACAACGGGAAGTTCGTCCTGCTCAACAACGCGCAGGAGGGCTCCCTGGAGACCTGTCGCACGGAGACCCGCTTCACCGAGAAGATCATGCTCGACCAGATCAGCGTGGGATCGCAGTTCTGCGTGCTCAGCGACGCGGGCCACATCGCGGTGGCGACGTACCGCGGCAAGGGCGAGTCGGGCGACGCGACGTACGTGACCTTCGACCTGACGATCTGGCGCAACGCGGAGGAACCCGTCACGGAATGAGGGTGCGCCGCCCTCCGGCCCTCGGCGCTGTCAGACGGGGATGATCTGCCCGTTCTCGATCCGGAAGTTCTCGGCCGGCGAGCAGCCGATCGAGGGCGTGATCAGCAGGCTGACGGCGACCGGAGCGGGCTCCGTGCCGGCGGTGGAGAACTGGCACACCGCGTGGCGGCCGGTCAGCGGGAACCAGAACCAGGCGTCCGCCTCGCCGACCAGGGCACGGTCCGACTCTCTCCACGCACCGTCCCGGAAGGTGAAGACCTGGAGGCGCACGGATGCCGCGTTCGGATCGGTCTGCGACCTCAGCGCGGTGAGGGTGTACCTGAAGTCCCTGTCCAGGACCGACGTGGCGATCCGCCGGCGCTCCGCCGCCTGCGGCTCGGCCGGCGGTTCCTTCCCCTGGCCGGCCGTCCGGCCGGTCTGCTCGTCCGCCGTGGGCGGGGCCGGCGGGCCACCGGTGGTCGCGCCGACCGTGACGGTGGCGGCCGCGGCGGTGGCCAGGGCGACGCCCCAGCTGATGAGGGTGCGGGAATTCCTGATCACGATCTCTCCTGGGGTGGTGAGGGGTGCGGGTCACGCAGGCGCGTGCCGCGGCTACTTGCCGGGGAGGGGCGAAGGCAGGGGCAGCGGTTCCCCGGACGGAACGCGGTCGTCCCCGGTCCCGTGATGCCGGCCGTCGAGAACGTCGAAGGTGAGTTTCCAGGTCGACGGCGTCAGCACCCGCTGAGTCACCTGGCCGCGCGCCTGACGGAATTCTCCGGTGCCGCCGGTGATCGCGTTGACGACCGGCGCCGGTGCCGGAATTCCGGCTTGCTCGCCCTGCACGGTGAGCTGTCCTTCCGGCAGCACCGCGGTCGACGCGCATTGCCCCGCGTTGCGTACGGCGTCGGTGATGACGCAGAACCCGCCGAAGCGGCCGACGGAGCGTTCTTCCTGCCCGTCGGCCGACACCAGATCCCCGCTGAAGAGGAACTGGTCGCCGACGGTGCGGCCCGTCCCGCCCAGGTCCAGCTCTTCCCCGACCCGTAGCCGGGCCTCGAAGCTCAGGGTGCGGCCTGTCGACGGGGAGCCGTCATGCGGGCGGGTCGCCGCATGCGCGGACGTCTCCGTCGGTCCGGCGTCGGCCGACGCCGTACCGTGGACAGCGAGCCCGGCGGAGCCGCCGAGAACCGCAACGGCGAGGAATGCAACATGCCGGCGAGCGAAGCGCATACGTGCCTCCGTGTGGGTGAAAGCCCGCGGAATTACCGGGAGAGTTCGGCACGTTCGTTCCGGCGGTGACGAATGTCCTCCGATGACAGAACGGGCCTTCCGTCTGGCCGAAACGCTAATAGAGGCGATGGCGACGTGCTCTCCCGAGGGCCGGGCGTAGGACCATTGGGGTGCATTCCCCGGGGGACGACGTGCCTCCGCCCCGGCGGCGAACGCCGCTCCCCCGGGGCGGCGGTCACTCATTCCCGACGCGCAGGCGCTTCGAACGGGCCCTTCGCACGCGCAGAAGACGGTCGGCACCGGGCAGCCAGGCGCCTTCCGGGTGGTGCAGCCAGTCGTGCTCGCGGGCCAGCTCCCGCGCCGCCGTGCGCAGGGCGCGCAGACCCGGGTGGGTCAGGCCACGGCGCCAGGCCAGCCTGACCGGGGAGAGCGGGACCGGTCCGGTCAGCGGGCGGAGCGTCATCGCGGGGATGTCCGCGAACTCCGTCGTCGCCAGTACCGACCAGCCGTGTTTGTGGACGAGCCGGACGAACTCCGCCTCGCCGTCGATCTCCGGGAACGGTGCCGCGAGGCGGATGCCGTGGGATGTCAGGCCGATCGCCCTTTTCGCCACGGCCATGGTGTCCGCCGCCGCGCGACCCTCTCGCCGGACGAGTCTTTTCCGAACGCCTGCGGCGCATCGCTCCGGATTCGGCTGCGCTCCGCGCAACGCCCCACCACAACCCGTTCCCGGGTAGCCCAACTCCCCCCGAGTATCAGGGAATTGGATACGGGCATTCCCAAAGGGGCATTTACGTTCCGGTCACCCAGGATTAGCATCTTGCCGCATCGAGCGCCGCCCCGACGCATCTCTTCTGCCTCCGCACATGCGCACCGCCCGACTTTGTGCTGCCCCTTTCCCTGCGCGCCGACGGGAGTTTTCTCATGGACAACGTCTCACGCCGGAAAGTGCTTCTTTCGAGTGCCGCGCTCGGCGGTGCCGCCGCCCTCGGCGGCGGCCGGCTCGCCGCCGCGGCCCCGGCCGGGGCCGCCGCCCGCGGCGTTCCCGCCTCGACCATCACCCCAGCCGACGCGCGTTACCCCGACTTCGTCTCCGGCAGCAACGGCCGCTGGAGCGCCCGGCCCGACGCGATCCGCGTGGCCACGGCCACCGAGCAGGTGGTGGCCGCGGTGGAGGAGGCCGTACGCGCCGGAAAGCGCATCGCCGTACGGAGCGGCGGCCACTGCTACGAGGCGTTCGTCTACCACTCCGGGACCCAGGTCGTCATCGACCTCTCGGCGATGAACGACATCGCGTACGACCAGGAAAGACGCGCCTTCGTCATCGAGCCGGGCTGCACGCTGATGGAGGTCTACATGGAGCTGTACCGCGTCTGGGGGGTGACGATCCCCGGCGGCTCCTGCTCCTCCGTCGGCGCCGGAGGCCATATCCAGGGCGGCGGATTCGGGCTGCTGTCACGGCAGTTCGGGCTGACGAGTGACTACATCGAGGCAGTGGAGGTCGTCGTCGTGGACGCCTCCGGCAAGGCCCGCGCCGTCGTGGCGAGCCGGGACGAGAACGACCCGCACCATGACCTGTGGTGGGCGCACACCGGCGGTGGCGGCGGCAACTTCGGCATCGTCACCCGCTACTTCCTGCGCGCCCCCGGCACCGAGCGGCTGGCGCCGGAGAAGCAGTTGCCGCAGCCGCCCGGCGAGGTGTACGTCCACCAGCAGTCGTGGTCCTGGACCGACATCACCGAGGACCGCTTCCGCACCCTGCTGCGCAACTACGGCAGCTTCTACGCGGAGTACAGCGCCCCCGGCAACCCGTACGCCGGGATGTTCAGCATGCTCGTCTGCAGCACGAAGGCCAGCGGCTCGATCTCGATGACCACCCAGATCGACGCCACCCGGCCCGGCGCGGCGGGCCGGCTCGACGACTTCCTCGCCGAGATCGGCGGCCACATGGGCGAGCCGGAGCCGACGACGCTGTCGACGAACGAGATGCGGGCGATGCCCGAGCTGTTCGCGCCGCAGGCGCGGCCGTGGCTGGTCGCCACCCGCCAGCTCGGCGGCTCCGGCTGGGGCGGGCGCGGTGACTACAAGTCGGCGTACCTGCGGCAGCCGTTCCCGGACGAGCAGATATCCGCCATGTACAAGAACCTCACCGAGACCGACCAGCGCAGCGCGCTGGTGTCGATCGACTCGTACGGCGCCCAGGTCAACGCGGTCGACACGGACGCGACCGCGGCGGCGCAGCGGGACTCGATCCTCAAGCTCCAGTACCAGGCGTACTGGAGCGAGCAGGCCGAGGAGGCGGCGAAGCTCGACTGGATCCGGACCATGTACCGCGACGTGTACGCGGCCACCGGTGGCGTCCCGGTCCCCGACGAGGTCAACGACGGCTGCTACATCAACTACCCGGACATCGATCTCAGCGACCCGCAGTGGAACACCTCGGACACCCCCTGGCACGACCTGTACTACAAGCAGGGCTACCCCCGGCTGCAGCGGGTCAAGGCCGCGTACGACCCGGGGAACGTCTTCCGGCACGCCCAGTCCGTCCGGCTGCCCGGCTAGGGCGGTCGCGGCGCCGCCGTCCCGGCCCGGGGCGCAGGGGATCCCGGGCCGGGCGGGGCGCGCCGCCGGCGGAGGCCGGGCGGTGCCGGGATGCCGGTGGCGTACCGTCGAAGGGCCGCGAGCCGTGGCCCGCACGTATCCGGCAGCCCGTTGCCCGGACGCGAACGGCCCGCGTGTGGCGCTCGGTTGCGTGTCGAGTCGGCTCACGTACCGTGCACCCCCGCGCCCGCGGCCCTACCCGCTCCAACGGTGACCGTCCCACCATGAAAGGAGCACTGCCTTGCACGCCTCCGCCCCGCCCCCCGACTCCGCAGCCACCCCCGAGAACCCCGCAGGACCGAGCCGGCGGCAGATGCTGCCGGTCTTCGGCGCCGCGGCGCTGGCGGGCGTCGTTCCCGCGCTGGGCTCCGCCTCGCCCGCGTCGGCCGCATCCGCGGCCGCGGCGCCCGCCTCCGCCGCGGCGGCGGGCCGCACCTCCGGCCGCGCCGGCGCACCCCGCGCCGTCTACGTCGGCGGCTACGCCGGCGGCCCCGGTGCCCCCGCCGGGCTCGCCGCGTTCCGCATGGCCGGCGACGGGCGCCTCACCCCGATCCAGGAGGTGCCCGGCGTCGCCAACCCCTCGTGGCTGGCGGTCCATCCGCGGCTGCCCGTGCTCTACGCCGTCTGCGAGGTGAGCACCTGGAACGGGCAGAAGGGCGGCGGCGTCGTCTCGTACGCCATCGACACCGCCACCGGCGAGCTGACCCGCACCGGCGACCAGCCCGTACCCGGCGTCCCCGCGCACGGCGCGCTCGACGAGCGCGGCGACCACCTGATCGTCGCCAACTACGGCGGCGCCACCTTCGCCGTCGTCCCGCTCGGCGCGGACGGCACGCCCTCGCCGGTCTCGGACACCGTCACCGTCACCGGTACGGGCCCCGCCCCGGAGCGCCAGACCGGTCCGCACCCGCACCAGGTCGCCTTCGACCCGGCGTACGGCCACGTCTTCGGCGCCGACCTGGGTACCGACCGGGTCTGGGCATGGAAGCTGGACGCCGAGGCCGGGAAGCTGACGCCGAACCCGCTGCCGTTCCTCCAGGTCGCCTCCGGCTCGGGCGCCCGCCACCTGGCGTTCCACCCGAGCGGGCGCTTCGTCTACGTCGTCAACGAGCTGACGTCGTCGGTGACGGCCTTCACGTACGACGCCGAACGCGGCACGTTCCGCTGGCTGCAGACCGCGGGCACGCTGCCGCGCGGCTTCACCGGCGAGAGCTACTGCGCGGAGGTCGCCGTGCACCCGGACGGCCGGACGGTGTACGTCTCCAACCGCGGGCACGACAGCATCGCCCGGTTCGCCGTCGGCGCCGACGGGCGTCTCGACCTGCGCGAGACCACCGCGACCGGCGGCGCGTGGCCGCGGCACTTCGCCCTCGCCCCGGGCGGCGGCGTGCTGCTGGTGGCGAACCAGAACAGCGACGACGTGGTGTCGTTCCGCGTCACCCGCTCCGGCGCCCTGCGCCGCACCGACGCCACCGCCGCGGCGCCGAGCCCGGCGTGCGTGGCCTTCGGGGGCGTCCTGCCCTAGCCGGCGGCGGCGTACCGCCGCCACGGCAGCGGGGGGACGGGTGCCGGCGGGTGCCCGTCCTCCCGTTCTCCGACGGCATGTGTCCACACCATTGACATACCGTCGGGCCCTCCCTACCTTCCTCCGTCGAAGCGCTTCGACACCCCTCATCGAACCGATTCGACGAGACCGACTTCCCGGAGGCAGTGGATGTTGAAGGCACGGAGAAGGGCGCGCCTGCTGGCTGCCGCCCTGGCGGGAGCCCTGTCGCTGAGCACGCTCACCGCGTGCGGCGATTCCGACGACGGCGGTTCCGGCGACGGCAAGACCCTCCGGCTCTGGCACTACGAGGGCCCCGACAGCGCCATGGGCAAGGCGTGGGCCCAGGCCGTCGACGAGTTCGAGGACAGCCACCCGGGGGTGAAGGTCGAGTTCGAGGAGAAGGGCTTCGAGCAGATCCAGAAGACCGCTCCGCAGGTCCTCAACTCCGACCAGGCACCCGACCTCATGGAGTACAACAAGGGCAACGCCACCACCGGCCAGCTCTCCCGCCAGGGCCTGCTCACCGACCTCACCGAGGAGGCGGAGAAGCGCGGCTGGGCCGACGCCGTGCCGCCGACCGTGGCCACCACGAGCCGCTACGACGAGAGCGGCGTCATGGGCTCCGGCGCCTGGTACGGGATCCCCAACTACGCCGAGTTCACGATGGTCTACTACAACAAGGACCTCTTCGCCGAACACGGCGTCGAGGTCCCGACGACGTTCGCGGAGCTGGAGGAGGCGCTCGCGACGTTCGCGGACGCCGGCGTCACCCCGTTCGCCAACGCCGGCGCCGAGTACATGGCGCAGCAGTACCTCTACCAGCTCGCGCTCAGCCGGGCCGACAAGGCGTGGGTCGACTCCTTCCAGATGGAGGGCGAGACCGACTTCTCCGACGCGGCCTGGACCTACGGCGCCGAGACCTTCGCCGACTGGGTCGACAAGGGCTACATCGCCGAGAACTCCTCCGGCACCAAGGCCGAGGACGCGGGTGTCTCCTTCATCCAGGGCAAGCACCCGATGCTGTTCTCCGGAAGCTGGTGGTTCGGGCGCTTCCAGGCGGAGGTGCAGAAGTTCGACTGGGACACCTTCCTCTGGCCCGGCAGCGACCTGACCCCCGGCTCCGGCGGGAACCTGTGGGTGGTCCCGGAGGGCGCCGACAACAAGGAGCTGGCGTACGACTTCATCGACCTCACGATGAAGAAGAACATCCAGAACACCCTGGGCAACAACGGCGGCGTCCCGGTCGCGGCCGACGCCGACGCGATCACCGACCCCCAGTCCAAGGCCCTCATCGAGGACTACACGGCGCTCGCCGAGGGCGACGGACTGGCCTACTACCCCGACTGGCCGGCCAACGGCTTCTACGACTCGATGACGTCCGAGACGCAGAAGCTCCTCACCGGCAGCGCGGAGCCGGGCGACGTGCTGGAGTCGCTGCAGGCCGAGTACGACGAGAACGTGCTGCAGGAATGACGGCCGTCGTCTCCAAGGACGCGGCCCGCGCCGCCGGCGGGAGCGGAACCCCCTCCCGCCGGCGGTGGCGGAAGAGCCGGGCGGTCCGTGCCCGCCGGACGTCCACCGAGGGCTCGTACGCGCTCTATCTCCTTCCCGGGGCGCTGGCGTTCCTCGTCGTCATCGTCGTGCCGTTCGTGATGAACACCGGGATCAGCTTCACCGACTGGAGCGGCGTCGGCACCCCGGAGTTCACCGGCCTGGAGAACTACGACCGGCTCCTCGGCGACGAGGACTTCTGGGAGTCGTTCCGCCACAGCCTGGCCATGGTCGCGGCGATGGCGCTCGTCCCGACCGCGCTCGGGCTGGTGCTGGCCTCCGCGCTCTTCGACTTCGTCGGCCGGCACGCCGGCAGCCGCTGGGTGGCGACGCTGCGCGCCTGCTTCTACCTGCCGCAGGTGCTGCCGATCGCCGTCGCCGGCATCGTGTGGAGCTGGATCCTGGCGCCGGAGAGCGGCTCGCTGAACGAACTCCTGGGCGCGGTCGGGCTGGACGCGCTGCAACAGGACTGGCTGGGCGACCCGGACTGGGCGCTGTACAGCGTGATGGCCGTGATGGTGTGGGTGCAGATCGGCTTCCCGCTGGTGATCTTCATGTCCGGGCTGCAGCGCCTCGACCCCGCGCTGCACGAGGCGGCCGAGCTGGACGGCGCGGGCTGGTGGCGGCGCTTCTGGCACGTGACGCTGCCGCAACTGCGGCCGGAGATCGCGGTGGTGCTGCTGTGGTGCACGATCGCGGCGCTGAAGGTCTTCGGCATGGTGTACGTCCTGACCGGCGGCGGCCCGGGCGGCGCGACGAACGTCCCGTCGTACTTCGCGTACCAGAACTTCTTCGAGAACTTCCAGGCCGGCTACGGCGCCGCGATCTCCACCGTCCTCACCGCGGTGATCCTGGTGCTGGCGGTCGTCGCCCTGAAGCTGCAGACGAGGGCGGAGGACGAGAACGCATGACCGCGGTCAGGAAGTATCCCGTGCTCGTGGCGCTGGTGCTGGGCGCGGCGTTCATGGTGCTGCCGTTCTTCGTGGTGCTGATGAACGCGGTGAAGTCGCCGGAGGAGTACTCCAGCGACGGGCCGCTGAGCATGCCCGACGGCGTGTACCTCGACGGGCTCGCCGACTTCTGGGAGCGCGTGGACTTCGGGCAGAAGCTGTGGAACTCGGTGCTGATCTCCGGCTCGGTGGCGGTGCTCGCCGTGGTGCTGTCGGTGCTCAGCGCGTACGCCATCGGCATCGGGCGGATCCGCGGCCGGGCGTACGTGCTGGCGTTCTTCGTGCTGGCGAACATGCTGCCGCAGGAGGCGCTGGTCTACCCGGTCTACTACCTGTCGAAGGAGGCGGGCCTGTATGACACCCGGCTGAGCGTGGTGATCGTCTTCACCGTCGTGCAGTCCGCGTTCGGCACGTATCTGCTGGCCTCGGTGCTCGGCGGGTTCCCGCGTGAGGTGATCGAGGCGGCCCGGATCGACGGTGCGAGCAAGTGGCAGGTGCTGTGGCGGGTCGTGGTGCCCGTCAGCCGGCCGACGATCGGCGTGCTGATGGTGCTGTTCTTCATCTGGACGTGGAACGAGTTCCTGCTGCCGCTGGTCATGCTCATCTCGGACGACAACCAGACCGTGTCCGTCGCCCTCGGCGTGCTCCAGGGGCAGCGGGACATGGACGCCACGATGACGAACGCCGCCGCCCTGCTGGGCGTGCTGCCGGCGATCGCGTTCTTCCTGATCTTCCAGCGGACCCTGACCCGCGGCATCGCCGTGGGCGCGGTCAAGTGATCTCCCCCTGACCCCGAGAGGCTGCGCATGAAGTTCACCGACGGCTACTGGATGCTGCGCGCGGGTGTCCGGGCGGCCTACCCGGTCGAGGTGCTCGACGTCACCGCCGGGGACGGCACGCTGGACGTCCACGCACCGACCCAGCCCATCCGGCACCGCGGCGATCTGCTGAAGGGCCCGGTCATGACGGTCTCCTGCCACTCCCCCATGCCCGACGTGATCGGCGTGACGCTCACCCACTTCGACGGCGGTACCGACACCGGACCCCGGTTCCAGGTCGCCGGGTCCGAGTCGCACGCGCAGGTCTCGTACGACGACGGGCACGCGCTGCTCACCGCGGGCAGCCTCGCCGTGCGCGTCACCCGCGGAGGGCCGTGGAATCTGGAGTTCCTCACCGCGGACGGGCTGAAGCCGCTGACCTCCTCCGGGCCCAAGGGCATGGCCATCATGGAGACCGACACCCCCGGCGGCGGCCCCTCGCGGCACTATCTGCGCGAGCAGCTCGGGCTCACCGTCGGCACCCACGTCTACGGGCTCGGCGAGCGCTTCGGGCCGCTGGTGAAGAACGGCCAGGTCGTGGACATCTGGAACGCCGACGGCGGCACGGCCACCGAGCAGGCGTACAAGAACGTGCCGTTCTACCTCACCGACGCCGGCTACGGCGTCTTCGTCGACCACCCGGGCCGGGTGTCGCTGGAGGTGGGGTCCGAAGCGGTGTCGCGGGTGCAGTTCAGCGTCGAGGGCCAGGAGTTGACGTACTACGTCATCCACGGCCCGACGCCGAAGGAGATCCTGCGCAAGTACACGGCGCTGACCGGCCGGCCCGCGCTGCCGCCCGCCTGGTCCTTCGGGCTGTGGCTGTCGACGTCGTTCACCACCTCGTACGACGAGGAGACCGTCACCTCCTTCATCGACGGGATGGCCGAGCGCGACCTGCCGCTGTCCGTCTTCCACTTCGACTGCTTCTGGATGCGCGAGTTCCACTGGTGCGACTTCGAGTGGGACCCGCGGGTCTTCCCCGACCCGGCCGGCATGCTGCGCCGGCTGAAGGAGCGGGACCTGAAGATCTGCGTGTGGATCAACCCGTACATCGCACAGCGCTCCCCGCTCTTCGCCGAGGGCCGCGACGCCGGCTATCTGCTGCGCAGGCCGGACGGCGGGGTGTGGCAGTGGGACCTGTGGCAGCCGGGAATGGCGCTGGTGGACTTCACCAACCCCGAGGCGCGCGCCTGGTACGCGGGCAAGCTCGCCGCGCTGCTCGACATGGGTGTGGACTGCTTCAAGACCGACTTCGGCGAGCGGGTGCCCACCGACGTCGCGTACTTCGACGGCTCCGACCCGGAGCGGATGCACAACTACTACACCTACCTCTACAACGAGACCGTCTTCGACGTGCTGAAGAAGCACCGCGGCGAGGGCGAGGCGGTGGTCTTCGCGCGTTCGGCGACGGCGGGCAGCCAGCAGTTCCCGGTGCACTGGGGCGGGGACTGCGAGTCGACGTACGAGGCGATGGCCGAGTCGCTGCGCGGCGGTCTGTCGCTGGGGATGTCGGGCTTCGGCTACTGGAGCCACGACATCGGCGGCTTCGAGGGCACGCCGTCCCCGGCGCTGTTCAAGCGGTGGATCGCCTTCGGGCTGCTGTCGTCGCACAGCCGGCTGCACGGCTCGTCGTCGTACCGGGTGCCGTGGCTCTTCGACGAAGAGGCCGTGGACGTGCTGCGGGTGTTCACGAAGCTGAAGCTGCGGCTGATGCCGTATCTGGACGCGGTGGCGCGCGAGGCGCACGAGTCGGGCGTGCCGATGATGCGGCCGATGGCGCTGGAGTTCCCGGAGGACCGGGCGTGCACGCACCTGGAGCGGCAGTACATGCTCGGCCCCGACCTGCTGGTCGCGCCGGTGTTCAGCGACGACGGCGAGGTCTCGTACTACGTTCCGGAGGGCACGTGGACGCATCTGCTGAGCGGCGAGGAGGTGCGCGGCCCGCGCTGGGTGCGGGAGCGGCACGGGTTCGCGAGCGCGCCGGTGCTGGTGCGGCCGGGCGCGGTCCTGCCGGTGGGGGCCGTGGACGACCGGCCGGACTACGACTACGCGGACGGCGTGACGCTGCGGGCGTTCGGGCTGCGGTTCGGACAGCGGGTGCGGGTGCCGGTCGGGGGGACGGTGTTCACGGTGGTCTGCGAGGGCGGCACGGTGCGGGCGTCGGCCGCCGCCGCTGCGTCCGCGGCGGACGCGGCGGACGCGGCCGGGTTCCCGAAGCCGTGGGCGCTGGAGGTCGTGGGCGGTCCCACGGTACGGGCGGACGCGGGCCGCGCCGTCGTCGTCGCGGAGCTGGGCTAAGGTCCGGCTGTCCGGCGTGCCGGACGGCCGGACGGTCGAGCAGGGGGAGTTGATGGTCAAGATCACCGATGTGGCCCGGCACGCCGGGGTGTCGCCGAGTACCGTCTCGTACGCGCTCAGCGGCAAGCGCCCGATCTCCGAGGAGACCCGGCAGCGCATCGAAGCCAGCATCCGCGAGCTGGGCTACCGCCCGCACGCCGGCGCCCGCGCGCTCGCGAGCAGCAGGTCCAACGTGCTGGCGCTGGTCGTTCCGTTCCGCAGCGGGATCCATGTGCCGGTGGTCATGCAGTTCGCGGTGTCGGTGGTGACGACGGCGCGGCAGCACGACCACGACGTGCTGCTGCTCACCCAGGAGGAGGGCGAGGAGGGGCTGCGGCGGGTGGCGGACACGGCGCTGGTCGACGCGCTCATCGTCATGGACGTGCAGTTGCACGACGCACGGCTGCCGCTGCTGCGGGCCCTGGACCGGCCCTCGGTGCTCATCGGCTTCCCCGCCGAGTCCGCCGGACTGACCTGTATCGACCTGGACTTCGCGGCGGCCGGCGGGGCGTGCGTGACGCACCTGGCGGAGCTCGGCCACCGGTGCGTGGCCCTGGTCGGCTCGCCGCCGGAGGTGTACGTACGCCGCACGGGGTTCGCCCAGCGCGTCACGCAGGGCTTCACCGCGGCGGCCGACGAGCGCGGGCTGACCTCGACCGTGCACCCCTGCGAGGCGACGCCGGCCGCCGCGCAGGCCATGGCGGAGCGGCTGCTGCGGGAGCACCCGGAGCTGACCGGGGTCGTGGTGCACAACGAGCCGGTGGTGCAGCCGCTCATCGAAGCGTTCCAGCGGCTCGGGCTGCGGGTGCCGGAGGACCTCTCGGTGGCGGCGATCTGCCCGGACGAGGTGGCGGAGCAGGCGCCGCTGCCGATCTCGTCGGTCGCGGTGCCGTCCGCGCAGATCGGCGCGCGGGCCGTGGAGCTGCTGATGCGCAAGCTCGACGGCCTTGAGGTGCCGGAGTCGACGATGCTGCCGCCGTGGCTGACGCGGCGGGCGACGACGGCGCCGCGCGCCGGCTGAGCGACGGGGGGTCCGGCGTTCCCCGCACGGGGTGCCGGGCCGCCCCGGGGCCTCGCGGTACGGAACGGAGCAACTCATCTCGTAGTCGAAGCGATTCGACAAGATCAGAAGGAGTCGCACACGTGAAACGAAGAACAGTTCTCGCCGTCCCGCTGGCCGTCCCGCTCGTGGCCGCGCTGTCCGGCACCGCCACAGCCGCCGCCCCGGCCGCTGCCCCGGCCACCGCCGGCAAGGTGCGCGAGCTGCTGGGCCGGCTCACCCTGGACGAGAAGATCTCGCTGCTGCACCAGTGGCAGCCCGCCATCCCCCGGCTCGGCATGAAGGCGTTCCGCACCGGCACCGAGGCCCTGCACGGCCTGGCCTGGCTCGGCCCGGCCACCGTCTTTCCCCAGGCGATCGGGCTGGCCGCCACCTGGAACCCCGATCTGATCCGCGAGGTCGGCGCGGCCGTCGGCGACGAGGTGCGCGGCCTCCAGCACGAACGCCCCGCCGGGTGGGGCCTGAACGTGTGGGCGCCGGTGGTCAACCTGCTGCGCGACCCGCGCTGGGGCCGCAACGAGGAGGGCTACTCCGAGGATCCGTACCTGACCGGCGTGATCTCCACCGCGTACGCGGGCGGGCTCACCGGCGGCGACCCCGACAACCTCAAGACGGCCCCCCTCGTCAAGCACTACCTGGCCAACAACAACGAGGTCCGCCGCGACCAGACCTCCTCGGACCTGCGCCCCCGCGTGCTGAAGGAGTACGAGGAGCCCGCCTACCGGGCGGCGATCTCCGCCGACGCGGCGTGCGGCGTCATGACCGCGTACAACCTCGTCAACGGCCGTCCCTGCACGGTCACCGACCTCAACGCCTCGGTGCGCACCTGGACCGACCGCACCCTGCTCAACGTCACCGACGCCTGGGCCCCCAACAACCTCCCGGCCACCGGCTCGCAGAAGTACTTCGACACCCTCGCCGAGGCCGACGCCGCCATCCTCAAAGCCGGCGTCGACAGCTTCACCACCGACGACACCGACGGCGGCCCGACCGCCGCCGCCGTCCGGGAGGCGCTGGCGCAGGGCCTGCTCACCGAGGCGGACGTCGACACCGCGGTACGGCACATCCTCGACATCCGCGCCCGGCTCGGTGACTTCGCCGAGGACGGCGGCCCGTACGGGGACATCGACAAGTCCGTCATCGACAGCCCCGCCCACCGGAAGCTCGCCCGACGCACCGCCGCCGAGGCGGTCGTGCTGCTGAAGAACGACGGCGGCGCGCTGCCGCTGGACGCGAAGGCACTGCGGAAGGTCGCGGTCGTCGGCCCGCTCGCCGACACCCTGTACACCGACTGGTACTCGGGCAGCCTCCCGTACGCGATCACGCCGCTGCAGGGCATCGCCGACCGGCTCGGGGCGGGCGCCGAGGTGACCACCAGCGAGGCCGTCGACCGCGTGGCGCTGAAGAACGCCGCGACCGGACGCTACGTCACCGCCGGCCGCGGCGAGGAGGGCGCGGCGCTGGCCGAGAGCGCGACGGCGGCCGGGGAGACCGAGCAGTTCGACGTCTTCGGCTGGGGCGAGGGCGTCGTCACCCTGCGGGCCGTCGCCAACGGCAAGGTCGTCGGCATGCGCGACCCGGACGACGGAGGGCCGGAGGGCTACCGGTTCTTCAACGACCAGGACCAGCCCAACGGCTGGTTCGTCTCCCAGTTGTTCCGGCCCGAGGAGCAGGACGACGGCACGGTGGTGCTGCGCTACGCCGGCTACGAGGACTGGCTCGGCGACGCCGTCTACCTCCGCGCCCGCGAGGAGGACGGCGGGCTCGTCCTCGGTACCGCCGCCGAAGCCTCCCGCTACACCCTCGAAACGCTTCGGGACGGCATCGACGAGGCCGTGGCCGCGGCGCGGGCCGCGGACACCGCGATCGTCGTCGTCGGCTCGATGCCGTTCATCAACGCCCGCGAGACCGACGACCGCGAGGACATGGGCCTGGCCGGGACCCAGGCGGCGCTGGTACGCGCCGTGCTCGACGCGAACCCCAGGACCGTCGTCGTGGTCGAGAACAGCTACCCCACGACGCTGACCTGGGAACAGGAGCACGTCCCGGCCCTGGTGTGGACCACGCACGCGGGCCAGGAGACGGGCCGCGCGCTCGCGGACGTGCTGTTCGGGGACGTGAACCCCGCGGGCCGGCTCACCCAGACCTGGTACCGGTCGGCCGACGACCTGCCGCCGATCCTGGAGTACGACAACATCAAGTACGAGCGCACGTACCAGTACTTCACCGGCGACGTGCTCTACCCCTTCGGCCACGGCCTGTCGTACACCACCTTCCGCTACGGCCGCCCCCGGCTGCTGCGCGGCGCCGTCGCGGTGGCGGTCACCAACACCGGCGCGCGGGAGGGCGCGGAGGTCGTGCAGCTCTACACGCGCCAGCGCACCTCGCGGGTGAAACAGCCGCTGAAGAAGCTCCAGGCGTTCGCGAAGGTGTCGCTGCGGCCGGGCGAGACGCGGACGGTGACGCTGCCGCTGACGCGCGAGGCGCTGGCGCACTGGGACGTCACACGGGAGCGCTGGGTCGTGGAGAGCAGTACGTACGACGTGCTCGTCGGCGCCTCGTCCGGGGACATCCGGGCGCGGACCGAGCTGGCCGTCGACAGCGAGACGGTGCCGCCGCGGGACCTCAGGCGTACGACCCGGGCGGAGAACTTCGACGACTACGCGGACGTGCGCCTGGTCGACGAGGCGAAGCCGCGGGGCACGGCGGTGGGAGCGGAGTCCGCCGGCGCGTGGCTGCTGTTCGCGGACGCGGACCTGCGCCGCGGCGCGGCCCGGCTGACCGCCAGGGTGGCGAAGGAGTCGCCGGGCGAGGGCACGCTGGAGGTCCGCCTGGGCGCCCCGGACGGCCGCCTCGCGGGCACGGCGGCGGTGCCGGAAACGGGTTCGCGGTACGCGTACACGGAGGTCACGGCGGCCCTGACGGGCGCCTCGGGCCGGCAGGACGTGTACCTGGTCCTGACCGAGGGCGTCCGCCTGGCCACCTTCACCCTGCGCTGACCGCTCCCGTCCGCGGGGCCGCCGGGCCGCCGGGGGCGCCGGGGCCGCCAGGGCCCGGGGCGCCGGCCCCGGGTGCGCCCCGGCCCCCGCGGGCGGCGGTCCGCCCTTCTCACGGAAGGAAGCGTCATGCACCCACTCCTCGCCCGCCGCCGCGCGCGCCCGCGCCGCGTGCTCGCGGCACTGCTCGCGCTCGCCGCGGCGGCCTGCCTCGGGCTGGCCTCCGGCGCCCCGGCGCCGCCGGGACCGGAGTCCCGAACGCGGCCCGCCGCCCGCGCGGACACGGGCACCGGCACCGGCACCGCCCACACCGTTTCCTACGACCGCCACTCGCTGCTCGTCGACGGCGAGCGGGTCTTCGTCCAGGGCGCCGAGTTCCACTACTTCCGGCTGCCGTCGCCGGACACCTGGCGGGACGTGCTGGAGAAGTACAAGGCCGCCGGGTTCAACACCGTCTCCCTGTACTTCCACTGGGGCTACCACTCCCCCAAGCGCGGCGTCTACGACTTCTCCGGCGTCCGCGACGTCGACCGGCTGCTCGACGTCGTCGCGGACGTCGGGCTGTACGCCGTCGTCCGGCCCGGTCCGTACATCAACGCCGAGACCGGCGGCGGCGGGCTGCCCGCGTGGCTGAAGACCGTCGACGGGCGGGCCCGGTCGTCCGACGCCGGGTACACCGCCGCGTACCGGGAGTGGCTGACCGAGATCAACAAGATCATCGTGCCGCACCAGATCACCAGGGGCGGCCCGGTCCTCCTCTACAACGTCGAGAACGAGTACGCGCAGAACACCGACGCGCAGTACATGCAGGACCTCCAGGACCTCGCGCACGCGCAGGGCGTCGACGTGCCGATCACGCACAACCAGTGCTGCCAGGCGTCCTGGACCCCGCACTGGGCGGAGGGCCTCGGCGCCGTGGACATCCCCGGCGTCGACGACTACCCGCAGTCCTTCGAGTGCCAGGACGCGGACACCGTCTGGGGCCCGTGGGGGGACGGCATCACCCGGCGGCTGAAGGACGACGCGCCCGTGTACGCCGCCGAGTACCAGGGCGGGGCGATCGACCTCAACGACGCGGGCTACGAGGCGTGCCGGAAGCTGACCGGTCCCGCGTACATGAAGTACTTCTACAAATCCAACCTGATCAGAAGCGGCGCCACCCTTTTCAGTTACTACATGGGCTTCGGCGGCACCAACTGGGGCTATCTGGGGCAGCCGAACGACGTCTACACCTCGTACGACTACGGGGCGATGATCACCGAGGACCGCCGGCTCACGGAGAAGTACGACGAGTTCAAGCTCCAGTCGCACTTCCTGCGGGCGGCATCCGGGCACCTGACCGAGACGGACGAGGCGGAAGGGCCCGCGTCGGACAATCCGGCGCTGGAGACCGCGAGCCGCGTCAGCCCCGGCACCGGCGCCCGCTTCACCCTCCTCCGCCACGCCGACCCGGCCGCCACCACCGACGACTCCGCCGTCCTCGGCTACGGCGACGGGCGCACCCTGCCCGTGCGCCTCGACGGCCGGGACGCCAAGGTGCTGCTCTCGGAGTACGGCTTCGGCGGGCAGCGGCTCGCGGTGTCCAGCTCCGAGCTGATGACGCACACGGGCGACGGCGGCGGGGACGTCGCGCTGCTCTACGGGCGTGCGGGCGAGGACGGGCGCACGGTGCTGGAGTACGGCTCCCGGCCGCGGGTCGAGGTGCTGTCCGGAGAGGTGTCCGCCGCGTACACCCGCCGGGGAGGGGGAGGCGAGCTGACCCTCGGCTACGTCCACGAGGGCCTGACCCGGGTCCGGATCACCGGCGGCGGCCGGCCGCCGCTGCTGCTCCTCCTCGGCACCGACGCGACCGCGGCGGAGTTCTGGCAGGACGCGGAGAGCGGCCTGCTGGTACGCGGCACCGCGCTGCTGCGCGACGGCGCGGTCCGCGGCGGCACCGCGCGGCTGCGGGCCGACACCGAACGATCCGGCGACGTCGAGGTGTTCGCGGACGCCCGCCGGCTCACGGTGAACGGCGAGCGGGTGCCCGTACGGCGCACCGCCAGCGGGTCGCTGCTCGGCGCGCTGCCCGGGCCGCGGGCGGTCGAACCACCGGAGCTGACGGGCTGGCGGGCCGCGGCGGAGGCCCCGGAGGCACAGCCGGGCTTCGACGACTCCCGCTGGCGGTCCGGCGACACGACACTGCACGCCGACGACCACGGCTTCCACCACGGCAGCCTGTGGTACCGGGGGCGGTTCACCGCCACCGGCGGCGAGACGACGCTGAAGCTGAACGCGCTCACCGGCCGGCGCGGCATCTACCAGGTGTGGGCGGACGGCCACTACCTCGGCTCGGCGAAGGGCGGCGTCCAGGCGGACTCCGACCCGCCGGTCAACGAGGACCCGGGCCCCGGCACGTTCACGCTGCCGCAGGCGGCGGCAGGCCAGGAGGTGGTCGTCGCGGTGCTCGTCCAGAACATGGGGCACAACGACGACTGGATCGCCGACGACACCCGCTTCAAGCAGCCCCGCGGCCTCGTACGCGCGGAGCTGGAGGGGTCGGACGCCACCCTGTCCTGGAAGCTCCAGGGCGCCCGCGGCGGCGAGGACCTGACGGACACCGTACGCGGACCGCTCAACACCGGCGGCCTGTACGGCGAGCGGCACGGCTGGCACCTGCCGGCCGAGCCGCACTCCGGCGCGTGGCGGGCGGCGCCGCCGGACGTCGGGGCGGGCACCGTCACCTGGTACCGCACGTCCTTCCGCCTCAGCCTGCCCCGGGACCAGGACACCGCCCTCGCGCTGCGGTTCGGCGAACCGCCCGCCGGGCACCGGCTGCTGATGTACCTCAACGGCTGGAACGTCGGCCAGTACGGCGCCGGCATCGGCCCGCAGCGGGACTTCACCCTCCCGGCCGGACTGCTCCGCGCCAACGGGCGCAACACCCTGGCGCTCGCCGTGATCGCCGAGAACGACTCGGCGGTGCGGCTGCCGTCGCTGACGGTGAAGGGCAACCACCTCACGGGCCTGCCCAGGCGGGCCCGCTGAGGCGGAGACGGTGGCGCGGGCCCGCCGAGGCGGAGACAGTGGCGCGGGCCCGCTTAGGCGACGACGGTGGCGCGGGCCCGCCGAGGCGACGACAGTGGCGCGGACCCGCCGAGGCGACCACGGTGGTCCGCGGCGGGCGGGAGGATAGCCGCCCGCCGCGGACGCTCAGGTCGGCGCCACCGGCCCGAGGGCACGGTGGCCTGGGGCGCCGGGATTCCGCGGGGCCCGCGGGGCCCGCGGGGCCCGCGGGTGTGCCTTACGTGTCGGGGTGGGCGGTGGTTCGCCGAGCGGGCCGGTGTGCGGGGGTACGTGCCCGGGGTGGGGGTTGGTGCGTGGGTGGGCCGGTGTGCGGGGGTGCCCGTGCCGGGGGGATCCATCGTTCGCCCGGGGCCGTACGTCCCCTCACGCCCGCCCAAGGGTATGCGCCTGCTCTGACAGTGGGCCCGGGTCGTCGGTGTCGGCGGCTGGCCGGCGTGGTGGGTGGAGCGGGTGCGGGGGTACGCGCCGGGCGGAACGGTGCTGCGCCGAGCAGGCCGGAGTACGGGGTACGTGCCGGGGCGGGCGGCGGTGCGTGAGGTAGGCCGGTGTGCGGTGAGGCCCCACCTCGGGGTGGGTGCCCGCCCGTGACGGAGGCGCATGCGGGGTGCCCACGACGGGGTGGGTGCCCGTCCGCGACGGGGACGGCGTCGGTGGGGTCCGTGTCGGGGTGGGGCGGTGTCGTGGGGGCTCCCCCCGGGCCACCCCGCTTTTTGATTGTCGGGCCTGCGTCCGGCGTCAAGGGCGCCCCCTTCCGCTTCGCTGCGGGGGCGTCGCTGCGCGATGGGGCTTCGCCCCACCCTTGACCCCGGACTCCGGCCCGTGAACGACCGGCAGCTAAGGGTGGCCCAGGGGGAGCGGGCGCCCGTTGACCGAAGCT
>NZ_AXVU01000042.1:0-51457 GCF_000482585.1 Streptomyces sp. CNQ329 | reverse complement strand
CTGCTTCGAGATGAGGACTCCCACCCCCATGAGGGGTTAAGGCCCCCTGTAGACGACGGGGTTGATAGGCCGGATCTGGAAGCCCTGTGAGGGGTGGAGGTGACCGGTACTAATAGGCCGAGGGCTTGTCCATAGCTGCTTGCGTCCACTGTGCGGGTTCTGAAACAACAACCCGCCCACACCACACCAGTCGTGATCTGGGTGGGGTGGTGTGGGGGAGAGTTTCATAGTGTTTCGGTGGTCATAGCGTTGGGGAAACGCCCGGTCTCATTCCGAACCCGGAAGCTAAGCCCGACCGCGCCGATGGTACTGCACGGGGGACCGTGTGGGAGAGTAGGTCACCGCCGAACAATTCTTGGATTCAACCCCTGGGCTGGCGCCCAGGGGTTGAGTCATTTCCCGGGGCCTTGCAGACTGGGGCAATGGTCGAGGAGATAGCCGCGCTTCGCTGGGATGAACCGTCGGACGGTGACGGCGCCCCCGCTGTCGTCCTGCTGGATCAAACTCGACTGCCCACCGACGAGGTGGAGTTGGTCTGCGCCGATGTGCCGGCGCTGGTGCGGGCGATTCAGACGCTTGCCGTGCGGGGTGCCCCTCTCCTCGGTATCGCCGGGGCGTACGGCGTCGCCCTGGCGGCTGCGCGGGGCGATGACGTCGACCAGGCGGCGGAACTGCTCGCCGGCGCGCGCCCGACCGCCGTCAACCTGGCGTATGGCGTACGGAGGGCGCAGGGCGCCTTTCGCGCCGCCGTGGAGGCGGAGAAGGATCGCGCCGGGGCGGCCGCTGCCGCGCTTGCTGAGGCGCGGGGATTGCACGCCGACGATGCACGGGCCAGTGCGCGAATGGCGGAGCACGGGCTGCGGCTGCTCCGCGAGCTGGTGCCCCGCGGCGGTTATCAGGTACTCACGCACTGCAATACCGGTCGACTCGTGTCCGGTGGTGGGGGTACGGCGCTGGCCGTCGTGCTGGCCGCGCACCGGGCCGGGGAGCTGCGGCGGCTGTGGGTGGACGAGACCCGTCCGCTGCTGCAGGGCGCCCGGCTGACGGCGTACGAGGCCGATCGGGCCGGCATGCCGTACACGCTGCTGACGGACAATGCGGCCGGGTCGCTCTTCGCGAGCGGGCAGGTGGACGCGGTCATCCTCGGCGCGGACCGGATTGCGGCGGACGGTTCGGTGGCCAACAAGGTCGGGACGTACCCGCTGGCGGTGCTCGCCCGCTACCATCGGGTTCCGTTCCTCGTCGTCGCGCCGACGACGACGGTGGACGTCAGTACGCCGGACGGCTCGGCCATCGAGGTGGAGCAGCGGGCCGGGGGTGAGGTCACGGAGTTCTCCGTGCCGCACGCCGCGGGCTCCGGTGCGGGGCGGGCCGCCGTGGCGTACGCGGTCGCACCTGCGGACACGCAGGCGTACAACCCGGCGTTCGACGTCACCCCGCCGGAGCTGGTGACGGCTCTGGTCACGGAGCGTGGGGTGGCCTCGCCGGTGACGGGGGATTCACTCGCGGAGCTGGTTGCGCGTTGACCGTGGGTGATCGTCAGGGGAAGAGGCACGTCGCGGCGGTGGCCGGGGCGTGACCTGGGACACGGGATTCTCTCTATGGGATGTGTAAATGGGATGATGTCGTCATGAAGGGACGCGTTCTCGTCGTCGATGACGACACCGCACTGGCCGAAATGCTCGGCATCGTGCTGCGCGGGGAAGGCTTCGAGCCGTCGTTCGTATCCGACGGTGACAAGGCGCTTGCCGCGTTTCGCGAGTCGAAGCCCGACCTGGTGCTTCTGGACCTCATGCTGCCCGGCCGGGACGGGATCGAGGTCTGCCGCCTGATCAGGGCGGAGTCAGGTGTGCCGATCGTCATGCTGACGGCGAAGAGCGACACCGTGGACGTGGTGGTGGGCCTGGAATCCGGGGCCGACGACTACATCGTCAAACCGTTCAAGCCCAAAGAGCTGGTGGCCCGTATCCGGGCCCGGCTGCGCCGGTCGGAGGAGCCGGTGCCGGAGCAACTGGCGATCGGCGATCTGGTGATCGACGTCGCCGGGCACTCGGTGAAGCGCGGCGGCGAGCCGATCGCGCTGACGCCGCTGGAGTTCGACCTCCTGGTCGCGCTGGCGCGCAAGCCGTGGCAGGTCTTCACCCGTGAGGTGCTGCTGGAGCAGGTCTGGGGCTATCGGCACGCCGCCGACACGCGCCTGGTCAACGTCCACGTGCAGCGGCTGCGCTCGAAGGTCGAGAAGGACCCGGAGAAGCCGGAGATCGTGGTGACCGTCCGCGGTGTCGGCTACAAGGCGGGACCGAGCTGACGTGTTCCGCGTGCTGCCGCGGGAGGGCGTGCCCGGCGGGCCGGTGCAGCCGTTCGTCCGGCTGTGCGTGCGCTGGGTACGCCGCCCGTTGCACATCGCGACGAAGCTCTACCGGCGGAACATCCAGTTGCGGGTGGTCGCCACCACGCTGCTGATGTCGCTGGGCGTCGTCGTGCTGCTCGGCATCGTCGTCATCGGGCAGGTCCGCAACGGCCTGCTGGAGGCGAAGCTCGGTGCGGCGCACGGGCAGGCGCAGAGCGGCTTCGCACAGGCGGAGATCCGGGGCGCCTCGGGGGAGCCCGGCAGCGGCGGCGAGACGTCGGCGGCCGTGAACTCCGCGGAGTGGCGGGCGGCCCTGGTGGAGCAGCTCATGGGCAGCGGCCAGGGGGTGGTGTCCGTCCTGGTGATGAGCTCCAGCGTGAACAACGAGGCCACCGGCTCGTCCGACAATCCCCGCGGCTCGCTGGTCTCCGACGACACGTCGGTGGACAGCATTCCCGCCGATCTGCGGGAGAAGGTCGACCGCGGCGGCGGTTCGGGCATCTACGAGCAGTACGCGCGCGTCTGGAAGCGCGGCTCCGACCAGAGCGAGCCGTCGCTGATCATCGGCAAGCGGCTGAACGACCCGAACAACAACCCTTACCAGCTCTACTTCGTGTTCCCCTTCACGCAGGAGGAGAAGACGCTGAGCCTGGTGAAGGGCACCCTTGCGACCGCCGGGGTGTTCGTGGTGGTGCTGCTCGGCGCCATCGCCTGGCTTGTCGTACGGCAGGTGGTCACGCCCGTGCGGATGGCCGCCGGCATCGCCGAGCGGCTGGCGGCGGGCAGGCTGCAGGAACGGATGAAGGTCAGCGGCGAGGACGACATCGCGCGGCTGGGCCAGTCCTTCAACAAGATGGCGCAGAACCTCCAGGTGAAGATCCAGCAGCTTGAAGAGCTGTCGCGGATGCAGCGCCGCTTCGTCTCCGACGTCTCGCACGAGCTGCGCACCCCGCTGACGACGGTACGGATGGCCGCGGACGTCATCCATGAGGCGCGCGAGGACTTCGATCCGGTGACCGCGCGCTCCGCGGAGCTGCTGCTCGACCAGTTGGACCGGTTCGAGTCGCTGCTCTCCGACCTGCTGGAGATCAGCCGCTTCGACGCGGGCGCCGCGGCGCTGGACGCCGAGCCCGTCGACCTGCGGGAGATCGTGCGGCGCGTCGTGGGCGGGGCGCAGATGCTGGCGGACGCCAAGGGCGGGCGGCTGCTCGTCAAGGGCGACGAGCAGCCGGTGATCGCGGAGGTCGACGCGCGGCGCGTGGAGCGCGTGCTGCGCAACCTGGTGGTCAACGCCGTGGAGCACGGCGAGGGCCGCGACGTCGTCGTGCGTCTCGGCGGGTCGGAGAGCGCCGTGGCGGTGGCGGTGCGCGACTACGGCGTGGGATTGAAGCCCGGTGAGGCGACGCGGGTGTTCAACCGCTTCTGGCGTGCCGATCCGGCCCGTGCCCGGACCACGGGCGGGACCGGTCTGGGACTGTCGATCGCCCTGGAGGACGCCCGGCTGCACGGCGGCTGGCTGCAGGCGTGGGGCGAGCCGGGTGGCGGGTCGCAGTTCCGCCTGACGCTGCCGCGGACGGGTGGGGAGCCGCTGCACGGCTCCCCGGTGCCGCTGGAGCCGGAGGACTCGCGGGCGCGCCGGGCGGCGCGCACGGTGCAGGAACCGGGTGCGGTGAGGGTGGTGCCGGCCGGCGGGACGGCGGGTGGCGGACTGCTGGGGACCGTACCGGCGCAGGGCGGGCGCGGGACGGCCGCCACCGCGCGGACGGCGGCGCCGCGGCCTTCGGCGCGGGCGGAGGCGGATCCGACGGCGCTGCCGGGCAGCGGGCGCCGGGTCAGCGGGTATGCCGCGGCGGCCGACGAGTCGCCGGGAGCCGAGGGTGGGGATGGGTCCGGGAACGGGTCCGAGGGCCCGCCCGGGAGCGGCGAGGGCGGCGGTGAGGTCCCGAGTGAGGTCGGCAGCGAAGGGGAGCGCGGTGGTCGCGTCTAGGCGTACGGGAGGGACGTCGGGGGTACGAGGGCGGGGGCGCCGGACGGCGGTCCGGACCCCGGGGCCGTACCGGCGGCGGGGGACCCGTACGCGCCGCTACGCCACGGCCGCGCTGCTCGGCGCCTTCCTGCTCCTCGCCGGCTGCGCGTCGATGCCCGACAGCGGGGGCGTGCACCAGGTGCCGCTCTCGGAGCAGCGCGATGATCCACGCGCGCGTACGTACGCGGAGCGGCCCGAGCCCGGTGCCCGGCCGCAGCGCATCGTGTCCGACTTCTTGGAGGCCCTGCGCAGCGACGACTACGCCACCGTCGCCAAGGCGTATCTGACGAAGAAGGCGCGGACATGGAGTCCCGGCGAGACGACGGTCCTCGCCGAGGCGCCCACGGTGGCGGAGCAGCAGCCGGCCGGGCCCAAGCCGGTGAACGGCGACAAGATGACCACGGCGGTCGTCCAGCTTCGCGGCGACAAGGTCGCGTGGCTCAACGACGCCGGCACATACACGCCGGACGAGCGTCCTTACAGCCTGAACATCGAGCTGTCGCGGGAGGGCAAGTCGGGGCAGTGGCGGATCGCGGATCCGCCGCGGGGACTGGTGATCAGCCGGGCGGACTTCGAGCGGACCTTCCAGTCGGCCAGTACGTACCACTTCACGGCGCGCAGCGGGGACACGCTGGTGGCCGACCCCGTGTACGTACGGCGGCGGATCGACCCGGTGACGGACGCGGTGCGCACGCTGCTCGACGGGCCGGGCGGGCTGATCGGGTCGGTGACGGAGACGACGTTCCCCGCGCGCACCACGCTGGCGAAGCACCAGCGGCTGGCGGTCGACGAGGAGGGCACGCTGCGGGTGCGGCTCGCGCTGGAGCGGAAACCGGGGCTGCACACGTGCGAGCGGATGGCGGCGCAGGTACTGCACACCGCGGAGAGCCAGGAGGGCGTGCGCGTCAACCACGTGGAGCTGCTGACGGCCAGGGACACCAAGATGTGCGACCTGAGCGCGGCGGCGGGCGAGCGCTATGCGCCGGACGGACGGGCGCGGCATCCCTCCTCGCTGTACTTCATCGACGGCGAGAACCGGCTGGTCCGGACTTCCTCGGGGCCGGACGGGGGCGAGGCGGGGCCGGCGACGGTGATCAGCCCGCTGGGCGACGGCAAGCCGGCGATCGGCTCCGCGGCGGTGGCCCGTTCGGAGAAGAAGGCGGCCGGGGTCACGGCCACGGGGCGCGCGCTGTACGTGTCGTCGCTGAACGAGTCCTCCGCGCTGGGTGAGCCGTTGCTGACCAGCGACGCCACCGAGAAGCAGGCGGAGCGCGGCGACGGGCTCACGGCGGCGAGCTGGGACGGGCTGGGCGACCTGTGGGTGGCGGACCGCGTCGGCGGCGAGTCGCGGCTGTACTGGATGAAATCCGGCTCCGGGGACCCGGTGCGCATCGGCGTCACAGGGCTGGAGGGGCGGATCGAGGCGCTGCGGATGTCGTCGGAAGGGGCGCGGATCGCGCTGGTCGTCAGCAAGGGGTCGGAGAGCCGGCTCGTGCTGGGGGCGGTGTCCGTGAAGGACGGCGTGCCGGTGGTGGCGCAGTTGCGCGACACGGGGGCGCTGGAGGAGGTGCGCGCCGTGTCGTGGGCCGGCGAGAGCCGCCTGCTGGTCGTGGGGCGCGAGTCCGAGGGCGTGCAGCAGATGCGCCTGGTGTCGACGGACGGGTCGGCGCCCCCGGCGGCGGAGCTGGGGCAGGGGCTGACCGGGGTGACGGCGGTGGCGGCGGCGGAGGACGGCACGAAGCCGCTGGTGGCGGCGGTGGACGACGGGATCGTGCGGCTGCCGCAGAACGCGTACTGGAAAGCGGTGCTGGGCGGAGAGGGCGGCACGGCACCGGTGTACCCGGGGTAGGCGCCGCGGGCGTCGGCCGCCGGGTTGTCCACAGCCGCAGGGTTATCCACAGGGGTCGCGGGTGTCGGTGGCGGCGGGCACGGTGGACGCATGCGGGGGACAGGGCGGGAACTGGCGGGGTTGATGCTGCCGGACGGCTGCGCGGGATGCGGGGCCGGGCGGGGCGCGGGGGTGCTGTGCGCGGGGTGTGCGGCGGAGCTGACGGCGGGGGCGGTGCGGCGCGTGGTGCCGCGGCCACGGCCGGCGGGACTGCCCGCGGTGTACGCGGCGGCGGCGTATGCGGGCGCGGTCCGGGCGGCGCTGCTGGCGCACAAGGAACGCGGTGCGCTGTCTCTGGCCCGCCCGCTGGGCGCGGCTCTGGCTGCGGGTGTGCGGGCCGCGGAGGCCGCCCAGAGGGCTCGGGGCGGGGCGGGCGTACGGGCCCGGCCCGGTTCCGGGGCTTCGCCGGCTGCGGGTGGCTGCCGCGCCCGGGTGCCGGCTCGCGGTGAGGCGCCGGCCCGCGACGCGTGTGCCCCGGCGGCGGGCACCGGTGCGGGGGCTCCGGGGTCCGGGCGGGCGCGGCGGCGTGGCGCGGTGCGGGTGAGCGGGGCGAGGGGGGAGCGCGTCGTGCTCGTGCCGGTGCCGTCGGCGCGGGGGGCCGTGGTGCGGCGGGGGCACGATCCGGTGCGGCGTCTCGCGCTCGTGGCCGCGGAGCGGTTGCGGCGTGGCGGGGTACGTGCAGAGGTGCTGCCCGTGCTGCGGCAGCGGCGGGCGGTGGCGGACCAGGCGGGGCTGAGTGCGGTGGCGCGGCGGCGGAACCTCTCCGGGGCGCTGGAGGTGGTGCGGGGCGGCGCGCTGCGGTTGCGGGCGCCAGGATGCCGTGCCGTGCTCGTCGATGACGTCCTGACGACCGGGGCGTCGCTCGCCGAGGCTGCGCGGGCCGTGCGGGCGGCAGGCTTCGACGGCGGGCTCGCGGCGGCCGTCGTGGCCGCGCCGTGCAGTGCGTTCGAAGCCGGTCGCGCGTGTCCGCTCCCTTGACTTCGATCTTACGTTTCCGCAGGTAGAAACGGGGGAGAAGCACCCGATCGGAGCACAGTGGTCTCAGGGGGTGCCGCAGCATCTCAGGCGAGCTATGTTCGATTGTGAGGAGGCTGTGAGGACAGTGGATGGGCCGAATCCGCTGGATCCGATGGGGTGTCGATCTTGTCGGTGGGGGAGGAGGAGGTGAAAGCCGGTCCTCCGTGAGAGGGGCCGGCGGCAGAGAACCCCGAGGCTCCGGCACCCACCGGAGCCCCAGCTAGCGCACCAAGGGACCGGCTTCGCCCGTCAGCTAGTGGTACGCGGAGCCGTTCCAGAACGGAGTTCTGCGTGGACATCGTCGTCAAGGGCCGCAAGACCGAGGTTCCCGAGCGGTTTCGTCGGCATGTGGCCGAGAAGCTGAAGCTGGACAAGATCCAGAAGTTCGACGGCAAGGTGATGAGCCTTGACGTCGAGGTGTCCAAGGAGCACAACCCGCGGCTGGCCGACCGCTGCGACCGGGTGGAGATCACGGTTCACTCCCGGGGGCCCGTGGTGCGCGCCGAAGCGGCCGCGGCTGACCCGTACGCAGCCCTGGACCTGGCGACGGCCAAGTTGGAGGCGAGGCTGCGCAAGCAGCATGACAAGCGCAAGAGCAGGCGGCCCGGAAAGGCCCGCCGCACGGCCGCGGAGGTGGGCGAGGTCGTCGCGAACGCGGCGCAGCTCACCGACGACGGGGAACTGGTGACCCCGGCCATGGAGACGCCGGCGGAGAGCGAGCCACGGCAGAACGGCTCCCGGCTCCGTCGCCGCGGACCGCTGGAAGTGGACGGCGACGGCCCGCTGGTGGTGCGGGAGAAGACCCACGCCGCACCGCCGATGTCGCTGGACCAGGCGCTGTACGAGATGGAACTCGTCGGGCACGACTTCTATCTCTTCGTCGACTCCGACAAGAAACTGCCCAGCGTTGTCTACCGGAGGCACGCCTACGACTACGGCGTGATCCACCTCGACCCGTATCCGATCGAGGAGTCGCTGCCCGACGGTGCGGGAGACGCCCTGGGCGGCTGAAAGCCGACGGTAGGCGGGCGGCGGGGGCGTCCCCCCGCCGCCCGGGCGTGAAATCATGTGCGCGCACGGCAAAGTCGGTGCCTGGGGGCAAGTGTGGCGGAGTTCGAGCTGAGCGGAGCTGGCGAGCCGAAGGCGACGGTCGGTCCCCGCGAGGAGCCGATCCGGGTCCTCGTCGTGGACGATCATGAACTCTTCCGCCGTGGCCTGGAGATCGTCCTCGCGCAGGAGGAGGACATCCAGGTCGTCGGTGAGGCGGGTGACGGCGCCGAGGCCGTGGACAAGGCCGCAGACCTCCTTCCCGACATCGTGCTGATGGACATCCGGATGCCGCGGCGCAGCGGCATCGAGGCGTGCACGGCGATCAAGGAAGTCGCCCCCAGCGCGAAGATCATCATGCTGACGATCAGCGACGAGGAAGCCGACCTCTACGACGCGATCAAGGCGGGCGCGACCGGTTATCTGCTCAAGGAGATCTCCACCGACGAGGTCTCCACCGCGATCCGCGCCGTGGCGGACGGGCAGTCGCAGATCAGCCCGTCCATGGCGTCGAAGCTGCTGACCGAGTTCAAGTCGATGATCCAGCGCACCGACGAGCGGCGTCTCGTGCCGGCACCGCGGCTGACCGACCGGGAGCTGGAAGTGCTCAAGCTCGTGGCCACCGGGATGAACAACCGCGACATCGCGAAAGAGCTGTTCATCAGCGAGAACACGGTGAAGAACCACGTGCGCAACATCCTGGAGAAGCTGCAGTTGCACTCCCGGATGGAGGCCGTCGTGTACGCGATGCGCGAGAAGATCCTCGAAATCCGCTGACGCCTCCCGGGCGCCGCGGCCGGCGACAGGATCCCCGCCGCCCGCACCTTGCCGCCGCTCCCGGCGGCCGGCCGGTCAGCCCGCGGTCACGGCCTTCTCCGCCGCGCGCGTGAGCGGCGTGTGCAGCTCCGGCGGGCTGACCCGCTCCACCCGCACCGACTGCGCACCGACCCAGCTCGCCGCCTCCGCCAGCGCCGCCGCCGTGGGCTCCACGGCCTTCGCCGGTGTGACGCCGTTCGGCCGGTCGGCGCCCAGCGTCACCTGGCGGGCCACGAGCGTGCTCCCCTCGCGTCCCGGGTCCACCCGCCCGATGAGCCTGCCGCCGGCGAGCACCGGCATGGCGAAATACCCGTGTATCCGCCGGGGCTTGGGCACGTACGCCTCCAGCCGGTGCGTCAGTCCGAAGATCCTCTCCGTGCGCGGGCGGTCCCAGACGAGGGAGTCGAACGGGGAGAGCAGCGTCGTCCTGTGCCGCCCCCGCGGAGCGTCTGCCAGCGCTTCCGGGGCGGCCCACGCCGGCTTGCCCCAGCCCTCGACCTCCACCTCGACCAGATCCGTGTCACCGATGACGGCGGAGACCTGCTCCCCCTTGAGGCGGTGATAATCAGCCAGGTCCGCGCGCGTGGCCACGCCCAGCGCCCGGCCGGCCTGAAAGACGAGCCGGCGCAGGCACTCCTCGTCCGGCAGGTCGTCGTGGAACAGGGCGTCCGGGACGGCGCGCTCGGCGAGGTCGTACACCCGCTTCCAGCCGCGCCGGGCGGTGACGACCACGTCACCGGCGTCGAGCAGCGTCTCCACCGCGATCTTCGTCTCCGACCAGTCCCACCACGGGCCGCCGTTCTTCGCCCCGCCCAGGTCCGTGGAGGTCAGCGGACCGTCCGCGCGCAGCCGGTCCACGACGGCGGCGCGGGAGCCCTCCGGGTCCCGGAGACGGTGCCAGCGGTAGCCGCGCGCGCGGCGCTCCCGGCGGCGGAAGGCGAACAGCGGCCACTCCTCCATGGGCAGGATGCAGGCGGCATGCGACCAGTACTCGAAGGCGGTCGTCCCCGACCAGTACGCCGATTCCACCGCCTCACGGCCGACCGCGCCCAGGCGCGCGTACGGCACCAGCTCGTGCGACCGCGCCAGCACCGAGATCGTGTCCAACTGCACCGCGCCCAGCCGCCGCAGCACACCGCGGACCCCCGCGCGGCGGTCCGGTGCGCCGAGCAGCCCCTGGGCGCGCAGGGCGATACGGCGGGCGTCGTCGGCGGAGAGGGACACGTTCGTGGTCATGCCGGCGAGCGTAGAGCCTGCCGCTGACAACGCCGGCCCGCAGCCCTCCCGGCGGCCTTCCCCGGCCGTCCTCTCCCGCGCCCGGCCCGGGGTCAGCCAGCGGCGCCGGCCGCATCCGCCGTACGCGCCCCGTACGGCACCTGTGGGGCCAGGCCCATGTCCGACGGCAGCAGCGACGCCACCCACGCGTCCCGCCGCACGCCGCGGTGGATGAGCCGGGAGCGCAGCACGCCCTCCATCGTGAAGCCGGCCTTGCGCGCCACCGACCGCGACCCCTCGTTACCCACCTGCGCCAGCCACTCCAGCCGGTCGGCGCCCAGCTCCGTGAACGCCCACCGCGCCAGCGCCGCCACCGCTTCGCCCGCATACCCCTGCCCGCGGTGCCGCGGGGCGGTCCAGAAGCCGACCGAGCGGACGCGCTCCTCGGGCCCGGCCGTGCGGCCGACGCCGGCCGAGCCCACCAGGGCGCCGCTTTCCAGGTCGGTGAGGACCAGGTCGTACTGCCGGTCCTCGCGCCAGCCCGCCGGGATGATCTTCCGTACGTACTCCTCCGCGTGCTCCCGCTCGTACGGCGACGGGACCGGCAGCCAGCGCTGGATGCCGGGGTCCTGGCAGGCGGCCAGGACGGCGTCGATGTCACCGGGCTCCGCGGGGCGGAGCAGCAGGCGTTCGGTGACCAGCGTGATCGGGTCCATGGGGAGAATTGTCCGCTCCCCGGGCGGGCATCGCCAGCAGCCCAGTTGGACACCCCGTGCACCGTCGGACACTCACCGCGACGGCGGCGGCTCCGGCTGCGCCGGCAGATAGGGCAGCCGCGACTCCAGCCCCACGTCCGAGGGCAGCAGCGAGCCCACCCAGGCGTCACGCCGTGTGCCGTGGTTGACGAACCAGGAGCGCAGCGTGCCCTCCATCGTGAACCCCGCGCGCACCGCCACCGCCCGCGACGCCTCGTTGCCCACCTCGGCGAACCACTCCACCCGGTCGATGCCCACGTCCGTGAACGCCCACCGCACCACGGCGGCCACCGCCTCCGCCGTGTACCCGCGCCGCCGCTGCTCCGGCGCGGTCCAGTACCCCAGCTCCGCGACGCGCTCCGCGTGCCGCGACGGTGTGAAGCCGACGAGTCCCATCGAGCCCACCAGCGCTCCGCCGTCGCGCGCGAAGACACCGAAGTTGTACATCGTGTCCTCGCGCCAGCCCGCGGGGCTGACCTTCAGGATGAAGTCCTCGGCGTGCGCGCGTCCGTACGGCGACGGCACGCGCGTCCAGCGCTGCACGTCGGGGTCCTGGCAGGCGGTCAGGACGGCGTCGACGTCGCCGGCTTCCATGGGCCGCAGCAGCAGCCGGTCGGTGTCCAGTGTGACGGGATCCATCCCCGGATTCTCCGTCCGCGCTCCCCGCCCCGCCACGGCTTTTCCGCCCCTCCACCTCCGTTGACGCACCCCTGTCGCGGCGGCCCGCCGGGCCCCTGGCGGCACTTTCCGGGGGGTTCGCGCGTTGACACGTACGGTGACGGCACCTAACGTCCCTGGGCTGGACCTCCCGGGGCGCCCGCGTCCTCGCATACGATGGCCGGTGCGGCCGTGGGCTCCGCGAGGCCCGAGAGGAGCCCCAGAGGACAGGGGCCGCACCAGCGCACCCGACCGTGCCAGGCCCGACCGGCAAGGAGCCAGCCCAAAGTGTCCGTCTTCGGAAAGATCATGCGCGCAGGCGAAGGAAAGATCCTGCGCAAGCTCAACCGCATCGCGGACCAGGTCAACTCCATCGAAGAGGACTTCACCGACCTCTCCGATGCGGAGCTGCGCGCACTGACCGAGGAATACAGGCAGCGGTACGAGGACGGCGAGTCCCTCGACGACCTCCTGCCCGAGGCGTTCGCCACCGTACGCGAGGCGGCCAGCCGGATCCTGGGCGAGCGGCACTACGACGTCCAGATCATGGGCGGTGCGGCGCTGCACGAGGGCTACGTGGCCGAGATGAAGACCGGCGAGGGCAAGACGCTGGTCGGCACCCTGCCCGCGTACCTCAACGCGATCTCCGGCAAGGGCGTGCACATCGTCACGGTCAACGACTACCTCGCCCAGCGCGACTCCGAGTGGATGGGCCGTGTCCACCGCTTCCTCGGCCTGTCGGTCGGCTGCATCCTCGCCAACATGCCGCCGGCGCAGCGCCGCGAGCAGTACAAGTGCGACATCACCTACGGGACGAACAACGAGTTCGGCTTCGACTACCTGCGCGACAACATGGCGTGGTCGAAGGACGAGCTGGTCCAGCGCGGCCACAACTTCGCGATCGTCGACGAGGTCGACTCCATCCTCATCGACGAGGCCCGTACGCCGCTGATCATCTCCGGCCCCGCCGACCAGGCCACCAAGTGGTACGCCGACTTCGCCAAGCTCGTCACCCGGCTGTCCAAGGGCGAGCCGGGCGACCCGCGCCTGGGCAAGCAGGAGACCGGCGACTACGACGTGGACGAGAAGAAGCGGACCGTCGCCATCCATGAGGCGGGCGTCGCCAAGGTGGAGAACTACCTGGGCATCGACAACCTCTACGAGTCGGTGAACACCCCGCTGGTCGGCTATCTGAACAACGCCATCAAGGCCAAGGAGCTGTTCAAGAAGGACAAGGACTACGTCGTCATGAACGGCGAAGTCATGATCGTCGACGAGCACACGGGCCGTATCCTCGCCGGCCGCCGCTACAACGAGGGCATGCACCAGGCGATCGAGGCCAAAGAGGGCGTCGACATCAAGGACGAGAACCAGACGCTCGCCACGATCACCCTGCAGAACTTCTTCCGCCTCTACAAGCGCCAGGACCGCGACGGCAAGGAACAGCCCGGCCTCGCCGGCATGACCGGTACGGCCATGACCGAGGCCGCCGAGTTCCAGCAGATCTACAAGCTCGGCGTGGTGCCCATCCCCACCAACCGGCCGCTGGCGCGGAAGGACCAGTCCGACCTGATCTACCGCACGGAGGAGGCGAAGTTCTCCGCCGTCGTCGACGACATCTCGGAGAAGTTCGAGAAGGGCCAGCCGGTGCTGGTCGGTACGACGTCGGTGGAGAAGTCGGAGTACCTCTCGCAGCAGCTCAGCAAGCGCGGCGTGCCGCACGAGGTGCTCAACGCCAAGCAGCACGACCGCGAGGCCGTGATCGTCGCGCAGGCCGGCCGCCGCGGCGCGATCACCGTCGCCACCAACATGGCCGGCCGCGGCACCGACATCAAGCTGGGTGGCAACCCCGAGGACCTCGCCGAGGCCGACCTGCGCCAGCAGGGCCTGGACCCGGTCGAGCACGCCGAGCAGTGGGCGGCGGCGCTGCCGGCCGCGCTGGAGAAGGCGGAGGCGGCGGTCAAGGCCGAGTACGAGGAGGTCAAGGACCTCGGCGGGCTGTACGTGCTGGGCACCGAGCGGCACGAGTCGCGGCGTATCGACAACCAGTTGCGCGGCCGTTCCGGCCGTCAGGGCGACCCCGGCGAGTCCCGCTTCTACCTCTCCCTGGGCGACGACCTGATGCGGCTGTTCAAGGCGCAGCTCGTGGAGCGCGTCATGTCGATGGCCAACGTGCCCGACGACGTGCCGATCGAGAACAAGATGGTCACCCGCGCCATCGCCTCCGCCCAGTCGCAGGTCGAGCAGCAGAACTTCGAGACGCGCAAGAACGTCCTGAAGTACGACGAGGTGATGAACCGCCAGCGCGAGGTCATCTACGGCGAGCGCAAGCGGGTGCTGGAGGGCGAGGACCTGCACGAGCAGGTGCGCCACTTCATGGACGACACCATCGACGCCTACATCCAGGCCGAGACCGTCGAGGGCTTCGCCGAGGAGTGGGACCTCGACCGGCTCTGGCGGGCCTTCAAGCAGCTCTATCCCATCTCCGTGACGGTGGAGGAGCTGGAGGAGGCCGCGGGTGACCGGGCGGGCATCACCCCCGAGTTCATCGAGGACATGGTCAAGGAGGACGTCCACGCCCAGTACAACAAGCGCGAGGAGCAGCTCGGCCCGGAGATCATGCGGGAGCTGGAGCGCCGGGTCGTGCTGTCGGTGCTGGACCGCAAGTGGCGTGAGCACCTCTACGAGATGGACTACCTCCAGGAGGGCATCCAACTGCGCGCGATGGCGCAGAAGGACCCGCTGGTGGAGTTCCAGCGCGAGGGCTTCGACATGTTCAACGCCATGATGGACGGCATCAAGGAGGAGTCCGTCGGCTACCTGTTCAACCTGGAGGTCCAGGTCGAGCAGCAGGTCGAGGAGGTCCCGGTGCAGGATGCGGCGCCCGCCGACGCCGCACCGCAGGACGCGGTTCCCGCTCCGGCGATCCTCGCCAAGGGCCTCGACCAGCCGCAGCGCCCCGACCGGCTGCACTTCTCCGCGCCCACCGCGGAGGGCGGTGTCGCGGAGGGCGAGCTGGCGACCGACGGCGCCCCGGCGGCCCCCGCGGGCGCAGGCTCGGGCGACGGCCGCACCCGGGCGGAGCGCCGCCGGGCCCAGAAGGGCGGCTCGAAGGGCAAGCGGCGCAAGAAGTGACGGCGTAGCACGTCGCCCTACGGCGGGGCCGGTCCGGTGGGACCGGCCCCGTCGTCGTCTGCGGCGGCCATGCGGCGTGCCCCCGGCAGGCGGGCAACGGCCGCCCCCCGGCCGCCGTACGGTACGGGTCCGCGGCGCCCGTGCCGTGCCGGCGGGGGCGCCGCGGACTCATGCCGGGCCGTGCCGCGGGCTCGGGTCCATCTCGACCGCGGCGCAGCGCCAGCGGCGGTCCGGGCCGAGTTCCAGGCGGAAGGCCAGCGCCCGCAGCCGGTCGCCCACGGCGACGCGGGCGAACGCCTCGATGGCATCGGGCGCGGGGCGGCAGTAGCCGCAAGCGCGCAGCTCCGGGCGGCGTCCGTGGCGCAGGGGCGGGTCGTCGGCGAAGGCGGCGAGCTGGTCGTACGCGATGCCCACCGTGTGGCCGAGCAGCCAGTGCATCGGCCGCCGACCGCTCAGCACGAGCACCAGCCGCTCGGCGAACCACTCGTGCGGGCGCGGATCCCCGGGCGGGCGGTACGCGGGCGGGGGCCCGGGGCGCCGGGTGTCGCGCCGGTTCGGCGGGGCGGTGCGGCCGCGGGGCCGCCGGCCCGGGCGGGCCGCGGGAAGCCGGGGTACGGAGTGCGGGTCCCGGTGCGCGGGGTCCGGCCCGTCTTCCGGGCCGCCGGCGGATTCCTGCCCGGGGTCTCGCGGCGGCGCGCACGCCGGGTCGACCGCCTGTCCGTCCGGCCGGTCCCGGGCCGGTTCGCGCGCTGTCCGGTGAGCCGGGCCGTCCGCGGCGTCGCGGGCCGGCCCGTGCCGGGTGCCGGTGCCGTCACCGGACGGCTTCTGCGGCCCCGCTGTGCGGTCGGGCCGGCCGGCGGCCGGCCGGGCGTGTGTGGTCGTCACGCTGTCACCCCCGTGATGCGTGTGGTTCGTGATGCCCGAAGGTCTACCGGCGCACCGCGCCGCCCGCAACGCCCGCCGTCCTCTTCCGGGCCCCGCCGAAGGATTCACCTATCCAGGTGACCGCCCCCGTCGGCGCCCGCCTCCGGGGCCTTCTCGCGCCTGGCGCGCGCCTCGTTCACGGTGTCTTCGTCCCCGGCGCGGGCAACCCATCCGGACGGGCGACCGCCGCCGTATAGTTCGCCCATGCGCGTGTACGTCCCCCTGACCCTGCCCGGCCTGGCGCGGGCGCACGAAGCCGGTGAGCTGGGCCCGGCGCCGATGGTGGCCTATGCCGTGACGCCGGCGCTGCGCGAGTGGTACGTCTCGGACAACCTGGAGGAGCTGGAGTACGCGGCGCTCACCCGCGCCGCCCAGGCGTCGCTGCGGCTGCTGGCGATCGCCCCCGCCCCCGGTGCCCCGCCGCGCCGGGTCGTGGTCGCGGCGGAGTTGCCCGAGGGCGCCGCGGCGGCTGACCCCGATCGGGGGATGGACCCCGCCGCCATCGGTGAGGTGCGGATCGCCGCGGCCGTGCCGCTGAAGCTGGCGGCGGCGGTGCACATGGACGCGGACGAGGCGGAGGCGGACGTCGCGGCGGCCGTGGCCGCGCTGGGTGCTGCGGACGCGGGGGACGACGACGCGCGGTTCACGGTCGACGGCGCGGAGGACCACGAACTGCTCTGGTACGGGGTGCAGGAGATCGACAACCTCATCGGCTGACGAGAAAATCCCGGGCGGGTTGTCAGACCGGCCGGTTACCGTTCTGGTGTGCGCACACACCTCGTCTGGGACTGGAACGGCACGCTCTTTCACGACATCCACGCGGTGATAGAGGCGACGAACGCCTCCTTCACCGAGCTGGGCCTGCCGCCGATCACGCTGGAGCGCTATCGCGAGCTGTACTGCGTCCCGGTGCCGCGGTTCTACGAGCGGCTGATGGGCCGGCTGCCCACGCCCGAGGAGTGGGAGGTCATGGACGAGGCGTTCCACCGGCACTACTGGGTGCGTGCCGAGGGCGCCGCGCTCGCCGAGGGCGCGGCGGAGCTGCTGGCGCAGCGGCGGGCCGCGGGGCAGACGCAGTCCCTCTGTTCCCTCGCGCCGCACGAGCAACTGCTGCCGATGGTGCGCTCGCGCGGCATCGAGAGCCACTTCGTCCGGATCGACGGCCGCACCGGCCCGTCCGACGGCGGCAAGGCGACGCACATGGTGCGCCACCTCGGCGCGCTCCAGGGCATAGACCCGTCCCGGACGGTCGTCATCGGCGATGCGGTGGACGACGCCACGGCCGCGCGGCACGCGGGTGTACGGGCCGTGCTCTATACCGGCGGTTCGCACAGCCGGGCGAGCCTGGAGGCCGCGGGCGTCCCGGTGGTGGACAGCCTGGCCGAGGCGGTCGCCGCGGCGGACGAACTGGCCGCGTAGCGGACCCGGGAGGCACTCCGGCACCGGGCCGCCCTCCCCGGCCCGTACGCCCCGGCGGGTGACGTTCGCCACTCTGCCGCACACCGTTCTCGAACGGGTCATGCGGAGGGCTTTAGTCCAGGTGAAGGACGCCGGGCAGGCTGGAGATGCTGTGCAGAACGTCAAAGAACAGGGCCTGTGTTTGTACACATTCGGCCGTGGACGGCGCCTGGCCCCGAGGGGATAGCCTGGTGGGCGTGATCAGCCCGATATCTCATGGGGGCGACGGAGATGGGGCCCGCGGGGCCCCCACCGCGCTCCTCCCGGCGTCGGTCGGCGCCGGGGACCCCGACCGGGGGACGGCTGATCGGCGAAACCGGTGCCGCCGCCCGATGATGGCTGGAAGCGGACCGGTGCGTTTCCCGTTCCGGCACGATGCCGCGCATGGCCCGGAGGCATCCGGGCCGCGGTGCCGTGCCCGCTCGTCAGCAGGGCCGGGGTGCGCTCCCGGCCCACAAGAACCGTCACGCAACGGCGCGCGACAGGAGCCTGAGGACCATGCAGACCAAGCTGGCTGAAGCCAAGAACGAGCTGCTCGCGCGGGCGGCGCGGGTGGACGGGACGGGCGAGGGGGGATTGCCTGCCGAGACTCTCGACGCGTACCTCCAGCGCTATTACCTGCATACTGCGGCCGAGGACCTGCTCGGCCGTGACCCGGTCGACGTCTTCGGCGCCGCGCTCTCCCACTACCGCCTGGCTCAGAACCGTCCGCAGGGCACCGCCAACGTGCGGGTGCACACGCCGACGGTCGAGGAGAACGGCTGGACGTCCAGTCACAGTGTCGTCGAGGTAGTGACTGATGATATGCCCTTTTTGGTGGATTCTGTCACCAACGAGCTGACGCGTCAGGGCCGCGGCATTCATCTGGTGATCCACCCGCAGATCGTCGTCCGCCGGGACGTCACCGGCCGCCTGCTGGAGGTGCTGGACGCCGGCCGTGACCCGAACGCCTCGCCGCCCTACGCGCGCGGTCTCGAAGACCTGCCGCACGACGCCGTCATCGAGTCCTGGATCCACGTCGAGATCGACCGGGAGTCCGACCGCCAGGACCTCAAGCAGATCACCGCCGATCTGCTGCGGGTGCTGTCCGACGCCCGCGAGGCCGTCGAGGACTGGCAGAAGATGCGCGACTCCGCCCTGCGCATCGCCGACGACCTCGACGAGGAGCCGCTGCCGGACGACATCCCCGCGCAGGAGGTCGAGGAGGCCCGGGAGCTGCTGCGCTGGCTCGCCGCCGACCACTTCACCTTCCTGGGCTACCGCGAGTACCGCCTGACGGTCAACAGCGACGGCGAGGAGCTGACCGCCGTCCCCGGCACCGGCCTCGGCATCCTGCGCGCCGACCCCTCGCACGCCGCGTACGGCAAGGGCGAAGGCAGACCGCAGCCCGCCTCCGAGTCCTTCCACCGGCTGCCCCCCGACGTCCGCGCCAAGGCCCGCGAGCACCGGATGCTGGTGCTCACCAAGGCCAACAGCCGCGCCACCGTGCACCGTCCGGCCTACCTCGACTACATCGGCGTGAAGAAGTTCGACGCCGACGGCAACGTCATCGGCGAGCGGCGCTTCCTCGGCCTGTTCTCCTCCGCCGCGTACACCGAGTCCGTACGCCGCGTGCCCGTCGTCCGCCGCAAGGTCGCCGAAGTCCTCAGCCGCGCCGGCTTCACGCCCAACAGCCACGACGGCCGCGACCTGCTGCAGATCCTGGAGACCTACCCGCGCGACGAGCTGTTCCAGATCCCCGTATCGGAGCTGCAGTCCATCGTCATCAGCGTGCTGTACCTCCAGGAGCGCCGCAGGCTGCGGCTGTTCCTCCGGCAGGAGGAGTACGGGCGCTACTATTCGGCGCTCGTCTACCTGCCGCGCGACCGCTACACCACCAGCGTCCGGCTGCGGCTCGTCGAGATCCTCAAGGAGGAGCTGGGCGGCACCTCCGTCGACTTCACCGCCTGGAACACCGAGTCGGTCCTGTCCCGGCTGCACTTCGTCGTCCGCGTCGACCCCGGCACCGGGCTGCGCGAGCTGACCGAGACCGACGTCCACCGGATCGAAAACCGCCTCGCCGAGGCGTCCCGCTCCTGGAACGACGGCTTCACCGAGGCGCTGATCGCCGAGTTCGGCGAGGAGCGCGCCGCCGAGCTGGCCCACCGCTACGCCGGCGCCTTCCCGGAGGGCTACAAGGAGGACTTCGCGCCCCGCACCGCCGTCTCCGACCTGCAGCACTTCGAGAAGCTCAGCGCGCGGGGCGGCACGGAGGACTTCGCCCTCAGCCTGTACGAGCCGGTGGGCGCCGCGCCCAACGAGCGCCGGCTGAAGGTGTACGGGACCGGCGCGACGCCCTTCTCGCTCACCCGGGTGCTGCCCGTGCTGCACAACCTCGGCGTCGAGGTCACCGAGGAGCGGCCGTACCTGCTCCGCTGCAACGGCGTCGGCACGGACTCCTGGGTCTCCGACTTCGGGCTGCGGTTCCCGCCGTCGCAGAACGGCGGCGGCCTGGAGGTCGGCGAGGACGCGCGCGAGCGCTTCCAGGAGACGTTCGCCGCGGTGTGGAACGGCGAGGCGGAGGACGACGGACTCAACGCCCTCGTGCCCGTCGCCGGGCTGACGTGGCGGCAGGCGATGGTGCTGCGCGCGTACGCCCGCTATCTGCGCCAGGCCGGCTCGAAGTTCACCCCGGCGTACATGGAGGACACCCTCCGCACCAACGTGCACACCACCCGGCTGCTGGTCAGCCTCTTCGAGGCGCGTCTGGCGCCCGAGAGGCAGCACGCCGGGCGGGAGCTGACCGACGGCATCCTGGAGGAGCTGAACGGCGCGCTGGACCAGGTGGCCTCCCTCGACGAGGACCGCATCCTGCGCTCGTTCCTCACCGCCATCCAGGCCACCCTGCGCACCAACTACTTCCAGACCGACAACGGCGGAAAGCGGCACTCGTACCTGTCCTTCAAGCTCGACCCGCAGGCCATCCCCGGACTGCCCGAGCCGCGCCCCGAGTACGAGATCTGGGTGTACTCGCCGCGGGTCGAGGGCGTGCACCTGCGCTTCGGCAAGGTCGCGCGCGGCGGGCTGCGCTGGTCCGACCGGCGCGAGGACTTCCGCACCGAGATCCTGGGCCTGGTCAAGGCGCAGGAGGTGAAGAACACCGTCATCGTCCCCGCCGGCGCCAAGGGCGGCTTCGTCGGCAAGCGGCTGCCGGACCCGTCGGCGGACCGCGACGCCTGGCTGGCCGAGGGCATCGCCTGCTACAAGACGTTCATCTACGGCATGCTCGACATCACCGACAACCTGGTCGGCGGCGAGGTCGTGCACCCGAAGAACGTGGTCCGGCACGACGAGGACGACACGTACCTGGTCGTCGCCGCCGACAAGGGCACCGCGACCTTCTCCGACATCGCCAACGAGGTCGCCGTCTCGTACGACTTCTGGCTGGGCGACGCCTTCGCCTCCGGCGGCTCCGCCGGATACGACCACAAGGGCATGGGCATCACCGCCCGCGGCGCCTGGGAGTCGGTCAAGCGGCACTTCCGCGAACTGGGCGTCGACTGCCAGACGGAGGACTTCACCACCGTCGGCATCGGCGACATGTCGGGTGACGTCTTCGGCAACGGGATGCTGCTCAGCGAGCACACCAGGCTGATCGCCGCCTTCGACCACCGGCACATCATCGTCGACCCCGACCCGGACCCGGCCGTCTCCTACGCCGAGCGCCGCCGGCTCTTCGAGCTGCCGCGTTCCTCCTGGGAGGACTACGACACCGCCAAACTCTCCGAGGGCGGCGGGGTGTTCTCCCGCAGGGCGAAGGCGATCCCGGTGAACGCCAAGATGCGCCGGGCGCTCGGCATCCGCGACGGCGCCGCGAAGATGACGCCCGCCGAGCTGATGAAGGCGATCCTCCAGGCGCCCGTCGACCTGCTGTGGAACGGCGGCATCGGTACGTATGTGAAGTCCTCGGCGGAGACGCAGGCCGACGCCGGCGACCGGGCGAACGACGCCATCCGGGTGGACGGCGCCGCCGTACGGGCGCGGATCGTCGGCGAGGGCGGCAACCTGGGGCTGACGCAGCTCGGCCGGATCGAGTTCGCGCGCGCCGGCGGTCCCGACGGCAGGGGCGGCAAAATCAACACCGACGCGATCGACAACAGCGCCGGCGTGGACACGTCCGACCACGAAGTGAATATCAAGATCCTGCTCAACCAGCTCATCGGCGACGGCGACATGACCGTCAAGCAGCGCAACCTGCTGCTGGGCGAGATGACCGACGAGGTCGCCGCGCTGGTGCTGCGCAACAACTACGCGCAGAACACCGCCCTGGCCAACGCCGTCGCGCAGGCCCCCAGCCTGCTCCAGGCCCACCACCGGTACATGCGCAAGCTGAGCAAGGAAGGCGCGCTCGACCGGGATCTGGAGTTCCTGCCCGGCGAGAAGCAGGTGCGCGAGCGCCTCACCGGGGGACAGGGCCTCACCCAGCCCGAGCTGGCGGTACTGCTGGGCTACACGAAGATCACCGCCGCCGAGGACCTGGTCACCACCACCCTGCCCGACGATCCGTACCTGGAGCGGCTGCTGTTCGCGTACTTCCCGCGGCCGCTGCGCGAGCGCTTCCCGGAGCAGATCCGCGCACACGCGCTGCGCCGCGAGATCGTCACCACGGTGCTGGTCAACGACACGGTCAACACCGGCGGTACGACGTTCGTGCACCGGCTGAAGGAGGAGACCGGCGCGTCGACCGAGGAGATCGTACGGGCGCACACCGTGGCCCGCGCGATCTTCCACCTCGGCGACTTCTGGGACGAGGTCGAAACCCTCGACAACGTCATCGCCGCCGACGTCCAGACCCGCATCCGGCTGCACTCCCGCCGGCTGGTCGAGCGCGCCACCCGCTGGCTGCTCAACAACCGGCCGCAGCCGCTGCAACTGGGCGAGACCATCGACTTCTTCAGCGAGCGCATCGGGCAGGTCTGGGCGGCGCTGCCGAAGCTCCTGCGCGGCACGGACCTGGAGTGGTACGAGCGCAACCAGAACGAGCTGACCGACAACGGCGTCCCGGCCGAGCTGGCGCAGCGGGTCGCCACGTTCTCCGCGGCGTTCCCGGCGATGGACATCGTCGCCGTCGCCGACCGCACCGGCCACAAGCCGCTGGACGTCGCGGAGGTGTACTACGACCTCGGCGACCGGCTGCACATCAGCAAGCTGATGGACCGCATCGTGGAGCTGCCGCGGGCCGACAGGTGGCAGTCCATGGCCCGCGCGGCGATCCGTGAGGACCTGTACGCGGCGCACGCCCTGCTCACCGCGGAGGTGCTGTCGGCGGAGCCGGAGGCGGAGGGCGAGGCGATCACGCCGGAGCTGCGGTTCAAGACGTGGGAGGAGAAGAACGCGGCGATCCTGGGCCGGGCGCGCAGCACGCTGGAGGAGATCCAGGGATCGGAGTCCTTCGACCTGGCGAACCTCTCGGTGGCGATGCGGACGATGCGCACGCTGCTGCGGACGAACCGGTAGGGGCCCGTCGGAGCGGCGGGCGCGCGGTGGCGGCAAGGCGTGCGGGCAGCCGGTGAAGCGCGCCGGCGACGTGGCCGACGCGGGGCGTTACGCGAAGTCCGGGACGGGTGAATGACGTAGTTTGTCCCGCATGGGGCAGACAGCCACGGACCAGCGACGGCCGCGCGTCGGCCCCGGTACGGCGGCCGTCGTCGCCGCGTACCGCCGTGCGCTCCCCCGTGCCGTCCGCCGCCACCTCGCCGTCCTGGCCGCCCCGCACCATGCCGACCGGCTCCGTGCCGCCCTCAAGGCCCACCGGGAGCAGGTCGCCACCGACGTCCCCGGCCGGGTCGTCGTCACCGTCGACGGCCGGCCGCGCATCGCCCACCTGCAGCGCGCGCTCTCCCCGGTGCAGGCCCGCCGCGTCGGCGTGCTCGCGGTCACCCGGGCGCTGCGGACGGCCGGGGTCCCGTACTTCGCGGTGCGGGGCCGGGCGTGCGGGCCCGCGATCGTCGCCGTGCCGGCGGCCCAACGCCGCCGGGCGTGCCGGGCGCTGGCCCGGCTCTGCCGGGTGCAGCCGGCATACGTGACGGTGGTGGCGGGCGCGGGCGCGGGCGCGGGGTCAGGGAAGGGCGCGGCGGCGCGCGGCATCGGGCGCAGGGCCGGGCTCGCGCAGGAGCGTGCGGCGGCCGGTTCGTACCCGCGGCTCGTGCCCGGTTACGAGCCGGGCGTCTGGCAGCAGTGGGAGAAGGCCGACGTGCTGCGCCTCACGTGGTTGCGCACCGAGCCGGGCCGGCGGCTGGTCATCGGTGACGCATCCGGCTGCGAGGTCGAGTTCTGGCACGCGGACCCCGCCGGCGACCGGCTCCTCGCGCCGCGCCCCGGCCGCGTCACCGACAGCGTCCCGGCCGGCGCCACCACCGTGAAGATGACCGACCGCGGCTCCTGGGGCTGCGGCCGGCTCACGCTGCGCACCCGCGAGGAGTTCGTGCATCCGCTGCCCGACGACGTCACGTACGCGATCGACGCCGTCTACACCTGGACCGACCCCGAACTCCGTTACGCGCTGCGCTCTCTCGCCACGTACGCGCCCTGGATCCGCCGCGTCCACCTGCTCACCGACGACGGCGCCCCGCCGTGGCTGGACACCGCGCACCCGGGGCTGGCCGTGGTCGGGCACCGCGAGGTCTTCGCCGACCCCACCGCGCTGCCGACGTCCAACCCGCGCGCCGTCGAAAGCCAACTGCACCACATCGACGGCCTCGCCGAGCACTTCCTGTACTTCGGCGACCGCCTCTTCCTCGGCTCCGAGACCGTCCCGGAGAACTTCTTCCTCGCCAACGGCCTCACCCGGTTCTTCGTCTCACCCGCGAAGGTGCCGCTGCGGCACGCCCCGCACCCGCTGCGGCGCAGCGTGCTGTGCGAGATCGAGCGCGAGTTCGGGGACCGGCACGTCGCCACCGCGGCCCACCGCGACCCTCTCCGCGACGACCTGGCGATCCCGTCGTCCCTGTACCACCACTACGCCGCCCACACCGGCCGCGCCGCCGCCGCGACCCTGCGCTCCGCGGACGTCGACCTGGCGGCGGCCCGCGCGGACGTCGCGCTGCGCGGGCTGCTCGCGGCACGGGACCGGACGGTGATCCGGGTCGGGGGCACGGGGGAGCCGGGGCTGCTGGGGGCGTTCCTGGAGGCGTACTTCCCGGTGCCGAGCGCGTACGAGGTGCCGTGGTGAGGGCGGAGGCGCGGGAGAGGTGAGCGCGGTGGCGGGCGGCTGCCGCCGCGCGCCGAGGTGGACGGGCCGGACGGAGGCGGCCCTTCACGCCCGGGTGGTGGGTCCGGCGGCCTCCGGACGCGGAGCTGCCGCACCGGCTGGGCACCCATACGTGTGCGGGGACGGGACGGTTCGCGGCGGAGGGCGTCACGCGGAGGTGGGAGGCGCTGTGCGCGGACGTGGTTGCGGCGCGGGAGGGGAGGAGTGCCGCGGTGCCGTGAGGGTGCCGCGGAACCGGTACGCCGCGGGGTGCCGGGTGGACGTCCGGGGACACGCGGGCGCCGCCGGCGGGCAGGGGCCGGACAGCGCCGCGGTCAGCGGCAAGTACCGGTGCAGGGCGGCGCACAGCAGTGCGACGGGCGCGAGCGCCAGCAGACCGCGGAGCAGTGCGGGACCCGGCTCCGTCGCCGTCGAACCGGCCAGCGCCGCCAGGGCCCCGGCCGCCGCCCCGATGGCGCCGTGCGCCGCGTGCGCCCCCAGCGCCTCCCGCACCCGGACCAGTCCGCGCCGCCTCCACCGCACCAGTTGCAGCGCGTGCCCCGCTGCGGGTCCCGCGGCGGCGGCGCAGGCCAGCAGCGGCAGGGTGGCGCCGGAGCCGCGCCACCGGACGACGAGCGCGAGGGCGGCGGCGGTGACCAGAAGCACGACCAGGTGCGTACCGAGGAGTTCGCGGCGACGGCCGCGGGCGAGGTCGAAGGAGCAGCCGGCGGAGTAGACGAGTTGCAGCGCCCCCGCGGCACAGAGCCACGGCACGAGGGCCGCCGCGGAGTCCCAGCCGGGGCCGAGGAGCAGCGCGAGCGCGGCGGGCCCCGCACCGGCGGCGGCGCCGAACCCGGCGAAGGCGGCGGCGGAGGCGGCGGTGACGGCGAGGCGGGCGGCGGCATCGCCGGCGTGCCGGGCGGAGCCGGGGGCGTGGCCGTGCCGTGCGGGACACTCCGGCGCCGGGCGGCCCGGTTCCCCGCCGCGGTCGCCGCCCTGTTCCTCCCCGTCCTGTCCCTCCCCGTCCCGTTCACGGCCGCCGTGGCCCTGCCCGGCGTCCAGGCGCAGGTCGTGACCCTGTCCCCCGTACGCGGCCCAGCCCTCGGCGGTCGCGCGGTTCAGCACCCTGCCGTACACCGAGACCGGCACTTCGCACAGCACCGCGGCGCGCGAGAAGACCCCGGCCGCGCCCGGACCCAGCAGGCTGCAGACCGCCCACAGCGGCGCGCCCGTGACGACCAGCCGCAGCGCTCCGGCCCCGGCCGCGAAGGGCGAGCGCCGGATCAGCGCCGAGGCCCGCACCGCGGGGCCGTCCGGCAGCGGCGTACGGAACAGGACGAGCGCCGCGGCCACGAGCGTCAGCGCGGCGGAGACCGGCAGCATGGCGGCCAGACCGAGGGGGTTGACACCCGCGGCGAGCAGCAGGATGCCGGTCGCGGCGCCGGCCGCCTGGCCGCCGGCGTCCGTCAGGAAGGCGGCGGCGGTACGGCCCGAGCGGCGGAGGGCGACGACGGCGACCTCGGCGGCGGGGTGGCAGAGGAAGGCGCAGGCGAGGAGGCGCAGGAGAGGGGTGGTGTCGGGGGTGTGCAGGACCAGGGCGGGCAGCGGGGCGGCGAGTTGCGCGACGGTGAAGCCGGCGAGCCCGGTGACCCCGGCCAGCCGGAGCCCGGCGCGGGTGGTGGGCCGGGTCGGCGGCCCGGGGCGGCGCGGGAGGGTGGCGATGCCGGTGCCGGCGAGGTGCGCGACGAGGTGGACGGCGGTGAGGACCACGGCGTACACGCCGAGGGCGCCGGGGGTGACGTGGCGGGCGGCGTAGGCGACGCAGCAGAGCTGGAGCAGCAGCCCGGCCGCGGCACCCGCCACGCGCCAGCCGCCGTCCGCCCCCCCCCGCTCCCGCGCGCCGCGTTCTCGCAGCCGCCCCCGCTCCCGGCGCCCGTGTTCCCGCTCCCGGCGCCCGCGTCACCGGTCGCGACGGACTCGCGCCCGCTCGCCGGGGTCCCGCTTCCGTCCCCGCTCACCGTCCCACCGCCTGGCGCCCCGTCCCCGGCACCCGCCCCGCGGCCCTCGCGGCACACCGGGCGACCCCGTACGCGGGGACGAGGGCGCTGAACCGGGGCACGGGCACATCCCTGGGCGGGCGGCGGCGGAAGGACGGTCCGCTGGTCGCCATGTCCTTGTTTCTGCTTTCCGCCACGGTAGCGGCGGCGCCACGCACTCCCCGCTACGACGGTACGGCCGCCCGGGTGAATCCCCGGACGGCCGTATTGCGTGCGTGTGTACGTCCCTACTTCACGGCGCCCGCCATCACGCCCGAGACGAACTGCCGCTGGAAGGCGAAGAAGACGACCAGCGGGATGATCATCGAGATGAACGCGCCGGACGCGATCAGCTCGATGTTGCTGTCGAACTGCCGCGTCTGCTGCTGCACCGCCACCGTCAGCGGCGGCTTGCCCGGGTCGGCGAAGACCAGTGCCACCAGCATGTCGTTCCACACCCACAGGAACTGGAAGATGCTCAGCGCCGCGATCGCCGGCCCTCCCAGCGGCATGACGACGCGGAAGAACAGCCGCAGCTCGCTCGCCCCGTCGATGCGCGCCGCCTCCAGCAGCTCCCGCGGGATCTCCGCGAAGAAGTTCCGCAGGAGGAAGATGGCGAACGGCAACCCGAACGCGGTATGGAAGAGCACCACGCCCGTGATCGTGTGGAACAGGTTCAGATCCTTGTACAGCGACGCGATCGGGATCAGCGCCACCTGCACCGGCACCACCAGCAGGCCCACCACCGCAAGGAACACCCAGTCGCGGCCGGGGAAGTCCATCCACGCGAAGGCGTAGCCCGCCAGCGCGCCGATGACCACCACCAGCAGGGTGGACGGCACGGTGATCCAGATCGTCGTCGGCAGCGCGCCCATCACGTCGTCGTTGCCGAAGAGCTTGTCGTACGTCTCCGTGGTGAGCTGCCCCGGGTCGCCGAAGACCTTCCACCATCCGGTGGTGGCGATGTCCGCCGGATCACGGAACGACGACAGCAGCAGGCCCACCGTCGGGGTCAGCCACAGGAACGCCACGATCACCAGGAACGCCCGGACCGCGCCGCCGCCCAGGTACCGGCCGATGCGGGAGGCGACCGACTCCTTCGCCGGCGCCTCGCTCTTCGCCTCCCGCGGTTCCGGCTTCGGTGCGGTCTCCGCCGCTGCTGCGGTGGTCATCGGCCGGACTCCTTTCGCAGGCGGCGGATATTGAAGATCATCACGGGGATGACGAGGAGCAGCAGCACGACGGAGATCGCGCTGCCCACGCCCAGGTCGGGCCGGGTGCCGGCGAACGCCTGCTGGAACAGCTCGACGGCCAGTACGTTGCCGTCCTCCAGCCGGGCGCTGGGCACGATGATGTAGACGAGGTCGAAGATCTTCAGCACGTTGATCATCAACGTGACGAGTACGACCCCGAGCACGGGCGCCAGCACCGGCACCGTGATGCGCCGGAACACCTGCCACTCGTTCGCGCCGTCGACGCGCGCCGCCTCCATCAGCTCCCGCGGCACCGACGCCAGTCCGGCCGCGATCAGCACCATCGCGAAGCCGGCCCACATCCACACGTACGCCGCGATCACCGCCGGCGTCACCAGCGAGGGACCGAGCCAGTCGACGCCGCCGTACGCCTCCGCGAAGTTCGAGGCGGGCAGCCGCAACTGCGCACCGTCGGCCGCGGCCGGCAGCGTGAACGTACCGTCGGACGCGGTCGTGGCCGAGGCGACGACCTTGCCGTCCTTGACGGCCTCGACCTTGATGTCCTTCAGCGCCTTCTCACCGCTGTCGACGACGTCGGGCTCGCCGCCGCCGGGCTTGAAGTCCAGCCACACCGTGCCGCTCACTCCGTCGCCGGCGGCCTGCGGCTTCGCCGCCGGCTGCTCGTCCGCCGCGTCCTGCGGCTTCACCGCGACCAGCGGCAGCAGCGCCGTCTGCCCGGCGCTGACGGTGGCGTCGCTGGTGAAGGGCCCCTTGTCCGGACCCTTCAGATCGCTGTTCGGGCGCGGGCGGGCGCCCGGCCAGGGCGCGGGGTCGCTGAACGTGTCGTGGATCGTCGTCCACGCCGCGTTCGCGGCGCCGCGCTCCGGCTCGTTCTGGTAGACGAGGCTGAAGATGACGCCCGCCGCCAGCATCGAGATCGCCATCGGCATGAAGACGACCATCTTGAACGCCGTACCCCACCGCACCTTCTCGGTGAGGACGGCGAAGATCAGGCCCAGCGCCGTGCAGATCGCGGGCGCGACGAGGACCCAGATCAGGTTGTTGCGCAGTGCCGTGCGGATCCGGTCGTCGCTGAACAGCTCGGTGTAGTTGTCCAGTCCGATGAACTTGTCGCCGGAGATGTCGAAGAGGCTGCGGTAGACCGAATACCCGATCGGATACAGCACCAGGGCGCCGAGCAGGACCACGGCCGGCAGCAGGAACGCCACCGTGATCCAGCTCTTGGTCCGTACGACGGACCTGGGCGGCTTGCTCTGCTTCTGCTGCGGTGACGAGTTCTCTTTCGACGAGCTGTCCGGCGGGGCGAGGGGGGAGGGCGCGGCGGACTCCGCCGCGCCCCCCGCCGACGAGGTCGACATCAGGTCTCCCTGCTCCGTTCGTCAGCTCTTGTACGCCGCGGCAGCGGCTTTTTCGAGGTCCTGCTGGGCGCCCTCGACGTCCTTGGGATCGGCCAGGAAGTCCTGCAGCGCCTTCCACTCGCCCTTGCCCGCGGTGCCGCCGAAGTCGGCGGGCGCCTGGTCGGACATGTCGAAGCGGAAGTCGTCCCCGGCGTCGATGAGCGCCTGGGCGATCTCACGCTGCACGTCGTTCGGGTACGACCCCATGTCCATGTTCTTGTTCGGCGAGATGAAACCGCCGGGCTCCGCCCACGCCTGCGCCGCCTCCGTGGACGACAGGTACGTCAGCAGCGCCTGCGCGCCCTTGGAGCCGGTCAGCGTCACGGCCGCGTCGCCGCCGGTGACCACCGGCTTGTCCGAGCCGACCGCCGGGAACGGGAAGATCTTCGCGTCCTCGCCGACCTTCGCGTCGGTCTCGTTGACGAAGGCGCCGACGAAGTCGGCCTCGAAGACCATGGCGGCCTTCGGGTTGTCCAGGTCGGCGAACGGAGCGGTCGCCGAGTCCGGGAACGCCATCTTCGTCGCCTTCTTGGCGCCGCCCGCGATCAGCGTGTCATTGCCGAACAGCTCGCCGAGGGTGGTCAGGGCGTCCTTCACCGACTTGTCGGTCCACGGGATCTCGTGTGCCGCGAGCTGGTCGTACTTCTCCGGACCCGCCTGGGAGAGGTAGATGTTCTCGAACCAGTCCGTCAGCGTCCAGCCGTCCGCACCGCCGACCGCCACCGGCGGCACGCCGGAGTCGGAGACGAGCTGCGCGGTGTCCAGGAAGCCCTGCCAGTCCTCCGGTTCCTGGGCGCCCGCGTTCTCGAAGGCCGTGGTGTTGTACCAGACCAGAGACTTGTTGGCCGCCTTGCAGTACACGCCGTACTGCTCGCCGTCCACCGAGCCCAGATCCTGCCAGCCCTGCGAGAAGTTCTTGCCCAGCTCCTTCTTCGCGGCGGCGTTCAGGGGCTTCGCCCAGCCCTCCTTGACGAACTCCTGCAACACGCCCACCTGCGGCGCGAACACGACGTCCGGCGGCTTGCCGCCGGCGACCTGGGTACGGACGAAGGACGCGACGTTGTCGCCGGTGGGCACGTACTCCACCGAAGCGCCGGTCTGCTCCTCGAAGCCGTCGAGAACCTTCTCGAAGTTCTCCTGCTCCGGCCCCGTCCATACGGCGCCGACGCGCAGCGACTCACCGTCCAGCTTCGGCAGCTTGACGCTGGAACCGGACTTGTCCGACTTCCCGCCGCCACCACCGTTGTCGTCGTCGCCGTCGCTGCCGCACCCGGCGGCGGTCACGGCGAGCGCGCCGGCGGCGACCATGGCCACCGCGGCACGCACGACTCTCACCTGCTGCATCCCAGCCTCCCCAGGAACGCGGGGCAGATGGGGTTGTCCCGTGCCGGCACAGTCCTGCCCCGCGAGGGCTGTGCCGTTTTACCGGTGCGAAATGCTGTGGGGTATGTCCTACGCCCGGACCGGCGGCGTCGCAATAGTGCCTGGTACGCAATCCCTCTCAGCGGCCGTTTCGTGATCCGTCCGTGATGGGGAAGCGTTCGGGAGGTGAAGGCGGGAACGGGGTGCCCGAAGCCGGAGGAGGCGCAAGAACCGCTGGTCAGAGGGGTCTTGAGGGAAAAAAGGTGCGGAAGCGCGGGGTGGGGCGAGAGTTCGGCCGGTGGAGGGAAGGTGTGCGCGCTGGAGGGAGGGCGGAGACGAGCGGGATGGCAGATTGTTGCTGGGGGGACGGGTGGGGCGGATGGTGCGAGTGGGACGTTGAGGGCAGGGGGGTGCCGCTGCGGGCGCGTACGAAGGGTGCGAGGTACGTACACGCCGACCGTCCGGCCGCGGTGCGAAGACCCGGGGAAGGCGGTCCGGAGACCGCGGGCGCTACGGCGACGGGGCGCGGCTGTCGTCCGGCTGGGCGGCGGACGCACCGGCGGCGCGCTGGAGGGCGCTGGCGAGGAGGGCGAGGTCCGTGGGGCCGTTGCCGAGTTCGCGTAGCGGGCGGCTCGTCGGCGGTGAGCCCATGCGGGCCCACTCCAGCGGGACCACGGTGGGCCGCGCGGTCGCCGTACGGGGGATCCGGCCGGTGACCCGGGCCGCCTGGAACGGCACGGGCTCCGCCCCTCCGGTGCAGAACACCCCGCGCCCGGGAGGCACCTCGTCGCCGCCGAGCACGACGTGGTGCGCGGCGCCGGAGACGGCGGCGGTCGCCGCGGTCGCCCCGGGCTGCGCGGAGGCGGTGACGAGATGCATGCCGAGCGGGCCGCCGTCGCGGGCGATGGCCTCCACGACGCGGACGACCGACCCCGCGGCGGGGCGCGCGGGGCTGCCGAGCGCGGGGGCCACGAGGGCGTCGTAGTCGTCGACGAGCACCACGACGGCGGGCGGGGCGGGGCGTCGCGGCGCGGTGGCGCCGTCCGTGCGCGGGCCGGCACCTGCCCCGGTCCCGGCGCCTGCGCCGGCCGGTGTGCCCGTACCGCGTCCCGCTCCCGCGCCGGTCCCCGCCCCTGGCTCCGGCACCGTCTCCCCGGCGGCGGACCGGGGGCGCAGGCGCAGGGTGCTGCTCTGCGGCGTCTGTATGTCCGCCGCGCCGCCCGGCCGCGGTTCGCCCGCCGCCCGCGGCCCGGGGATCGCCGGCCCCTGCGGCGCCGGCTCACCCTCCGGCGCGTACAGCGCCGCCCGGCGCTTGAACTCCGCCCCCAGCTCCTGCGCGAACTCCCGCATCCGCACCGGGTCGGACGCCACCAGGTACCCCGAGACGTGCGGCAGGTCGGCCGCCGCGCCGAGCGCGTCGCCCCGCTCCCGCCCCGCGCCGTCGACCAGCACCAACTGGAGCCGCTCCGGCGGCTCCCCGGCCGCCAGCGCGGCGGCGAACGAACGCAGCAGCTCCGACTTCCCGCCCCGTGCGGCACCTTCGACCGCCAGCGGACCGGCGGCGAGATCCGCCATGAGCCGCCCGGCGGGGCCCGCGCCGAGCACCGCGCCCACGCGCGGGGCGCCGGCACGGGACTCCAGCCAGCGGGCGGTGAGCGCGGTGGGGGTGGCGCGGGCGAGGTCCAGCTCGTCCAGGAGGCGTACGGCACCGGGAAGGGTGCCGCGGCGGGCGGGGTGGGTGCCGTCGGCGTCGTCGCGCTCGCCGTACGGGGCGAGGGCGCGGGCCAGCCGCTCCGCCCACGCCGCCGACACCGCGTCGACCGTCCCGGCCGGTCCCGCGGCGCCCTGCCCGGAGGCGGCGGCTTCGAACCAGCCGCCGGGCGCGGCGGGTTCGCCGGGGGCCGCGAAGCCGTCGCCGCGCAGGCGGGCGCGTCCGGTCCCGTAGGAGGTCGCGGGGGAGGGGTCGCGGGCGGCGTCGTACGGATCCGCCGCGGGCCCGTCCGCCGGCCCGGGCGGCGCCGCGGCCCCGGGAACGCCCGGCTCCGCGGCGGCGCCCGGCGTGCCCTCCGGCCGCTGGAGGAGGCGCAGGCCGGTGGCCACGTCGCCGCTGAGCAGCCCCACCGCGCCGCAGGCCGCGAAGGCGGGCGCGGCGTCGCCGGCCGCGGCGTAGGTGGCGGTCAACGGCGAGGCGGGGGTGGCGGGTGCCGTCTCGGCGAGGCACACCACGTGCACACCGGCGGCGGGTCCGTGCTCGGCGAGCCGGGCGAGGGCGTCGCGGGCGGCGGCCGTGCCCGGATCGCCGTCGACGACGATCACGCTGCGCGTCCCCGGCACCGGTTGCTCCAGCCGCCGCTGCAGCTCGCCCACGCGCGCGACCGCCTGCTCCCGGTCGTACGCGACCAGCAGCCGGCAGTCCTGGCCCTGCCGCGGCCGGACGTGCGGGAGCCAGCCGGCCCACGACCAGTCCCCGACCCGCGACTCGTGCGGCCGGGCCGGGTCGGCGGCGACCAGCACGAGTTCGAGCGTGTCGGGTCCGTGCAGCGCGGCGAGCTGGGCCACGACCGAGCGCGCGAGCCCGGCGAGCCGCCCGCGCGGCCCGGCGAGCGCGAGCGACCCGGCCCGCCGCAGGTCGACGGTGAGGGGAGCGGTGCCGCCCCCGGTGCGGAACTCGGTCCCCAGCCGCACCACGAGCGCGTCGGCGTGCGAGCTCCCGCGGGAGAAGACGAGCCCGCGCGCACCGGGGCGCTCGGTGTCGTCGGGGTGCTGGGGGTGAGGCGCGGGGGTGGTGCCCGAGCGGTCGCCGGGGGTGGGGGCGGAGGTGGGGGACGGGGGGGTGGGACCGGCGGGGGCGCCGGGTCCGTACGCGGCCTCGTCGGCCAGCGCCGCGAGCAGGATGGTGGCGGCGTCCGGATAGCGCTCGTGCAGGTCTGCCGCGCCGCTGTGTGCGCGGACGGTGCCGGTCGCCCGGGCGGCGGCTGCCAGCGCCACGGCCCCCTCCCGCCCTCCGAGCCGGCGGGCCCAGGCCCGGATCCCGCGCCGCGGCGGCTCCGGTACGGATGCCGCTTCCCCGGCCCCGCCGCGGGAGCGCAACTCCGGCGGCACGACCGTGCCCCGCGTGGGCGTACCGCCCCTGCGCGACGAGAAGTCGCCCGGTCCCCGCGCCCTCTCCGCGCCGCTACGCCCCCGCGCCCGGCCGGCACCGGACTCCGCCGCCCCGCGCCCGGCGTCAGCGCCTCCGTCCGCTCCCGGCCCGGAGTCCGCCGCGGCCGAGCCGGGCGCGGCCGGTGCGTCGCCCGCGCCGTCGTGCGCACCGGGGCCGCCGCCGCGGCCGGGACCGGCCGCCGTGCCACCGGATCCCGCGCTCTGCGCGCCGTACGTGCCCCCGCGGTCGTGCGCCTCGTCCGCGTCCGTGCCCCCGTACTGCGGGCCGCCGCCCGCCGGCCAGCCGGCGCCCAGGCCCGTCGTCGTGCCCCGCTCCCCCGGCCGGCGCTGCTCCGGGACCCGGCTGTGCTCCGCCGACGCCTCCCCCGGTGCCTGCCCGGCCCCCGGCCCCGCCGGCGCGGAGAGCCGCAGCGCCGACTCCCCCACCCGCAGCACCGCGCCCGCCCGCAGCGGCACCGGGGCGGTGCCCACCGGGGTGCCGTCGACCGTCGTTCCGTTCGTGGAGCCGAGGTCCGCCACCGTGACGCCGCCGTCCGGCGCGACCGTCAGCGCGCAGTGGAGGCGGGAGACGTCCGGGTCGTCCAGGGGGACGTCGGCGTCCGCGGATCTGCCGATCCGGATCTGGCCGCCGTGCAGCAGGTGGACCCCGCCCGCGTCGGGGCCCGCCACCACCCGCAGGCTCGTGACCGCCGTCGCGTCCGCCTCCGCCGGCCGGTCGTGGCCCGGGTCGGCGGGGCCGCCCAGGCTCAGGACCGCGCCGTCCACCAGCGGGGGCTCCCCGAGAAGGGTGCGGTCCGGGTCGAGGAGCCGCCGGCCCGCGTACACCGCGACGCCCGCGCCTCCCCCCGTGCCGCCCGCGGCGCCTCCGCCGCTCGCGGCTGCCGCCGCGGCGTCGAGGAGGCCGCCGGCCACGGCGCCCAGTGTCGTGCCGGCAGGTGCGGTGACGATCACATCGCGACCGCGGGCGGCGGCGCCGCCGCGTGTCGCCTGGACGGTCAGCCGGATCTGCATGCCGGTCACCGCTCCCTTCCCTGGGCAGGGCCGATTCGAGGGCCGCGGTCATATTCCCATCTCCCACCGACAGCCCGCTGCGGGGCCGGTGTTGGTGGATCTTGTATGGCCGCTTCCTGCCCCGGCTCCGACTCAGAATTTGCCGTTACGGACCACTGTTGACGCCTTCGTCAGTCCTACGGGGCAACCAACGACCGGAGGCTGACGTCCTTTCTTCGCACAGGCGTCACGGAACGGCTGCCCACGGGGGATACGGCAGCACGGCACGGGTGAGAGCGGGCCGCGAACGGGTACTGCGTCGGCAGGGGGTGCCGGAACCACCGGGGGTCGGCAGAGAAGCAGGAGGCGTCTTCCGGAAAACCCGTGGCCAGGGAGGGCACCGGGAAGCCGGCCCCGGTGCCGGGCGAGCCCGGCGGGTGCCGTGGCGACGCCACTAGAGTGGTGCAGATGGCCCACGAACCGACCGGTCCGGGGCCGGCAGGAACGATCACGACCAGGGAGCGCATGACGTGCGGCCGGTAGGCAGCAAGTACCTCCTCGAAGAGCCGCTCGGGCGCGGCGCCACGGGGACAGTGTGGCGTGGCCGCCAGCGCGAGACGGCGGGGGCGGAAGCCGCTGTGGCGGGCAGCCCGGGCGAGGTGGTCGCCATCAAGGTCCTCAAGGAGGAGCTGGCGGGCGACCCCGACGTGGTGATGCGCTTCCTGCGAGAGCGCTCCGCGCTCCTCCGCCTCACCCACCCGAACATCGTCCGCACCCGCGACCTCGTCGTCGAGGGCGATCTGCTGGCCCTCGTCATGGACCTCGTCGACGGCCCCGACCTGCACCGCTACCTGCGCGACAACGGCCCCTTCACGCCCGTGGGCGCCGCCCTGCTCACCGCCCAGATCGCGGACGCGCTGGCCGCCAGCCACGCCGACGGCATCGTCCACCGCGACCTCAAGCCCGCGAACGTGCTGCTCGCCAACGGCACCGGGCCCGACGGGGCCGACCGGATGCAGCCGATGCTCACCGACTTCGGCATCGCCCGGCTCGCGGACTCCCCGGGGCTGACCCGCGCCCACGAGTTCGTCGGCACGCCCGCGTACGTGGCCCCCGAGTCCGCGGAGGGCCGCCCCCAGACCTCGGCCGTGGACGTCTACGGCGCCGGCATCCTGCTGTACGAACTGCTGACCGGCCGTCCGCCCTTCGGCGGCACCTCCGCCCTGGAGGTGCTCCACCAGCACCTCAACCAGGAGGCGCAGCGCCCGCCGGGCCTGCCGGACCCGATGTGGACCGTCGTCCAGTCCTGCCTGCGCAAGAACCCCGACGAACGCCCCAGTGCCGAGAACCTGGCCCGCGGGCTGCGCACCGTGGCCGCCGGCATCGTGGCCGGCGCCACCCCGGAGCAGGCGACCGCCGCCCTCGGCGTCGCCGCGCTGCTCGCCGCCGACCCGCACCCGGCGCAGGTCCCGGGCACGGGCGCCGGAGCCTCCGACCCCACGCAGATCCTTCCGGCGGGCAGCGGCAGCGGCCCCGGGCAGCAGGGCGCGTACGACCCGAACGCCGCCACCAGCGTCCTGCCCGCCGGCGCGGCGGGAGCCGCCGCCGCGCACGGCCCGCAGGCTCCCGGCGGTGAGGACGGCACCCGCGTCATGCCCGTCGCCGAGGGTCCGCCGCAGCAGGAGGGCCCGCACCCCTGGGAGACCCAGATGCGCGCCGCCCGCGACCGCGGCGAGCAGACCCAGCAGATCGGCTACCTCGACCCCAGCGAGGACCCCCTGCGCCGCCGCCCGCCGCGGCGCGTCCAGCGACGCGAGCCGCCGCCCGAGGCGTACGCCGCCCCGCCGCCGCGCCGTGAGCCGCCGCCCCAGCGCTACGAGCCACGGCCGCAGCAGCCCGCGCCCCCGCCCCAGCAGCCTCCGCGCGAGCGCCGGCGCAGCGCGAACCCGATGCGCATCCCCGGGCTCGGCTGCCTCAAGGGCTGTCTGTTCACGGTCCTCATCCTGGTCGTCGGCTCGTGGCTGATCTGGGAGCTGACCCCCGTCCAGGACTGGATCTCGGAAGGCACGAGCTTCTGGGACCAGGTCTCGGACTGGGCCACCGACCTCAAGGACTGGATCTCCGACTTCAACGACGCCGCCGAGGACGCAGAAAAGACCAAGGACGACATCAACGACGGCGTCAACGGCGTCACCGAGGGGCTCGACGGCCTGGGGGACGGTGCGGGCCAGTGACCACCGGGGCCCGCCCCGGCCCGTGAACCGCATGCCGGCCGGTGAGCATGCCGACAAGTCGACACCCACGGGGGGTTTCCGCGCCGGTCCGGCACCCAACGTCCGCGACGCCGCGTAGCTTTGACGTCATGGCACGCAGAATCGGCAGCCGATACGCCGCCCATCAGGTGATCGGACGCGGCAGCGCGGGCACGGTCTGGCTCGGCGAGGGCCCGGACGGACCGGTCGCCATCAAGCTGCTCCGCGAGGACCTGGCCGAGGACCGGGAGCTGGTCGAGCGCTTCCTGCAGGAGCGCACCGCGCTGATGAGCCTGGACCACACGCGCGTCGTCGGCGTCCGCGACCTCGTCGTCGACGGCCGCGACCTGGCGCTGGTCATGGACCTCGTCCGCGGTACGGACCTGCGCACCCGGCTGGACCGCGACCGCCGGCTGCTGCCGCAGGCCGCCGTCGCCATCGCCGCCGACGTGGCCGAGGCGCTCGCCGCCGCGCACGCCGCGGGTCTCGTCCACCGGGACGTCAAGCCCGAGAACGTCCTGCTGGACTCCGACGCCCCCGCCGGCCCCGGCGGCGCGCCGCCGGCGCTGCTCACCGACTTCGGCGTGGCCAAGCTCATCGACGCCCCCAGCCGCGCCCCGCAGCCTCCCCCCACGTCCGGGGGGCGTGGGGGGACCCCCACTCCCGCCCGCGGGCGCGGCGGCACCGCCGCGGGCACCCGGGTGCCGACCCAGCGCCGCGTCATCGGCACCCCCGACTACGTCGCGCCCGAGATCGTCGAGGGCCTGCCCGCGCGCGCGGCCGTCGACATCTACGCCCTGGCCACGGTGCTGTACGAGCTGCTGGCCGGCTTCACGCCGTTCGGCGGCGGGCACCCCGGCGCCGTGCTGCGCCGGCATGTGACGGAGACCGTCGCCCCGCTGCCCGGCATCCCCGACGAGCTGTGGGAGCTGCTGCTGCAGTGCCTCGCGAAGGCGCCGGCCTCGCGGCTGCGGGCGGTGGAGCTGGCCGCCCGGCTGCGCGAGATCCTGCCGGATCTGGACGGGCTGCCGCCGCTGGACGTCGAGGAGTCGGCGGACGGGACGGACGACCCGGGCGGGTCGCCGCACACGATGCGGCTCGGCGTGGACCGCGCGGCGGCCCCCGCCGGGGCCCTGGCCGGAGCCGGCGAGCCGGGCGTGACCGGCGCCGGGGGAGCGCCGCTGCGCGGCTCGGTGCCGCTCGTACGGTCCGCGGCGCCGGACTCCAACCGGGACACCCATACGAGCATGCGCATGCCCAGCGCGGACGAGCTGGCCGGCGGCGCCCGCGGCACCGCGCGCGTGCCGCGGCTGGCCGGCCAGCCGCGGCCGGGCTCGGCCCGCGCCGCCCGCGCGGGCACGAGGCGGCGCGAGGGCGGTGCCCCCGCGCCCGTCGGGCGGAAGGGGCGGCTGAAGCTCACGGTCGCGGCGGCGGTCATCGCCATCGCGGGCGTCGGCGGCTGGCTGGTCGCGTCGGGCGGCGACGACGGCGGCGGGAACGGCGGTGGCGGCGACCGCTCCGCCACCTCGGAACCCTGACCCCCTCCCGTACGCCTCCCCGCGGCGCGGGCCCCGCACCGCGGCCCGGGACCTGCGCCTGTCCGCACCTCCTCCGGCGGTCCAGCGGGCCGCTCCCCGGTCCGCCCGGCCGGCCCGGTCCGCCGGATCCGCCTTCGCGGATACGCGCCACCTGCGGTCGGAGTATCCAGCGGTACTCTGGTGGCGTGGCAGCACCTGATGTATCCGAATCGCTCAAGGCCCTCAGCTCGACCATGGACTCCATCGAGGCCGTGCTCGACCTCGACAAGCTGAGGGCAGACATCGCCGCGCTCGAAGAGGAGGCCGCGGCCCCCGCCCTCTGGGACGACCCCGAGAACGCGCAGCGGGTCACCAGCCGGCTCTCCCTCCTGCAGGGTCAGTTGCGCAAGACCGAAGAGCTGCGCGGGCGGATCGACGACCTCGAGGTCCTCTTCGAGCTCGCCGAGAGCGAGGGCGACGCCGAGACGCAGCGCGAGGCCGAGGGCGAGCTGTCCGACGTCCGGCGCGCGGTCGAGGAGCTGGAGGTGCGCACGCTGCTGTCCGGCGAGTACGACCAGCGCGAGGCGATGGTCAACATCCGCGCGGAGGCGGGCGGCGTGGACGCCGCCGACTTCGCCGAGCAGTTGCAGCGCATGTATCTGCGCTGGGCCGAGCACAAGGGCTATCCGACGGAGGTGCTGGACACCTCGTACGCGGAGGAGGCCGGCATCAAGTCGACGACCTTCGCCGTCAAGGCCCCGTACGCGTACGGCACCCTCTCCGTCGAGCAGGGGACGCACCGCATGGTGCGCATCTCCCCGTACGACAACCAGGGGCGCCGCCAGACGTCGTTCGCCGGCGTCGAGGTGCTGCCCGTCGTGGAGCAGACCGACCACATCGACATCCCGGAGAACGAGATCCGGATCGACGTCTTCCGCTCCTCCGGGCCCGGTGGGCAGTCCGTCAACACCACGGACTCCGCGATCCGCATCACGCACCTGCCGACCGGCATCGTCGTCTCCTGCCAGAACGAGAAGTCGCAGATCCAGAACCGCGCCGCCGCCATGCGTGTGCTGCAGGCCCGCCTGCTCGCCAAGCGCAAGGAGGAGGAGCAGGCGAAGCTCAACGCGCTCAAGGGCGACAGCGCCGGCTCGTGGGGCAACCAGATGCGGTCGTACGTGCTGCAGCCTTACCAGATGGTCAAGGACCTGCGCACGACGCACGAGGTGGGCAACCCGCAGGCCGTGCTCGACGGCGAGATCGACGGCTTCCTGGAGGCCGGCATCCGCTGGCGCAAGCAGCAGGAGCAGGCCGCCGCAGACGGCTGAGTTCCGCCGGTCGCCGGGGCGGGTGCGCGGTCTGTTCATCCGCTGCAATTCCACCGCTGACCGCGGGCGTTGCGCGTGCCGGTGCGAGTGTCACAGTCGTGCACCACTTACCCCGGACATTGGCCGGAAAAAGGTACAACCACGTCTCAACTCGCTTGACGCTCCACGGAATACCGGAGAGGCTTGCCGCCGAGCTTTGTAGGTGTGTGGGGTTCGTGTGACTCAGGGGGGTAAGCCCGCCGCGAACAGGCCCCGTACCGACGCCAGCCCACTGACGAGTACGGCTACTGGGGGTAGCGAGGAATGACGAACAAGGTGCGTGTACGGGTGGCGCGAGTCGCCGCCAGCGCGCTGATCGCCGGCGGGGCCTCCCTTGCCGCCGCCGGTGCCGCACAGGCCACCGGCGACGACGGCGGCGACACGCGGGTCGAGATCGAGGTCAAGTCGGGTGACAGCCAGGGTGGCGACGACACCGGTGGCGTGATCGCCGGTCTCATCGAGGGCAGCACCGGCGACTCGGACGGCGACACCGGCGAGACCACGGGTGAGACCACCGGCGAGACGACCGGTGAGACCACCGGCGAAACGACGGGTGAGACCACCGGCGAGACCACGGGTGAGACGACCGGTGAGACCACCGGCGAAACCACCGGTGAGACGACCGGCGAGACCACGGGTGAGACCACCGGCGAGACCACGACCGACGGCGGTGCCGACGACGGCGGTTCCGGTGACGACGGCGGCTCCGGCGACGACGGCGGCCAGCAGACCACCGGCGGTCAGCAGACCACCGGCGGCACCGGCGGCGGCGACGACTGCGAGCTGGACGGCGACAGCGTGATCTGCGAGGCCGAGTCGACCTCCGGCGGCAGCGAGCCCTCGCCGGCCGGCGACAGCAAGCCGCAGGAGCAGCTCGCCGACACCGGTTCCAGCGGCACCACGTACCTGCTCGTGGGTGCGGCCAGCATCATCGCCGGCGGCGTCGGCTTCCGGCTGCTGCCGCGGCTGATGACCCGCAACGAGACGGCTGCCTGAGCCACGGCGCACGCCGCACAGGCGATACGAAGGGCCCGGAGCGATGCGCTCCGGGCCCTTTCGCGTGCTCCGGTTCGCGGTGTCCGGCACCGCTGACCAGTGGAATGTGGTACAGATCACAGTTACGGGCCCGGCCTGTGTGTGCCCCGTCCCGCCTCGCGGACCCCGCGGCGGCTACGCCGTCCGCTGCTGCAGGAACAGCACCGCCGCCACGGCCGCCAGCAGCGCCAGCAGTATCCACACCGTGGTCGACGTCACGCCGGGCCAGCCGTTCTCCTGGCGCATGCGCTCCCTGCTCGCCCGGCAGACGGAACAGCGGCCCTCGCTCACGGGCCCCGCACAGTTCGCGCAGACCAGCCAGTCGCGTGTCATGTGCCTCCTCCTCCCGCTTCGCTCATCGTGCCCCGCCGACTCCACTTCTCCCCCTACCACTGTGCCAGGTCCGGACCGAATCGGCGCGCGTCAACGGATTCCCCGCCCGCACCCCGGGCGGTTTGTCCGTGACGAAACGCACCAACCGCCCACGGCGACTGCGCACGCCCTCCGCATTCGCGTAAGGTCACCTGCGACCGCGACAGGGAGCCCAGCGTGATCCGATTCGACAACGTCACCAAGATGTACCCCAAGCAGAACCGCCCCGCGCTCCAGGACGTCTCGCTGGAGGTCGAGCGCGGCGAGTTCGTGTTCCTCGTGGGGTCGTCGGGCTCCGGCAAGTCCACCTTCCTGCGGCTCATCCTGCGCGAGGAGCGGACCACCCACGGTCAGGTGCATGTGCTCGGCAAGGATCTCGCCCGGCTGTCCAACTGGAAGGTCCCGCACATGCGGCGCCAGTTGGGCACCGTCTTCCAGGACTTCCGGCTGCTGCCGAACAAGACCGTCGCGCAGAACGTCGCGTTCGCCCTCGAAGTGATCGGCAAGCCCCGCGGGCAGATCCGCAAGACGGTTCCCGAGGTGCTCGACCTCGTGGGCCTGGCCGGCAAGGGCGACCGCATGCCCGGTGAGCTGTCCGGCGGTGAGCAGCAGCGCGTGGCCGTCGCGCGGGCGTTCGTCAACCGGCCGATGCTCCTCATCGCGGACGAGCCGACGGGCAACCTCGACCCGCAGACCTCGGTCGGCATCATGAAGCTGCTCGACCGCATCAACAGGACCGGTACCACGGTGATCATGGCCACGCATGATCAGCAGATCGTCGACCAGATGCGCCGGCGCGTCATCGAACTCGAGTTGGGGCGGCTGGTACGCGACCAGTCGCGCGGTGTGTACGGATACCAGCACTGAGCTGCTGCCCCCGGAGCTGAAAGGACGGGCATGCGCGCCCAGTTCGTCTTCTCGGAGATCGGTGTCGGTCTCCGCCGCAATCTGACGATGACCTTCGCGGTGATCGTCTCCGTGGCCCTCTCGCTGGCCCTCTTCGGAGCCTCCTGGCTCATGGGCAAGCAGGTCGACACGATGAAGGGCTACTGGTACGACAAGGTCAACGTCTCCATCTTCTTCTGTAATGAAGTGGACGCCGAGACCTCGCCCAACTGCGAGAAGGGCGCGGTCACGGCGGAGCAGAAGAAGGAGATCCAGGACGACCTGAAGGCGCTGGACGTCGTCGAGAGCGTCCAGTACGAGTCCAGCGAAGAGGCGTACAAGCACTACAAGGAGCAGTTCGGCGACTCCCCGCTGGCCTCCTCCCTCACGCCCGACCAGATGCAGGAGTCCTTCCGCGTCAAGCTGACGGATCCCGAACGGTACGAGGTCATCACCAGCGCCTTCGCCGACAGACCGGGCGTCCAGGAGGTGCAGGACCAGCGCAATGTGCTGGAGAGCCTGTTCAACCTCCTCAACGGCATGACATACGCGGCGATCGGCGTGATGGCGCTGATGCTCGTCGTGGCGATCATGCTGATCGTCAACACCGTACGGGTGTCGGCGTTCAGCAGACGGCGGGAAACCGGGATCATGCGGCTGGTGGGCGCGTCCAGCGTCTACATCCAGTTGCCGTTCATCGTCGAGGCCGCCGTCGCCGGGCTGATCGGCGCGAGCTTCGCCGCGGTGCTGCTGGTCGGCGGCAAGCACTTCCTGATCGACAACTGGCTCGCGGACAAGATCCTCCTGATCAACTTCATCGGCTGGGACGAAGTGATCCGGGTGCTGCCGCTCGTCGTGGCGATCGGACTGCTCATGCCGGGTATCGCCGCCTTCTTCGCCCTGCGCAAGTACCTCAAGGTCTGACAATCGGGGCGGGTGTGTCGTAGGCCACGTGCGTGCTGTGGAGGGGTCAACTCCCCATACGGCACCCGCCGCTGTCCTACACTCAGCGGCATGTCGGGCTCGTCTGACAGCGACAGGCCCCGCAGCGCCTTCCGCCGCGGGGCCTCCCTGACGTTGGTCTTCGTCAGCGTCCTGGCCACCGGCGCCGCCACCGGATCCTGGCCCGGCGAGGCCGAGCGCCCGCCCAGGGTGCTCACCGGCAGCGTCGCCGACGAGCAGGTCTACGAACCGCGCACCGGTGAGGGCGGCACCGCCGACTCCGCGGGAGAGCTGGTCAGCCGCAGCGGAGACCGCTGGTCGACGGCGTACAGCGCGCGTGAGTACGAGTCCGTGCAACGGATGCTGGCGGGCAAGTACGTCGGCGTCGGCCTGTGGATCAAGACCGGCGGAGCCGGCGAGGTGAAGATCGCCCAGGTCGGCGAGGGCAGCCCGGCCGACGAGGCGGGCATCCGCGCCGGCGACACGCTGCGCGCCGTCGACGGCACCCCGGTCGCCGGCCGTCCCGTCACCGAAGTCGTCGCGCTGCTGCGCGGCGAGCAACTGGGGGAGGGGGCGCGTGGCAGCACGGTGGTGCTTGCGCTGCAGCGCGGCGAGCGGCGCTGGGCGCGGCCCGTGCGCCGGGTGGAGCTGAGGGCCGAGCCCGTGACCGTACGGCAGGACAGGCCCGAGGACGACGGTGCCGCGGCCCCCGTGATCCGGGTGGAGAGCTTCACCCGCGGCAGCGGCGCGGAGGTGCGCCGGGCGGCGGCCCGGGCCCGCGGCAGCGACGGCCTCATCCTCGACCTGCGGGGCAACTCCGGCGGCCTGGTCGTGGAGGCCGTCGAGGCGGCCTCGGGCTTCCTCGACGACGGGGTGGTGGCGACGTACGACCTGGAGGGCCGCCAGCAGGCGCTGTACGCGCGGCCGGGCGGGAACACCGTGACGCCGCTGGTCGTCCTCGTCGACGGCGGCACGATGAGCAGCGCCGAGCTGCTGGCCGGGGCGCTGCAGGACCGCGGGCGCGCCGTCGTCATCGGCACCCGCACCTTCGGCAAGGGCACGGTGCAGATGCCGAAGGCCCTGCCGGACGGCTCCGTCGCCGAGCTGACGGTCGGCGAGTACCGCACCCCGGCCGGGCGCAGCCTGGAGGGCGTCGGCGTCACCCCCGACCTCGACCTGGCCGTCACCGGCGACCGGGACGCCGAGGCGGAGGCCCGCACGGTTTTGAGTGGCCTCGGGAGCGGCGTCTAGGCGACAATGGCCCGGCTATGGCTAAAGAGACGGGTCGCAAGCTGATCGCGCAGAACAAGAAGGCGCGGCACGACTACCTCATCCTCGACACGTACGAGGCGGGGCTCGTGCTGACGGGTACCGAGGTCAAGTCGCTCCGCCAGGGGAGGGCCTCGCTGGCCGACGGCTTCGCACACCTCGACGGCGGCGAGATCTGGCTGCACAACGTGCACATCCCGGAGTACTCGCAGGGTACGTGGACGAACCACACCGCGCGCCGCAAGCGGAAGCTGCTGCTGCACCGGGCCGAGATCGACAAGCTGATCGGCAAGACGCAGGAGACCGGGCTGACGATCGTGCCGCTGGCGCTGTACTTCAAGGACGGCCGGGCGAAGATCGAGATCGCGCTGGCGCGCGGCAAGCGGGAGTACGACAAGCGGCAGGCGCTGCGCGAGAAGCAGGACAACCGCGAGGCGCAGAAGGCGATCTCCGCGGCCCGGCGGAGGTTCCGCGGCTGACCTGCGCGGACGCACGCCGCACGGTGGGGGAATGCGCTGGCATGCGGCGGCGTTCTTCGACTATCCTGTCAGTGGCGGCTCAGCGTGGGCTGCGCACCTTGACAACACCACATGGGGATGATCGGTTTCGACAGCGGCTGTCGGAACAGGAGAAGCGAGCCGAGGAAGCGGCCATGATCTCGTTAACCACAGGCCGAAACAAATAATCGCCAACACCAAGCGCGATTCCTTCGCCCTCGCTGCCTAAGTAGCGACCTGCGAAGTGTCAGCCCGGGGCTGTTCCCGACCCGGATCCTGGCATCAGCTAGGGAACTCCACTGCTAGACCCGGTCACGGGGTGTAGCAGGACACACCACAGTGACTGAGCCCGTCGGAGACTTGTCCGCGTGATCTCCGGGGCCGAGAAAAACGAAGCGGACTGCGCTCGGAGAAGTCCTGTCCCTGCACCGTTGGACGCGGGTTCGATTCCCGCCATCTCCACGAAGACGAGAGACGACGTGCGCCCGCGGTGACCGCGGGCGGCGTCGTCTTCGTCGTTTCTGCGCGGCTTCGCCGCGCGGGTCAGGGCCGCTGGCGAAGGTGTGCGGTCAGAGCGGTGGCGGGGTGTCGGGGAGGCGCTCGACGGCCAGGAGGGCGGCGTCGTCGGCCAGCCGCCGGCCGGTGTGCCGGAAAAGGTCCGCGCGCAGCCCTGCGACGAGGTCGTCCAGGGTGCCGTCGGTGTGGCGGGCGGCGCTGGCGGCGAGGTCGAAGAAGGCGCCGTGCTCGTCACGGGCCTCGATGAACCCGTCGGTGTAGAGCAGCAGCCGCTGGCGGGGGCGGAAGTCGATGGTCTGGGGGACCGGCAGCGTCTCGACCAGCCCGCCGAGCCCGATCGGGACGCCCGGCCGCTCGGGCAGGTGGGCGGTGACGGTGTGGCCGTCGATGATGAGCGGCTCGGGGTGGCCCAGGTGCACGATGCGCGCGACGTGCTCGTCCGGCGGGATCTCCACCAGCAGGGCGGTGGTGAAGCGCTCACTGAAGAGCTCCGCCGGGTCGTCCCGCCTGATCTCCCGCTGGGCCGTCTCCTCCAAACGCCCGGCCACCTCGCCCAGGGTGGGCTCCCGGTAGGCGGCCTCGCGGAAACACCCGGTCAGCACGGCGGAGACCCCGATGGCGGGCAGTCCCTTGCCCCGTACGTCGCCGATGAGCAGTCTGACGCCGTACCTGGTGTGCAGCACCTCGTACAGATCCCCGCCGATCCGCGCCTCGGCCTCGGCGGCGAGATAGACGCCGCGTACGACGAGCCGGCCGATCCGCGGCAGCGGGGGCCGCAGCAGCGCGAGCTGCGCGGCCTCGGCCACCGAGCGGACCTGCTTCAGCTCCGCCTCGCGCCTTTCCCGGATGACGGCCGCCGCGATGCTGGCCACGGCCACGGCGGCCAGGGCGGCGAGGGTCACGTCGGCGCTGATCTCGCCCAGGACGCCGTTGGAGTCCTCCAGCGCCACGGTCAGGGCGATCACGGCGGCGCCGACCGCGGCGGTGACGCGTACGGAGGAGATCGCCGCCGCCACCACGGGCGCGGCGCCGAGCAGCGGCGCGGTGTGCAGCCAGGGGGGAGCGGCCATGTCGACGGCAACGACGATGACGAGGATCAGCAAGGGGTACAGGATGTACGGAATCGGGAAGACGCCGTGCCGGGCGCGGTCCTCGGCGCCTCCGGCGTCGCGGCGGTGGCCGCCGCGCGGCGGGAGTCGCATGTGCGGGCGCCCTTCGGTCAATTTGCTCGTTATGTTCTGATTTATTCGAGAATAGATCACGGCAGGGGAGGCGACCCCACCGTGCGACCGATCAGGGGCGGGGACAGGGCTGCCCTCGGCTACGGGCAGGCGGCGGGCCCGGGCCGGCCGCTCGCGGGCCGCGTCCGCCGGCGGTACGGTCAGCGGCTTCCCGGCGTGGCGCGCAGCGCCAGGGCCTCGGGCGCGACGATCTCCACCTCGCCGCCGGCGTACCTCAGCACCCCTTCGCGGCGCAGTGCGGACAACGCCCGGTTCAGGGTGACGCGGGTGACGCCGAGGTGGTCGGCCAGGGGCTGCTGCCCGCCGGGGAGGGGGACGCGGGTGGAGCGGAGGCGGGCGGCTTCGGCCAGCAGCCAGGCCGCGAGCCGGGCGGGGGTGGGGAGGGTCGCCGTCGCAGTGAAGCGGGTCTGCTGGTCGCGGGCCTGGGCGGCGAGGGTGCGCAGGACGTGGGCGCGTACGGCGGCGGCGTCCTCGACGAGCGCGAGGAAGTCCGCGCGGGGCAGGCTGCGTACGGTGCAGGGGGTGAGGGCGGTGAACGTCGCGGTGTGGCCGCGGTCGTCGATCACCGCGACCTTGTCCAGCGCACACGGCCCCGCCCACGCCCCGACCCGTACCACCCGGCCGGCCGCGGACACGACGGTGGCGGCCACCCGGCCGTCGAGGAGGAGCAGCAGGTGCCCGGCGGGATCCCCGGCCGCGCGCAGGACATCGCCGGCGGCGTAGCGGCGGGGAACGGAGCGGCGCCAGAGGGCGCGCAGGCGGGCAGGGGGGAGGTCGCGGAGCAGCGGTACACCCCGGAGGACGGCGGACGCCCCGGCGTCCGGCGCGGCGGCCCGGTCCGGCGCGGTGGGTCCGGGGCCGGGGCCGGGGCCGGGGCCGGGCGACGCGAGTCCGGGGTCCGCCGACGCGGGACCGGGGTCGGGTGCCGCGGCGGGTCCGGGGTCCGGCTCCGGCGGTCTTCCGTTTCGTGTATCGGGTGATACAGATCCCCTCACACCCCCGACCGTACCGTCCCTCCCATGCTCGTACTCGAACTGCGTTTCGCCTCCACCCCCGACCGCCTCGCCGCCCGGCCCGCCCACCGCGAGCGGCTCGTCCGGCTCCACCGCGACAAGACCCTCCTCGCCGCCGGCCCCTGGGCCGACGACTCCGGGGCCCTGCTCGTCTTCGACACGACCCGCGACCGGCTCGGCGCGATCATGGCCGACGATCCGTACTACCGCACCCCCGGTGTCGAGGTCGTCGGCGTCCGCGAGTGGACCCCCGTCGTCCCCCTGTGACCCCGTCGCCCCGCCGAGCTCCCCGGCCTCCGCCCGTGCGCCCGCCCCTTGACCTCGACCTTGGTTCACCCTGCACGCTGTCGGCGTGACCCGCCCCCTCGTCCCGCGCGCCTACCGCCCCGTGCTCGCGCACCCCCGGCTGCGCCGGCTGCTGCCCGCCTTCGTGGCCTCGGACTTGGGCGGCGGGATGAGCATGGTCGCCGTGGCGTGGCTGGCCCTCGTCATCGCCCCCGACGGCCGCGAGGGCCTCGTCGTCGGCGCCGCGCTCGCCGCGTACGCGCTGCCGGGGGCGGCGGGGGTGCTGCTCCTCGGCCGGTGGCTGCGGAAGCTGCCCGCGCGGCACCTGCTGACGGCCAACTGTGCGCTGCGCGGAACCCTGTTGGGCTGCGTCCCGCTGGCCTGGGGCGCCGGGGTCCTGGACCCCGTGACGTACGTCGTGCTGCTCGGCTGCTCGTCGGTCCTGACCGCCTGGGGCAACGCCGGGAAGTTCACGCTGGTCGGCGAAGTGCTGCCGGAGCAGCACCGGCTGGCCGCCAACGCCCTGCTCGGCGCCAGCATGTCCATGAGCATCGTCGCCGGCCCCGCCGCGGCCGGGTTCCTCGCCACGGCCGTCAGCCCGGCGTGGATCATCGGCCTGGACGCCCTGACGTACGCGGTGCTCGCCGTGCAGACCGCCCGGCTGGGGCCGGGCATCGGGGAACGCCCCGACGCGGAGCCCCGTCCCGCCGGCCGCGGGCTGCGGCTCCTCGCCCAGCAGCGCGAACTGCTCGCGATCCTTCTTCTCACCTGGCTGTTCTTCGCCCTCTACGGCCCCGTCGAGGTCGCCCTGCCGCTCTACATCACCGGTGTGCTCGACGGCGACGCCGGGCTCCTCGGCCTCTTCTGGACCGCCTTCGGCGTCGGCGCGGTCGTCGGCGGGCTGACCGTCGGTGCGCTGCGGAAGCTGCCGCTGTGGCCGGTGACGCTCGGCATCGTCGCGGGCTGGGGGGCGACGCTGCTGCTCCCGTACGGGCTCGGGGCCGGGACCGCGACGGCGATGGCGTGCTTCGCGCTGGGCGGCGCGGTGTACGGCCCGTACCCGGCACTGTCGTTCACCCTCTTCCAGAACCGCACTCCGGAGGGCTGGCTGACCACGGTGCTCGCGGCGCGCGGCGCGGTGCTGCTCACGTCGACACCGACCGGCGCGGCGCTCGGCGGGCCGCTGGTCGCCGCGTTCGGGTCGCGCGCGGTGCTGGCGGGGTCGGGAGCGGCGACGGTGGGGGTGGCGGCGGTGGGCACGGCGGTGTGGCTGGCGACGCGGGGGGCCGGGGCGGGGCGGAGGCGGGCGACGCGACGGATGGCGACGGGGCGCGGGGGGACGGGGCGCGGACGGTGGGGTGAGGTGGCGGGTTGGTGGGATGGCGGGATGGCCGGTTGGCGTGTCAGCGGGGTCCGGGGTCGGTGCGGTCGGCCATGGGGCCGGACAGCGTCCTGACACGGGGGGAGAGTTGAGTCCGGGGGGAGGGGTCATGGGGCCGTGCATATGGGACGGTGCTACGCGGCGGTGCCGGTCAGGGACGGTGCTACGGGGCGGTGGCGGTCTGGGGCGCGGGCACGCGCCCGAGCAGCGTCACCGCGAGAGCGCCCAGCGCCAGCGACCCGCCCAGCCACAGCACTGACCCCGTACCGAAGCCGTCGACCATCAGGCCACCCGTGAACGCCCCCAGGGCGATGGCCCCGTTGAACACGGCCACGAAGAGCGACGTCGCGCCCTCGCGGGCCCGGGGGGCGGCCAGGCCCAGCCAGGTCTGCGTACTCACCGACACACCTCCGTACGCGAGGCCCCACACGACCAGCAGGGCCGCCGCACCGGCGACCGACAGCCCGACCAGCGGAACGGGCAGCAGGGAGCACGCGAGGGTGAGGCCGATCACCAGCACGGTGCCGCGCAGCCGCCGGCCCACGCGGGCGCCGGCCGCGAAGTTGCCGGCGATACCGGCGATTCCGTACACCAGCAGGAGGGTGCCGATCACCGAAGGGCCGACGCCCGCGAGGTCCTCCAGGAGGGGACGCACGTAGGTGTACGCGGCGAAGTGACCCGTCACCAGCAGGAAGACCACGGCGAGCCCGGTGGTCACGCGGCTGTTGCCGACCAGCCGCAGCACGCCGCCGAGGGCGACCGCCTCCGCGGCGGGCAGCGGCGGCAGCAGCACGGCCATGGCCGCGGTCACGAGGAGGGCCAGCCCGGCGACGGCGAGGAACGCGGCGCGCCAGCCGACGAGTTCACCGACGTACGCGCCGGCCGGCACGCCCACGACCGAGGCGACGGCGACGCCGCTGAAGATGAGCGAGGTGGCCGGCCCGACGACCGCGGGCGGCACCAGCCGCACCCCCAGCCCGCCGGCGAGCGACCAGACGCCGCCGAGCCCGATGCCGACGAGCACCCGGGCGGCCATGATCACGGCGAAGCTCGGCGACCAGGCGGCGAGCGCGTTGGCCGTGGCCAGGAGCACCATCAGGGAGCAGAGGACGAAGCGCCGGTCGAGCCGGCCGACGGCCGCGGTGACGAGCGGAGCGGAGAAGGCGGCGACGAGGCCGGTGACGGTGAGCGTCAGCCCGGCGGTGCCTTCGCTGACGTACAGCGAACCGCTGAGGGGTGTGAGCAGACCGACCGGCAGCATCTCGGACGTGACCACGGTGAAGGTGCCGGCCGCCACGGTCGCCACCGCGGGCCACCCGCCGTGGGCGGAGGAGGGTGGCGCGGCGATGGGTACGGACAGCGCGTCGACTTTTGCCATGGGCTCAGCCAAGCCGGGCGGCCGGTCGGGGAACAAACGCGAAATGTTCATGCCGGGTTGGGCCGAGCGTGTCGAAGGGTGGCGTGTGAGGGAGCTGAACGGAGGGGTGGCACTGGTGCGTTACTGCGGCCTCACCGGAGGGGGCGCGCAGGTCAGGGGGCACGGGCGGGGAACCGGAGGGCACGGGCGGGGTGGAGACCGGTGAGCTGAGGTGGGTGTCGATCCTCGCGGAGGGGCTGCGCCTCGGAGGAATCGGCGAACGGCTTTACGTATCGGGAGGGAGGGCCGAGGTCGCCACGCGCGGGAACGAGGCACCGGCGCGGGCCTGGTGAACGACGGCGACGGGCGGGCCTGGTGGACGGCGGCGACGGGCGGGCCTGGTGGACGGCGACGACGGGCGGGTCAGGGGCGGGGGCGCCGGGGCGGAGGTCTGGGCGGGGCGGGGTGGGGGCGGCGGGTCCGGGGTGGGGGTTGGTGCGTGGGTGGGCCGGTGTGCGGGGGTGCCCGTGCCGGGGGGATCCATCGTTCGCCCGGGGCCGTACGTCCCCTCACGCCCGCCCAAGGGTATGCGCCTGCTCTGACAGTGGGCCCGGGTCGTCGGTGTCGGCGGCTGGCCGGCGTGGTGGGTGGAGCGGGTGCGGGGGTACGCGCCGGGCGGAACGGTGCTGCGCCGAGCAGGCCGGAGTACGGGGTACGTGCCGGGGCGGGCGGCGGTGCGTGAGGTAGGCCGGTGTGCGGTGAGGCCCCACCTCGGGGTGGGTGCCCGCCCGTGACGGAGGCGCATGCGGGGTGCCCACGACGGGGTGGGTGCCCGTCCGCGACGGGGACGG
>NZ_AXVU01000041.1:0-51617 GCF_000482585.1 Streptomyces sp. CNQ329 | reverse complement strand
GCCGACCGGCTCCCGGCCGTCCCACCAGACCTGCCCGAGCACCCGGACTACCCCCGCATCCTCGCCGTCTTCAACGGTGCGACCGGACCGCTACGGGCCCGGGATGTCTGCGAAGCCCTCGATCACGAACTGCTGCCGAAGAACATCGAGGGCACCCGCGCCAAGCTGAAACGCCTGGTCAAGCTCGGCATCATCACCGAGATCGACACGGGCAGCTTCGCCAGGAAGCAATAGCCGACCAAGCCCCGCGACCACCAGCCCTGCCCCAACCTCACCAGGAAACGGACATCAGATCACGAACCGCCCTCTCAATGACGTGGTGAGCGGGCACCAGGAGCTGGACGCACGCCTCGCAGGGGGCCCCAACGTCTGACGACCAAGCTGTGGCGAACATCTGGCACGTCCTGGACCTGGTTGAGGACCCCACCCCGGGAGATCCCGGGCATTTCAGGGAGATGGCCACCCGTCTGCTCCGCGAAGCCGAGCACGCCGACCAGCGCACCGAACGACTCCGACAGGTCGCTGCTCACGGGGACGGTCTGCGCATGCAGGGTGACTACGCACCAAGATTCAGACGAGCCCTGACAGCACTTCCCGGGCAGTCCGTGCCCCTGGGGTCCGCGCAGCAGGCCTGTGCCAACGCACTCACACAGTTCGCGGACCAGCTCCACCAGGCCAAGCTCCAGTCCGCAGCCGCCCTGAACATCGGCCGGCAGGCGGATGCCCAATACAGGGCCGCACTACGGCAGTTCTACGCGCTCGTACCGGTGGCACCCCCGGCGACCGGCATCTGGCGAGGGCTCAACCAGCTCACGGCACTCGCCTACAGCCAGCATCAGCGACCCCACATCCGCGAGGCCGCCGCTCGCATAGGCGCCCACGCAGAGCAAGCCGAACAGGAACGCCAACGCGCCATCCGGCTCGCCCGCCAAGCCGACCAGACCCTACGCGCAGCCGAGGGCCAGTGCGCCCGGGCCATCCGCGCGGCAGCACCCCAGAGTAAGGCGCAACCTATCGGCGCCGGTGCGTCCGCCCCAGGCGGCAGAGCGACACAAGCGCCGGTCCACGGCTCGCCACATCTCGGTCACACCGGGAGCTCAGCCCGCGCGGCGGTGTCGGCTCCCCGGATCAACGGCAGGCCCCCGCAGAGCCGCAAGCACCGCGGTGACCCTGTGGATGTCGCCACCGGACATGTCACCCTCACGCAGACCGACGTGGACTTACCCGGCTCGCTTCCTCTGCTCTTCAGCCGCACCCACGACTCCAGTTTCCGCGCCGGCCGCTGGATGGGCCCCTCGTGGATCTGCACCGCTGATCAACGCCTGGAGATCGACGCCGAGGGAGTCGTACTGGTGGGCGCCGACGGTGTACTGCTGGCCTATCCCCACCCCGAGCCGGGCGTGCCCGTGCTGCCCGTCACCGGAGCGCGCCGCCCGCTGACCATCGACGCCCACGGCACGTACACCGCGACAGACCCCGACACGGGACTGTTGACGACCTTCGTCGTCGAGCCACACAACCCGGGACTGGCCCAGATCGCCGAAGTCCGCGACCGCGCTGGCCGGTGCATCGTCTACGACCACGACGACCTTGGCACGCCCCTGGCCATACGCCACAGCTCCGGCCGGCAGATACAGATAGAAGTGCAAGGCGACAGGATCACCGCCCTGAGCCTGGCGAGCGCCGGCCCCGGCAGCGCTGACCGGCAACTCATGCGTTTCGGCTACACCGACGGACACCTCACCGATGTCATCAACTCCTCCGGGCAGCCCGTACGGTTCGCGTACGACCACGAGGGCCGAATGCTGTCGTGGACCGACCGCAACGGTAGCCAGTACGCCTACCGCTACGACCACCTGGACCGCTGCGTCGAGCAGGGCGGAGCAGAGGGACACCTCGCCTACCGCTACGCCTACGACGGCAGAGAGCCGGAGACCGGCCACCGAATCACTGCGGTCACCGACTCGCAGGGGCACACCACCCGCTACACGATCAACACCGCGCTGCAAATCGTCACCGAGACCGATCCCCTCGGGCACACCAGCCACTTCGTACGCGATAACCACGATCAGCTGCTCTCCCATACCGACCCGCTCAGTCACACCACCGCCTTCACCTACGACGGCGCCGGCAATCTCACCTCGATCACCTACCCGGACGACACCCGCACGCTCGTCACACCCGGCCCGTTCGGACTGCCGACCTCCGTCACCACTCCTGACGGCACCACGTGGCACCAGACCTACGACGCGCACGGCCAATGCACCAGCTTCACCGACCCGACCGGTGCCACCACCCACTACACGTACGACGAACACGGCCACCTCGCGACCGCCATCGACGCCCTCGGGAACACCACCCGCATCCAATGCGACACCGCCGGGCTCGCCGTGCGGATCACGGACCCGCTCGGCGCCGTCACCCGCATCACCTACGACGCCTTCGGCCGCACCAGCACCGTCACGGATCCCCTCGGCCACACCAGCCGCCTGACCTGGACTCCCGAAGGACTGGTGGCCTCTCTTACCGGGCCGGACGGCGCCACCGAGTCCTGGACGTACGACGGCGAGGGCAACCGCGTCGCCTACACCGACGTCGCCGGAAGGATCACCCGTTTCACCTACGGAGCCTTCGACCAGCTTTCCTCCGTCACCACCCCCGACGGCGCGCGGCAGGAGTTCGCCCACGACACCGAGCTGCGCCTGATCCGGGTTACCAACGCGCTCGGCCGCGACTGGGTGTACGACTACGACGCCGCGGGCCGGCTCGTCTCCGAGACCGACTTCGACGGCCGCACCATCGGCTACGCCTACAACCCCCTCGGCCAGCTAACCAGCCGCACCAACGCGCTCGGCCAGACGGCGACGTTCGGCTACGACGACGCCGGACGCCAGGTCGCCAGGGACGCCGACGGCCGCACCACCCACTACACCTATGACGCGGCAGGCAGGATCCTGACGGCCGCCGGCACCGACGCCACCCTCACCTACGCGTACGACCCGGTTGGCCGCGTCACCGCCGAGTCCGTGGACGGCCGAAGCCTGATCACCGAGTACGACGCGCTGGGCCGCCGGCGGCGTCGCACCACCCCCGCCGGGTCGATGACCGCGTACGACTACGACGCCGCCGGAAACCGCACGGCGCTCACCGTGGACGGCCACGTGCTGGCCTCCTCGTACGACGCCCTCGGCCGCGAGGTCACTCGCCGCATCAGCCAGGGCCTCACCCTCACCCACGTCTGGGACCAGCACGACCGTCTCGCAGGACAGACCCTCACGGGACCGGCCGACCGCCGGGTGGTGCACCGCACGTTCGCGTACGGCACGGACGGCCACGTCGTCGCCGTCGACGACCGGCGTACCGGCCGGCGCACGTTCGACCTGGACCCATCGGGGCACGTCACCGCAGTCCGCGCCGACGGCTGGACCGAGACCTACACCTACGACTCGGCGGGCAACACGACCCATGCCGACTGGCCGGAGCGCCACCTCCTCCCGGAGGCCAGGGGGGCACGGAGCTTCGAGGGTGGACGGGTCACCCGCGCCGGAGCCGTGCGGTACGACTACGACGCCGCCGGCCGGGTCGTGCAGCGCCGGCATAAACGGCTGTCGCGCAAGCCGGACGTCTGGCGGTACACCTGGGACGCCGACGACCGGCTAACCGCCGTCACCACCCCGGACGGCACGGTGTGGCGGTACCTCTACGATGCGGTCGGCCGCCGGGTCGCGAAGCAGCGGCTGGCCGCCGACGGCGACACGGTCGTCGAGGAGACCCGCTTCTGCTGGGACGGCCCGCACCTGGTGGAGCAGATCACCCACGTTCTGGGCGAGAGCGAGGACGTCGTCCTCACCTGGGAGCACGACGAGATGCGCCCCGTGGCGCAGTCCAGGCGCAGCATCGTCGCCGAGACCCCACAGAATGCCGTCGACGAGCAGTTCTTCGCCATCGTGACGGACCTGGTGGGCACCCCCGTCGAGCTGGTCGCCCTCTCCGGCGAGATCGCCTGGCGCGGCCACGCCACGCTCTGGGGGCTCACCGCGCCTGGTACGGACGCCGCCGCCGACACCCCACTCCGCTTCCCCGGGCAATACTTCGACCCGGAGACGCAGCTGCACTACAACTGCTTCCGGCACTACGATCCCACCACCGCCGCGTACGTCAGCCCTGACCCCCTGGGGCTGGACGCCGGTCCCAACCCGCGGGCGTACGTGTCCAACCCGCTCAAGTGGGTCGACTACCTGGGCCTGGTGCAGTGCTCAAAGATACTCGGCAAGAACATGGCCCGCGAGGGCCGTCCTGTCGGCCCAGGTCAGGCCGCCGCCCACATCGTGCCCTCCGGGTTCAAACGGGGCGGCGGGCCCGCGATGCGCGCACTGCTCGCGAAGTACAATGTGGGCATCAACGACGCGGCCAACGGCATCCCTCTCGGCCACCCCAAGCCACACAACTTCACCCACTACGACACCTTCCTCGGCCGCCTCGACACCCACCTGCACGATCTGGTCAACCGCCTGGAGGCGGGCGGTGCCGGCCACCGCGCGATACGCACCGCGCTGCGCCGGGAACTGCGCAGTATCGGAAGGCAAATCGAGGGGGAGCTGTCAGGTTGGCCGAACAACCTGGCACCACCTCACGAGCGACCCTGGACCCGGCCATGACTCACCCCGCCAGCACATCTCCGGCCGTCTACCGTCTGCTGCCCAGCCTGCAGGACCTCCGGACGCTCGTGCCGCACCGGCCATCCGGTGTGAAGGTCGCCCGCTGGCAGCGCAGTGGCAGCCCGGCAGATCGTCCCGAGCAACTCGACACCCGCTGGACAGGCGAAGACGAGGGCCCGCCCGCGGAGTTCGCGTGCAGCGCCCCTGGCGTGCCGATCCTGAGCCGTCGGGCCGCCGACGCCCTGGGCGCCGGGCTGCACGCCGCGGGCAGCCTGCTGCCCGTGCTCATCGACGGCTCCGAGGCGCCGGACTACGTGTTCCTCCTCGTGGAGGAGGTCGTCGACTGCGTAGACACCAGACGCTCGTCGAAGCCGAAGTCGGGCACGGCCGACATCAAGAAGACCGTCTTCCTCCCCGACGCCCTGCCGCTCCGCCTCCCGGCGTTCCGCGTGCCGCAGTCACCGTGGAACGTCCACTGGACCGCCTGGGCCGCGGACCGCCTGAGCGCCCTTCTGGGTGACGGTCTTGAACGCCGCCTGATCTGGTCGGCCGACCCCGCGGCGACCCCACACCCGAATCCGTGGGGCCTCATGTAGCGCCGTGCCGTGGGCCGCGCGCCGAGTCGTGCGCCGGACAAAAGCCCGTCTAGGGGACGGCTGGTCCGAAGCCGTCGCCGGTGGTGTTGCCCGATGACGAACTGCGTGTGTGGAAGGGCAGATTGAGGAAGCAGATCGCTTTTGCTTCGACGATGACCAGGCCGGGGACGTTCACTGCCAGACCACGCTTGCGGCCAGGCACTCGTTCCGGGATCCTTGCAGGTCGTGGCCGCGGGGTCCCCGGCAGCGGCGTGGATGCTCTGGGTGTCCAGCAGCCCTGATGGCCGCTCACCGAGCGGTACCGCGCCGGTGTAGTCACCCCGCACACGAGATGCGCTCACCGGACCCGTACATCAAGCGGCCGACGCCTGATTACCTACCGTTTCCTTTCCCCGGCCATCATCGGCCCGCTCGCCGAAGAAGCCTGTCGGTGTGAGGTCTCAGGAGATGCTTGACCGTTTGTGCTCTGGACATGGTTGACACGTTCGGTTGAACGTCCGTCAACTCCTGACCTCGGTTGAGGCCCGGGGTGCTGCGCTCGGTGATCGTGGATATACAGCAGCTGGCCGAGTACCGCTACCGGGCTGTCCGCGAGGTGCTCGGCGGGTCTCCCGTCGGTGAGGTCGCAGCCCGGCATGGCACCTCGCGTCAGACTCTCCACAGCTGGCGACGGCGGTTCGAGCAGCAGGGCATGCCCGGTCTGCTGGATCGCTCTCGGCGGCCGCTGCCAGGCCGGGTTCGCCCTGACGGGCCGCACCATCACGCTCCGCCTGGACGCACGCCTCATGCACGCCATCGCCGAAAACGCTCTGGGAGGACATGGCCCTGCCCCGTTAAGGCTGCCCAGAACATGGGGATCGTCCTCGTGTTGTGCGTGGCCCTGGCCAACATGGTGTGGGGCAGCTAGCCATCGGTGCCGTGACGAATGAGCGGGAGGCGGGGACTTGGCCGAGGGCGGGAGGCTTCCGGAGCGGACCGAGCACTACATCTTCAAGAGTGGCAGGGTGATCGTGCTGGAGCGCGGGTTCCGGTGGGATGCCGCGCCACGGCGGGATCCGGTCGAGTTGGAGCGCACGACCGCCCACTGCGCGGTCCGGGCGATGTCCGCGCTCTGCGAGGGGCTGATCAGGCCCATGTCGTTCGACGTGACCAATCAGTGGCTGGACGACGAGTACGGCGTCTTCTGCAGCGGGCGGCCGCCGTGGTGGAACTGGTTCGTGAAGACTCGCCAGGCCCCGTCCAGGGTCAGCTCGGCGTACGTGGATGCGCAGGTCACGGTGGCGGAGACACTGGGCGAACCGGAGATGCTCGCCGCCGTCGACCGCGCCCTTGACGACCCGGGCCCTGTTCCCGACGGCGATCACCTGGCGTGGGAGGAGCTGCTCGTCAACCACACCTGGGCCCGGCTGCCCGAACCCGACCGGCACCTGGAGGGAGGGGAGCTGCGCATCGACGATGACGACAACGGGGGATGCCCGCGGATCCCCATCGAGCGTGCAGACGGCCACCTGTGGGTGTCCGCCCCGGGACTCGGTGCGTGGGATCCGTTCATGCTGAGGCTGACCAGGTCCTGGGGCACGGAGTACCCCGACGGGGCGGGGTACGACGAGTTCATCCACATGGACATCCACGTCCACTGGTCCTTCTGGTGGGAGCCCGGGGAGGGCAGAGCCATGCTTGACCGGGCAGTGGGCCGCGTCCTCCGGCAAGGGTGGCGCGAGGCGTACCCGCGCCCCTGACCCCCGCCTCCGGCCGCACCGGCCAGCGAGCAGTCCTGTACCCGCACCACTCCCAGCGTCGGGTGAGCTCGTCCTCCGGATCCGCCGCACACACAAAGGCCCTGCTCCGCCGCCCGAGTGTCTCTCCTGAGCGCTTCCTCGACGAGCCGCCTCCCCGCGATCAGGAGGACATTCCTCCGGGTTACGGCCTGGTGCATGCTGCCGACGGGGGGCCGCAGGCGTCGCGACCGGTGCTCGCCGGTGGCAGCGCTTCCGCTCAGAGACCTGAGACAGCCTCATCGTCCCTGCGCGCAGGGCACTTTCGCGGTTTCCATCACGATGCGGACCGGGACCGCGAGTGAAGTGGTCAGGAAGCCGTCGCCGCGGCGTCGACGAGTGGGGCTTCTCCGTTCGCCGTCCTGCGCAATGCGGGCGTCATCGAACAGCGGGACGAGGGGGCGCGACGACTCAACCGTCTCCGGTTCGCCGCATTCGACGACAGGTTCCCCGGCCTCCTGGATGTGGTCATCGCGGAGGCATCGGAGGACGCACGCAGAAGGTGACCTTCCGCAGGGACGGCATCCACCCTCGGCAAGCCTCATCGTCCACCCGGTGGGGCGGCTTCGTTCCGGTGGGGAACTCTTCGCGCAGCGCCTCCGTCGGACCGCGGGGCCGTGCCGTTCCTCGCGCGTACGTCGTGGGTGCGAGGGCCTGCCCCCGGTGAATGCCGCGGCGGGGGTCACCGCCGTGCGGTGCGGCTCCCGGATCGCGTACGGCGGCGGGTGTGTGACGGCAGGCTAGGCTCGTGGCCCGCTGCTGGACCAGCAGCCGACGGGCTTCGGGCGCTGTGGGGCGCGTCAGCATCGGGAGAGGGGCAGAGCCGTGCGAGACCAGCTCGTTGGGGGCCGTTACCGGCTGGTGCGGGAACTGGGTGAAGGGGGCATGGGGCAGGTATGGGAGGCGCGGGACGAGACGTTGGGCCGGCCCGTCGCGGTCAAGCTGGTCTCCCTGCTCGCCGGCGGTGGGAGCCGCGGTGACCAGGCCCGCGCGAGGTTTCTGCGCGAAGCGCGGATAACCGCCCGGCTGCAGCATCCCCACATCGTCACCATGCACGACCTCGGCGAAGCGGACACCGACGGCGACAGGGTGCCGTTCCTGGTGATGGAGCTGGTCCGGGGCGAAGGTCTGGACGCGAAGCTGGCGCGGCGTGCCGTCACTCTCGGGGAGGCCGCGCGGTGGGGGGCGCAGATATGTGACGCGCTCGCCGACGCGCACGCCAACGGGATCATGCACCGGGACGTGAAGCCCTCCAACATCTTCATCACGCCCTCCGGCAGCGTGAAGGTCCTCGACTTCGGCATCGCGCGCGCGGCCGACGGCAGCGTGACCGCGGACCGCCTCACCCGGACCGGCCTCATCGTCGGCACACCGCAGTACATGGCTCCGGAGCAGGCCCGCGGAATGCCCGAACCGCGCAGCGACCTCTACGCCCTCGGCTGCCTCCTCTTCGAACTGCTCACGGGCCGCCTGCCGTTCGAGGCTCCCGACTCCATGGGCTACCTCTCCGCGCACCTCACTCAGGAGGCGCCCGCCCCCAGTGCGATACGGGCCGGAATCCCCGACGACTGGGACGAACTCGTACGCTCGCTCCTGCACAAGGAGCCCCGCCGGCGGTACGGAGACGCCGCCGCCCTCGCGCGGATACTGCGGCGACTGGACACCGCGTCCGAGTCCGGGGGGTCCGCACACTCCCGCGGCTTCCCTCCGCCCACCGAGCCGGACCTCTCCGCCGCGCCCGCGCCCGGCGAGTTCCTTTTCGCCACCAGCCTCGGCACCAGCGGTACGGTGCGGCTGTGGGACCCCGCCACCGGCAGGCCCGTCACCCAGCCGCTGGCCGGCCACACCGGCTCGGCGTTCCGGATGGCGTTCTCCCCCGACGGCCGGCTTCTCGCGACCGGCAGCACGGACGAAACGGCGCGGTTGTGGGACACGGCCAGCGGGCTGCTCGTCTGTGAACCGCTCACGGGCCACAGCGGCACGGTGGAGGATGTGGCGTTCTCCCCCGACGGCCGCCTTCTCGCCACGAGCGGCCTGGACGCGACGGTACGGCTGTGGGACACGGCCACCGGCGAGCCCGTCGGCGACCCCCTGACCGGCCACACCAACTGCGTGGCGGGGGTGGACTTCTCGCCCGACGGACGGCTTCTCGCCACGAGCAGCGTGGACGGCACGGTACGGCTGTGGGACCCCGTCACCGGCGAGCCCCTCGGCGAACCGATGACCGGCCACACCGACGCGGTGCTACGGCTGGCGTTCTCCCCCGACGGCCGTCTCATCGCCACGTGCAGCAGAGACTGGACGGTACGGCTCTGGGACCCGGCCACCGGCCAGGCCGTGGGTACCCCCCTGACCGGCCACACCAACGTCACCTGGGAGGCGGCGTTCTCCGCGGACGGCTCCCTGGTGGCCGCGAACAGCGAAGACGACACGACACTGGTGTGGGACACGGCGACCGGACAGCTCGCCCGTCCGCCCTTCACCGCCCCGGCCAACGGGGGCATGGCCGTGGCGGGATCGTCCGACGGCCCGCTGCTGGCGGTGGAGATCAGCGAGGAGGGAACGGTCCGACTCCTGGACGCCGCGACCGGGCGGCCTTTCGGTGAGCCCCTGAACACACACACCACCGGCTCGATGTACTTCCAGCTCTCCCCCCGCCTCCGGCACCGCACGCACTGACCCGCCACCGGCCGCCGCCGTGCGGGCCGTTCAGGGTGACCGCCCCCTTCCCCGGTCACACCGCGGACGGTCGCCTCGGGGGTGGATCGGGCATCCGTGCCAGAGCGCGTGCGAGGCGCCGTTCGAGTCCTGCCCGGCACTCCGGCCGCTCCGCCGCGGTGATGGAGGAGATCGCAGAGTCACGGAGCCGGCCCCTCAAGTGTGAAACTCATCGTCCACCCATCGAGTGTCAGCACGATCGTTCGTGTCCATGTGCCAGGGCCAGGCCCGCAGCGTCCCAGAGCCGTCGCGGCATGTCGCGCGAGTGAGGCGCGGAGCAACGTGGGAACACGGCAGGAGGCGACCAGGGCCTGCGGGGAGAGGTGGTGGGAATACCCGCGGGCAGCCCCGCGGGAGGTCGTGGATCAGCGTGAGGGTGTCCTCGGTGGACAACTGATCAGGACGGCCCACGGTCTTCCGGGGGTGGGCCGTGCAGCAGGTCGTTCAGGACGTCACGCCGGCCTCGCCGCCAGTCTGCCGTCGATGTCGGCGGTGACCCGACCCTCGACCATGGTGGCGACGACGCGATGGCGGAACGTCATGCCGTGAAACGGGGTGTTGTCCGACGCGCTGGCCGATTCGGTCCGGTCCACCCGCCAGTCGGCCCGGGGGTCCACCAGGGTGAACGTCGCGTGCTCCCCCGCGACCGGCGGGCGGCCCGCCATGTCGGCCAGCCCCGCGATGCGGGCGGGGCGTGTGGACATCACCGTGGCCACGAGGCCCCAGTCCGGGGCGCCCCCGGCGCCCAGGGCCTCCGCGACCACGGGGAGCGCGGTCTCCAGGCCCAGCATGCCGAAGGGCGCCTCGCACCAGTGGTTGTCCTTGCTCGACGCGGTGTGCGGAGCGTGGTCGGTGGCGACGGCGTCGATGGTTCCGTCACGCAGGGCCGCGCGCAGCGCCGCCACGTCCTCGGCGCTGCGCAGGGGCGGGTTCACCTTGTACAGAGGGCCGGCTTCGCGGGTCATGAGATCGGTGAGCAGCAGATGGTGGGGGGTCACTTCGGCTGTGACGGGCCAGCCGCGCGACTTGGCCCACCTGACGATGTCGACGGTCCCCGCCGTGGAGACGTGACAGATGTGCAGGCGTCCGCCGGTGGCCCCGGCGAGTACCACGTCCCGCGCGACGATCGTTTCCTCGCCCGTCGCCGGCCAGGGCGGCAGGCCGGTGGCCTGTGCCGCCGCGCCGGCGTTGACCTGGCCTCCCTGCACGAGACGGGGGCACTGGGCGTGCTGGGCGACGAGGGTTCCGGTGCGGCGGGCCGCCTCCAGCGCCCGCAGCAGGAGCCCGGGGTCGTCGACGCACACCCCGTCGTCGGAGAACATCGGGGCGCCGGCCGCCGCCATGGCGTCGAGGGGTGCGAGCCGGCGGCCGGCGAGCCCGTCGGTGACGGCTCCCACCGGGTGCACCCGGCAGGATGCCGTGCGCGCCGCCCGCTCGATGAGGTGCCGTACCCGCTCGGGGGTGTCGGTCACCGGCATGCAGTTGGCCATGGCGAGCACGTCGGAGTACCCGCCGTGCGCCGCCGCCCTCGTGCCGCTGGCGATGGTCTCCGCGGCGGTGTCACCGGGTTCACGCAGGTGGGTATGGAGGTCCACCAGGGCCGGCAGCATGATCAGCCCGTCGCAGTCGGCTGTCGTCACGTGCGCGGGGCCGGTGCCGTCCCCGCTGCCGGGGGCCGTCACGGCGGCGATCCGGCTGCCCCGTACGGTCACGTCCCGGGGTGCGCCGCCGAGGGGGCGGACCCCCCGCAGGATCGTCGTGCCCGCGGAGCCGGCGGCCCGGGGGCCGTTCACCTGTCCGTGTCCGGGTGGGTGAGGCGGAAGACCGGTCCGTCCGCGCAGATCAGCGGGGACTCCTCGGGGCCGCTCCTGGTGCCGGTGGCGCAGCCGTGGCAGTAGCCGAGGCCGCAGGCCATGTGGGCTTCCAGCGATACCTGGACGTCCGCCGCCCAGCGTCGGCCGAGTTCTTCGCAGAGCCGGGCCAGCCGCTCCGATCCGCACGTCATGATCTGCTGGGGAGGGGCCTGATCGAGGTCTGCGGTCAGCATGTCCCGGAGGCGGGTGACCTCGCTGCTGCCGGTGTCGTCGGTGACTTCGTGCAGTCGTGTCACACCGGCGGCCCGGTAGACGTCGGCTCCTACGACTCGGTCCGCGCTTCTGCCGCTGGCCACGGCGACGATCTCGACCTCGGTGCCCGTGCATTCCTGGGCGACGGTGGTCAGCGAACAGGTGCCGATGCCTCGTCCGACCAGAAGGACGCGCCGCGTTCCCCGGGTGATCCGGAATCCCCGGCCCAGCGGTCCTACGACCAGCATGCGCTCGCCCGGCCGGAAGGAGGCCAGGCGACGGGTGCCGTCACCGACCACTCCGAGCAGGATGTCGATGGTGCCGGCCTGCGGGTCCCGGGCGTATACGGCCATGGGGCGGGGCAGAACGGGACCCGTGTCCTCGTCCCGGGCGGCGGTCAGCATCACGAACTGTCCTGCCTGGCATGTCCGGGCGATACTCGGTGCTTCCAGGCGCAGGAAGTGGTGGCCGCGTCCGTGCGGCGTGGAGGCGAGGACCCGGGCACGGTGCCAGGTCGCGGCGGGACGGCCGGTCCCGGACCCGGGCAGCGGTGTCACGCTGTCCGTGACCGGTATGACGGCGTCCGTGTCGAGGGTGTTCATGCTGCTGGGGTCTCCTGTGCGGACAGCCGGGCATCGAGCCGCAGGAGACCCGAAGCCAGGAGGTCGGTGCCGACCGCGAGTTCGGCCGGGAGGGTCAGCTCCTCGGGACTGTGGCTGACCCCGCCGTGGTGACTGGGGACGAAGATCATGCCGGTGGGCACCACATGGTTGATCATCTGTGCGTCGTGGCTGGCCCCGCTGGGCATCACCCGGTGCGTGATCCCGGCCTCCGTCGCGGCCTCGGCGACGGTGTCGCGGAGCCATCTGGGGAGGATGACGGGAGAGGCGTCGGCCAGCAGCCGGGATGCGCACCCGATCCCGCGGCGGGAGCAGATGCGCTGTGCACTTTCGACGATCTCCGCCGCGGTCAGCCGCTGCCGGTCGTTGTCGACGTCCCGGACGTCGACATACACCTCGGTGCTCCCGGCGATCGTGGTGAGGGACCCGGGGGAGACATCCATGCGTCCGACGGTCGCACGGGTGCCGTGATGACGGCTGTCGTTGGCAAGGGTCTCGATCATCAGGATGATCTCCGCCGCCGCGGCCATCGCGTCGGCCCTCATCCGCATCGGGGTCCCCCCGGTGTGCGAGGCCCGTCCGGTGAGGTCGAGGCGCAGCCGGGTACTGCCCGAGATCAGGTCGACCAGTCCGACGGGAACGGACTCGGATTCCAGCAGGGAGCCCTGCTCGATGTGCAGCTCCAGGAAGGCGGCCCAGTCCTCTTCGCGCCAGCGGGCCGTCTCGGTGGCGTCCGGGTCGAGGCCGACGGCTGTCATGGCCTGCGCCAGCGAGACGCCCTCGGCGTCCTGCTTGGTCCTCAGGTCGGCCGGGCCGGTCAGTCCCGCGGCGATCCGGCTGCCCGTGCAGGCCTGTCCGAAGCGGGCTCCCTCCTCGGCGGCGAACGCCACGAAGCGGACGGGCCGGGTGAGCCGGATGTCGGCCGAGACGAACAGTCGTGCCACCTCCATCGCCGCGACCACGCCGGCTATGCCGTCGTACGCGCCGGCGTCCGGCACGCTGTCGAGATGGGAGCCGGTGCCCAGGCCCGGCAGTCCGGGGGTCGTGCCGGGCAGTTCGGCGAGCGTGTTGCCGGCTGTGTCCGTACGTACGTCCAGGCCGAGCGCACGCATGTGCGCCGCGAAGACGTCGTGGGCCTGGCGCTCCAGTGGGGTGTAGGCCAGCCGGGTGATGCCGGGGCCCCTGCCGGGCTCCGACAGTCCGGCGAAGGTGTCCAGGTACGTCTGGAGCCGGTCCGCGTCGGCGTGCGGGAGAGCGGCGAGCGTCGGTGCGGTCATCGGAGCCCGGCCGATGAGGCTTCCGCCTCGGAGAGCAGTGACACCACAGGCGGGGAGTCCACGGCTGCGAGCGTCGGCGTGTGCAGGACAGCGGCCACCGCGGCCACTTCGGCGGAGGCGCCGCGCAGCAGGCCGAGCATCACCTGGAGGGGTTGCGGCTCCCAGGCCGTCGCCAGCGGTACGACTCGGTCGCCGGGGGTGACCGCCGGGCTGACGGAGGTGATGCCGGACTCGTCGGTGACCCGGAGGACGGTCGCGTCCGTCGCCAGGGCCACGATGTGGGCGAGCACGGCTTCGTCGCTGCTCTCCCACACCGAGATGCGGTCCGGCTCCAGGTGCCGCACGGCGTCGGCGAGGGCGCGGCCGATGAGGTCGGTCGCGGCCGGGGACACCTGGGTGTTCAGGGTGAGGCCGTAGGCGTCGGTGGCCGCGCCGAGCTCACGGACGCCGGAAAGGATCGCGGAGGTGTTGTCGGTCATCGGGGACCCTCCTCTTTCGTGTCGGTCGCGGGTCTGGGCGGGGCCGGCGACGGGGTGGCGGGGAAGAGCGCATGGAACCGTACTCCGTACCGCTCCAGGAGCATGTCCACCACGCTGCTGTCACCGGGACCGAGCACGCTCAGTACGCAGGAGACCCGCATCCCTGCCGTCAGCGCGGCGTGCACCGGCGGCGCGGCGTCCTGCGCCGTGCCCGTCAGCGGCATGACGACGACGGTGTGTTCGCCCGCATGGGCCTCGCCGGTCAGACGGGCGTCGTCCCCGGCACCGGTCACCGTCGCGAACGGCAGCCCTGTGTGCAGTGCCAGGGCGGTGGTGGCGGCGATGCCCCGGGGTGTGCACACCAACCGGTCGGTTCCGTGCGGGAGCACCTCGGCGAAGAGCGCCGCGGTGCGGCGCAGGATGGACGGCCGGCACTGGACGGCTTCGATGTCGACCCGGCCGTCGCCGGTGGACGCCACCGCGAGTATGTCGGCGTACAGTTCGGCGCTTCGTTGCCGGGCGCTCTGGAAGGCGCGGGGGGTGTCAGGTGCCGTGTGGAGGACGTGGTCAAGGTTCATGAGGGCTCCGGGAGGGGACGGTCTTGGGTGACCGCGAGGCCGGCGGGACGCCGGGGGGTGTGGTCCGGCCGTACGGGAGAGTCAGGTCCGCACCGTGCCGCGTTCGTCGGCGAGACGGGTGATGCCGAGTTCGCGGCAGAGGGCCTCAAGGTCCCGCAGGACCTGGGTCATGGCGTACGGGCGGGTGAACGTCGCGGTACCCATCTGTACGGCGGTGGCTCCGGCCAGCACGAACTCCAGGACGTCCCGCGCAGTGCTGATGCCGCCGCACCCCACGACGGGTATGGCGACGGCCGCTGCGGCCTGCCACACCAGGCGCAGCACCATGGGCCGGACCGCGGGCCCGGACAGTCCTCCCACCCCGTTGCCCAGCACCGCGCTCCGCCCGTCCAGGTCGATGGCCATGCCGGGGAAGGTGTTGGCGACTGTCACGGCGGTGGCGCCCGCCTGTTCGGAGGCGCGCGCGATGTCCCCGATCGATGTCACGTTCGGGGTGAGTTTGACGATGACGGGCAGCGGGGTACGCGCCACGACGCCGGAGACGACACGCTCCACGGTCGACGCGTCCGTTCCGATGGTGAGCCCGCCGTGCTCGAGGTTCGGGCAGGAGACGTTCACCTCCAGCGCCTCGCAGGGAGCGTCGGCGAGTTCCTCGGTGATCCGCAGGTACTCGTCCGGGGTGAGGCCCCCGACACTCACCACGACGGGTACCCCGAACGACCGGTAGCGGGGCAGCACCGTGCGGATGAACTCCGCCGAGCCGGGGCTGGGGATTCCCACGCTGTTCAGCATGCCCTGCGCGCTCTCGGTGAGCCGGTGCGAGGGGTTGCCGGAACGCCGTTGCGAGAAGAGGGTCTTGGTGACCACGGCGCCGAGCTCGTGTACGGGCAGGAGAGCGGCGAGTTCAGGGCCGAAGCAGCCCGACGCGGGCATCACGGGGTTGGCCAGACGCAGGGAGCCGAGCGAGACCGCGAGATCGGTCCGGAACGCGGCGTGGTCCGCGAAATGCCGGTCGCGGTCGTCGAACGTCGCGGGATCGTGGTCGTGAACCTCCGTCATGGTGCCTGCCTTCCGCGTCAGGGGATCGGGGGAGAGGGGGCGCGGGGTGTCAGCCGCCGAATCGCTCGGTGAGCACGCGCTCGACCCAGCCGATGAGGGCGTACATGGCCCATGCCATGAGGCAGAGCAGCCCCAGACAGATGATCACCAGCTTGATGTCGTCGTTGTCCTGGGCCTGCTTCTCCAGGTAGCCGAGCCCTGACTGTGCTCCGATGAACTCGCCGATGACCGCCGCGGTCACCGCCTGCAGAACCCCCAGGCGCAGCCCCACGGCGATGGCCGGCAGGCTGTACGGCAGGTCGATCTTGAGGGCCCGGGCGACCGGTCCGATGCGCAGCAGGCGGGCCAGGTCGTCGACCCCCCTGGGCACGGACCGCAGCCGCGTCACCATGTTGATCATGACGGGGTAGAACGACACCAGGGCCACGAGGGCGATCTTGGAGCCGACACCGAGCCCCAGCCAGAGCACGATCAAGGGGGCGATCGAGATCTTCGGGGTCACCTGCGCCACGATGACGAGGGGCATCAGCAAGCGTTCGGCAAGCGGCCAGCGGGTGAAGAGGATCGCCAGGACGATCCCTGCCACCGCGCCGATCAGGACACCCTGGACCACCTCGGCCAGCGTCTGCTGGATGTGCACCGTGAGCACGTCGTCCCCGGTGAGCTGCCAGGCGTGGCCGGCCACCGCCGCCGGGGTCGGCAGCTTGTAGGCCGGTATGCCGAACGCCGCCGTGATCAGCCACCAGAGCGCGACGCCGGCCAGCAGGGACAACGTGCCGATGGCCACCGGCCGGACGGCGTCGGCCGTCCGGCCGGTGCGAGCGGCCGTCTCAGCCGAGGTCATCCGGCTTCACCACCAGATCACCCGCGTCGAAGGAGGTGTCGAGGAGTTCGAACTGCTTCTGGGAGTCGATGGCCTGCTGCCAGCGCGCGAGGTCCGGGGAGCCCAGGCCGTTCTTCTCGGTGTTGTCCGACTGCCACAGGCTCTTGGCGAAGAGGTCCTCGACGATGGTGGTGATCTCGTCCTCCTGGCCCTTGAAGGAGGAGGCGTACTTCTTCACCGACATGTCGACCGCGGCGCGCGGGTTCTTGACGGTGTACTCGATGCCGCTGTTCAGCGCCTTGTCGAACGCCTTGACCGTCTCCGGGTCGTTCTTCACCTTGTCCTCGCCGGCGATGACCACGTTGCCGAAGGAGGGCAGGTACTTGTCACTCAGGATCTGGTTCACCTCGACCCCGGCGGACTGGAGCGCGTAGTAGCGCAGGCGCGAGAAGACGATCGCGTCGACCTGCCCGTTCTTCAGCGCGTCGACGATGACGCCGGTGCCCAGGGTGCGGACCTTCACGTCGGACAGCTCCAGTCCGGCGCTCTCCAGCATCGCCTGGAGCTGGATGTAGTTCGGGCTGCCGAGGTCGGTGACGGCGACGGTCTTGCCCTTGAGGTCGGCCGGGGACGTGATGTCCGCCGAAGGCTGCGACAGCAGGGCGCCGATGCCCTCCTGGTACGTGGTGTGCACGACCTTGGTCTTGATGCCCTTGCCGTACGCGGTGACGACCGAGTCGCCGTTCGGGAAGCCGAAGTCGACGTTGCCCGATGCCACGTTCTTCACGATGTCGGAGCCCTGGGCGTAGGTGAACTCGACGTCCAGGCCGGCGTCGGCGAAGTAGCCCTGCTCCTTGGCCTCGTACAGCGGGGCGTAGTACGGCACCGCGGCGCCGTCGATCTGGATGGTGACCTTCTTGCTGCCGTCGGACGACGTCTGCGTCGAATCGGAGGAGCCGGGGCTGCAGGCGGCGAGGAGTGCCGCGGCGGCCACGAGGGCGGGGATACCGGCCAGCTTCAGGGGCCTTCTGTTCATGATCTTTCCTTAGGGCGAAGAGGGAGGGAGAACTCAGCGGCGTCCGCGCAGGAGCCTGCGTTCGGCCAGGGAGACAAGACCGAAACCGAGGAGCCCGACCGCGACCGTGATGAGGACTGCGGCCATCAGCAGGGGGGTGTCACTGGAGGTGTTACCGAGCACCATGAGGTAGCCCAGGCCGCGTTCGGAGGCGAGGTACTCCGCCAGGAACGCGCCGGTCATCGCGTCGATGACGGCGATCTTGGCGCCGGCCAGCAGCGCGGGCAGGGCGGCGGGGAGCTGGATCTTCCACAGGTACTGCCACCGGGACAGGTGCAGCAGCCGGCCCAGGGAGCTGATGTCCGCGGGCACATCCTTCAGCCCGAGCATCGTGGCCATGGCCATCGGGAAGAAGACCAGCAGCAGGATGAGCCCGTACTGCGACGTCGGGCTGAGCCCGAACCAGAGCACCAGCAGCGGTGCGACGGCGATCTTGGGAGCCGCCTGGAGCAGCACCATGTAGGGCGCGAGGATCTCCCGGACGGTGCGGGAGGCCCACAGGGCCCAGCCCAGGGCGATCCCGATCAGAGACCCGCCGACGAAGCCCAGCACGATGTTGCGCAGGGTGTACGTGAGGTTGGGCCACAGCGTGCCGTCGCGTACCAGGTTCAGCCCGCCGTCCAGCACCTCACCGGGAGCGGGCAGCAGATAGGACGGTACGTCGGCCAGCGCGACGTAGGCGCTCCAGGCGGCCAGCACCGCTGCCACGTAGGCGGCCGGCGTCAGGACCCGTACGACCGCGCCGAGGAGGGCGCTGTCGCGGAGCCCGGACGCGGCGGGACGTTTCACGGCTCGCTCGGGGCGGCCCCGGCGCGTGAGTGTGTCCCTGCTCACGCCAGCTCCCGGCGGAGCATGCCGGCGAACATCGCGAACTCGGGGAGCTGCCTCGTCTCGGGGGTGCGCTCACGCGGGAGAGGCACGGTGTGCACGGCCTTGATACGCCCCGGCCGCGCCGACATCACGGCCACCCGGTCGGCGAGGTAGGTGGCCTCCTCGACACTGTGGGTGACCAGAACGATGGTCTTGTGGGTCGACTCCCAGATACGCAGCAGGTCGTCGTGGAGCCGGTCCCTGGTGATCGCGTCCAGCGCCCCGAAGGGCTCGTCCATGAGAAGGATCCGGGGGCTGTAGGCCAAGGCCCGGGCGATGGCGGTGCGCTGGCGCATACCCCCGGACAGCTCCTTGGGGAACGACTCGGCGAAGTCGGTGAGACCGACCAGGTCGAGCAGCTCCGACACCCGGTCGCGCCCCTGCTGCGAGGTGTCGCGCTGCGCCTCCAGCCCCAGGGAGACGTTGCGCCTCACCGTGCGCCAGGGAAGCAGCGCGGGTTCCTGGAAGACGAAGCCGATGTCCTTGCCCGGACGCGGTTGAACGCTCCAGGTCAGGTCGCCTTCGAAGTCCGTGTCCAGGCCGGCCATCATCCTCAGCAGTGTCGACTTGCCGCACCCCGAGGGGCCGATGAGCGCGACGATCTCGCCCTCGCCCACCTCCAGGTCGACGTCCTCCAGAGCCACCACCTTCGAGCGCTTGGCAGCGGCGTAGGCCTTGTGGACACCTTGCACCGACAGAAGGGGGTTCATGCGGCCCTCACTCCCGAAGGCGCACGTCCGGGGCCCGGGGCGTACGCGCCACGGTGACGCCCGTGAGCGGCGCGTATGGAGCGGTGTGGCATGAAGCCCTCCTCATCGTCACGGCGGCTCGGTGTCCGTACGGAGCTCAGCGGCATCGTTCCGAACCACCGGCACGGCATCGCAGCACGACTTCCGTATCTGGAAAACATGCCTCCAAGAATGTTGTTCAGAGGTTGGACCCTTTCCCGGCGACAGTCAAGCCCTGGATCTGGTCGTCAATTCGGTGTATACCGTGACGTGCACTCGATCTCTCGCGGCACGGACGGCCACGCGAGCCGCGATCCGGACGGCGAAAAGTTACGCTCCCGCGACATGGTGTTTCCATATATGGAACCTAGGGACTCATACGGAGGTTGTCGCCGATGGCGAGAAGCGCGCAGGATCCATGGCACAGGGGGGCACCGCCCCATCTCCCGGTCGGCGCCGCAGAAGCCCTCCCACCGGTCTGCCTGCTCCCGGGAGACCCCGCGCGAGTCGACCTGGCCGCCGAGGTGCTCGACGGCTTCCACGTCCTCGGCCAGAACCGGGAGTTCAGGATCGGTACCGGCCGCGCACCCGGCGGCCGGCGAATCGCGGTCTGCTCGACCGGCATCGGAGGACCTTCCACCGAGATCGCCGTCGTCGAACTCGCCCGGCTCGGAGTCAGGAGCGTGCTGCGCACCGGCGGCATGGGCGCCCTGACCAGCCGCATAGCCCCCGGCACCCTCTGCTCGGCCACCCGGGCGGTGCCGGGCAGCGGCGCCGCCTCGCACTATCCCGCCGACGCGGCCGGACCAGCGGCCCATCCAGCCGTCCTGACCGCCGTCCGGCGTGCGGCACGCGACCTGGACGAACCGCTCACGGAGATCACCCTCGCCACGGTCGACTCGTACTACCTCGGGCAGGGACGACCGCTTCCGGGACACGAAGAACGCGCGGCCGCGAGGATGGGCGTCCTGCGCGGACTGGGCGTCGACGGACTGGAGATGGAGACCGAGACGGTGCTGGCCGTGGCCGCGGCCCTCGGCCTGCGAGCAGGCGCCGTTCTGGTCGCGCACGCCAACCGCGCCACCGACGACTGGCTGGAGGACTACCGCCCTGCTCAACTCGCCATGCTGAAAGTGGCGGTGCGCGCCGCGGCGCTACTCTCGGACGAGGACCCTCCCCCGGCGGGCACCGCGGTCACGACATGAACAGGTGGCCAGCGCCTCAGTACGGTCCCGCTGTCCCCGCCCGGCAGTCCTTTGGCCTCAACGAACGGACAGACCGCTGAGTACCGACAGTTACACCAGAACGCTGCGCGTCCTGCGAGTCATCGCGGCCCACGTGCGCGGTATGTCGTTGCAACAGCTACACGAAGAGCTGGGCATCCCGATAGGCAGCCTGCACCGGGTGATGGCCGCGCTCGTCGAAGAACGCTACGTCACCCGCTCCCCCAGCAACCGCCGCTACTTCCTCGGACCCGCCTTCACCGAGCTGTCCACGATGGCCATCGCCTCCCAGGGCACGGCGGTCAGCCCACCGCGCCCCATGCAGGACGCCGCCAAGGAATGCGGCGAGACCGTATTCCTCACCGAACTGACCGGCACCCGCCTGCTCTGCGTGGCCCTGGTCGAGGGTGTGCACCCGCTGCGCCTGTTCGTCCGGGTGGGCCAGGTCATGCCGCCGCACGCGGCGGCCTCGGCACGCAGCATCCTCGCGTACCAGACTCCCGAGACCGTCGCCATGGTGCTGCGTGCACAGGAGCTGACGGCCTACACCGCGGACACCCCGCACACGGAGGAGCAGGTGACCGCCCATCTCGCCCAGGTCCGGATGCAGGGTTTCGACGTGTGCGAGAACGAACTGGACGACGACGTCTGGGCAGTGTCCGCCCCCGTGTTCCGGTCCACCGGCCAGGCCACGTCCAGCATCACCCTCGCCGCCGCGGGCCAGCGGGTGCGGGACCCCCTGGCCCGCACCCGCGCCACCGAGACCGCCCTGCGGGCCGCCCGCGCACTCTCGTTGGAACAGGGCTACACCGGCGCCGCCTCCCCCGCCCGGCATCGCTCCTCACCCGAACCCGCCGGATAGCACCGGCGACCACCCTTCGAGGCGGGGGCAGCCCATACCCGGCGACCGACGGCTGCGGGTTCTTTTCCCGTCTCACACGTTGTCGGCGACGAAGGCCGCCGGTTGCGGTTCCATGAGTACGTGATGATCTTCTCCGGTATCCGTCGCTCATCTGCTTGCCGATCTTCGTCACGGCTTTGAGGTCTATGGTGAACGACCAAGCGGGACTACGCCGTGAGGCGGTCCGCTTCGGTCAGCAGCAGATCGCCGAAGGGCTGGAAGCCGATGCTGCAGGCGTAGACGCCGCTGACGACTCGGTGGATGGTTCGCCATTCCCAGATGGCGGTGGCATCCACGCCGGTGCGAGACGCAAGTCGCTGAGTCCGTGCCCAGAGGTCATCGCCGAGGTCCGGGGTGCAGCGGACGATGGTGCCGAGATCACATGCCGGTTCGGCCCGCAGCCCGGCCGGGTCGATGAGCTTGTAGCTGCCGTCGGTCGCCTGCAGGGCGTTCCTCTCGTGGATGTCGCCGTGGACCAGAACCGCGGACCGATCGTCGTGGGCAAGGCGACGGCGATCCATGCAATGCAGCGCGTCCGCCACGGTGGCCGGTGAACACGGACGCCCCGCCTGCTCCCATAGTTCCGGCAGCCGGTCGGCGTACTGCTCGGCCAACGTCGCGCCGGTGGGAAGGCCGGCGTCGGGACCGATCGGACGCCACAGGCGAAGCGCCACGTCACACAGCAAGTTGTGGCGGCTTGCGGGGTCGGCGAGGGTGTCGTGCATCGGGGCCCCGAGGCGCTCCAGCAGAAGGGCCTGTCGATCCGGGTCTTCGCCCCACAGCTTCGCGCATCCCTCGCCGTTCGCCAGGCGCAGCGCGATGGCCTCTGGTCCGATGTCCCGACCTGGCACACCGATTTTGAGGACGGCCGGAGTTCCGTCGGCAAGCGTCACCTCGACGACCAGGGCGGCGTGACCGCCCGCGATGCCGGACCCGATCACCAAAGACCACTCCCGGGCCAGCGAGTCGACCACGCCCGGCAGTTCGTGCAGCCAGGATTCGTTTCCGTCGGCGAGGGCCGTCCGGCGGACCTGGTCGGGGACTTCGAGGCTCATACCGCCAACGTAGTCCCGTGATCGCACGGGTTCGCCGGTCATCGTCCACACCACCCTCTGCGAGCGTGATCGTGAAGCTCACCGCGATCGGCGGATCAGGCTGCTCAGCCCGCGCCCTGCGACTGGTCACAAGGCGCCCTTTCCGCTTCCGGACGGCTCCCCCGGGCCGGGCGCATCCTTTGAAGTGCGGCTGTAGCATCAGGTGTTGCACGTACGGAGCGGGAGGTAGCAGCGGGAGGGGCGGTGAGGGGAAAGCTCTTCGCGATCGTCTTGTGGTCGTTCCTTCTTGCGCTCCTCATCACGGCGATCGTCACGCTTGCCACTGGCGGGCCCGGGAGTTCGCCATGGCCGCCGGGGAGTCTGTAGTACTCCGGTGGCAGATTGCCATTCCTGCTGCCGAGAAGAGGGCCGGACCGAAAAGCGGATTCGGGGAGTTCTCGTGAGTGTTCGGTTCGCATAGGCGTGCCCCCTTGCATGTCAGCAACGGCAGCACGACCGAGGGAGGGCACGTGTCCGGGCATAGCGGTCCGTATCACTACGGCGGGTCGTCCGGGACCGGCTGTGTGGTCCTTGTCCTGGCTCTGTGCGCGCTCCTCGCCTACTTCACCGTTGCATCGGACCCCACCGAGGGGCTGGATTACGCCTCCGGCGATACGCCCGTGGAAATGAAGCAGTCCGTGTGCTTCTCCGACTCCGGCCCCTGCCCGCCGACCGGCTTCGAATGGGACATCCCCGCATCCGGCGTCGTCCGGACGCGGTTCACACGCGAAGACCTCGACGACCGGACGGAATGGCGAGGCTGGTTCCGCCTGGAGGCAGGGACGTTCATCGAGGAGCAGCAAGAGGTCCGGGACTGCCCGGCCGTGGTGGACTGGTCGCTGCTGGCGGACGGCAAGCCCGTCGCCAAGGGCACGATCACCGCGGGCACCGGAGACCAGGAGGTCACCGGCGGTGTGGCGCGCGGGGGCCGGTTCGTCCGGCTCACCGCGCGGCGCGCCGACTCCTTGTCCTGCCGGTCCACCTTTCAGTGGATCTATGCGGGCCTGGACTGACGGGTCGTCATTCCCTTGTTCGTCCCTCGGCAGGCGGGGACGGCCGATCCACGAGGCACCCGGCCGTAGCTGCCGGGTGGCGGGGTCGCGCAGGGCGTCGTGCACGCGGTTCAGGCGGGCGGCGTCGAAGGCCGAGCCGAGGTGGTGGAGTTCGCCACCGAGGGCTGAGGGGGGTAGGCAGGTGCCGGGGTCCGCGCAGGAGCGGGACCGGCTCGGCGGGGGCTCGTCATCGGCCGGCTGTGCCCGGCAGACGCGCCGCGGGAGCGGGCGGGCGTCAGCTCTTGCGCGCGACCGCGCAGAAGGCGTTGACCTCGTCCGGCGGTGCCCAGCGGCTGTCTTCGGGGCGCCGGCGCGATACCGAGACCAAGCCGGGTGCAGCACTTCCAGGCCGGTGAGGAATTGGGTCATCTGCTCGCGGTCCCGCAGCCGGTACGGGTCTCCGCCTTCGGCGCGGGTTTCTCGGCGGCGTCCGCGGCTTCGCGGTTGATCGCGTTGGTGCCGTCCTCGAAGACCAGGCAACTGCCCGGCGCCAGCGCCTCGACCAGCCGGTCGCGGATCGCGTACGCCTCCTCGTCGTCCCAGATGCTGCCCGGGTCTCCCAGCATCATCAGCCCGACGGGGCGCGTGAAGTCCAGCGTGCGGGAGGCGGCGGCGAGGATCGCCTCCGGGTCGCGGGCGCGGCTGTTGGCCGTCTCCGGCCTACGGCCGGCCGAGGCGGTTCCCGGCCGCTCCCCGGCTCGCGGGCATCGCATGTGGCGCCCCGGCGCCCCGGGGGCGGCGACGGGGCGCCGGGCGCCGGTCACGCGGCTTCGGCCGCGGTGGCCGGGGCGGGTGGTGCCACGGGGGTTCTGGCGTCGAAGCGGAGGGGGCCGCCGTGGTGGCGGGCCGTGGCCCGGGCCACGAGCACGGCGGGGGCGTCGCCGGCGTCCGGGGGCGGCGTCACCTCCCAGCGGGTCTCGTACGACTCCCCCGGTGCCAGCCGCCCCCGGCCGGCCGGCGTGGTGCGCCGGATCCGCCAGCCGGCGGGGGCGGTGAGCCCGAGCCGTGGGCCGTCCCAGGCGTGCGCCGAGGCGTTGGTGAACGTGGCCGTGACGGCGACCGGCTCCCCCGGCCGGGCCGGCTCCGGCGCCGCCACGCGGACGCCGAAGCCCTCGCGCCGGTACGTCTCCACCCAGGACTCGCGCAGCAGCGCGGTGAGCCCGGCCACCACCCCGGGGTGCTCGGCGTGTACGTCGGTGGTCTCCCCGGGGTCGGCCGCCAGGTCGTAGAGCTCGAACTCCCACTGCTCGTCGGGCGCGGAGCGGTCGGTCGCGGGGGCGAACCGCACCGCCTTCCAGTCGTCGCGGCGCACGGCCTCGGCGAGCCGGCCGAGCCGCCCGCGGTCGGCGGCGTCGGCCCGGGAGGTCCGGTGGCCGTCGAGGCGCTGCCAGTAGAGGTGCCCGTGCGCGGGCGCGGGACGCGGGCGCCGCGCGAGGAGGGGTGCCACCGACAGGCCGTCGATGTCGCGCGGCGCGGGGGCGTCAGCCAGCTCCGCCACGGTCGGCAGGACGTCGGTCAGCGGGGTGACGCGGTCCGTCACGGCGGGCCGCAGGGTGCCGGGCCACGAGGCGATGAGCGGGACGCGGACGCCGCCCTCGTAGAGGTTCCGCTTGTAGCCCTTGAACGGGCCGGCCGCGTCGAAGAGGTCGGGGTCGACGCCGCCCTCCTCGTGGGGGCCGTTGTCGCTGCTGACGAGCAGCAGGGTGTCCTGTTCGACGCCGTGCCGCCGCAGGGCGGCGATGACGGAGCCGACGAGGGTGTCGAGGCGGGTCACCTGGGCGGCGTGCTTCCTGTCCGCTTCCGGCCACGGCCGGTCGGCGTAGTCGTCGTACGCGGGGATGTCGCTCGGCGCGTGCGGAACGTTCGGGGTGAGCAGCAGCAGGAACGGCTCGTCGGCGTGCGCGTCGACGAACGCGGTGGCGTGCTCCTCGATCAGGTCGACGGCGTACGTGCCCTTCCGCCCGCCGGCGTTCTCCGGCAAGGGGACCCGCTCGCCGTTGTGCCACAGGTACTCCGGGAAGTACTCGTGGGCGTGCCGGTGGGTGATATAGCCGAAGAACTCCTCGAAGCCGCGCCAGTTGGGGTGGCTCGGCTGGTCGGCGCGCTGCGGACCGAAGCCCCACTTGCCGAACAGGCCCGTCCGGTACCCGCGGGCGCGCAGCACCTCGGCGAAGGTGGTGTCGTCGTCGCCGAGGGCGACGCCCCGCGGGTCGCCGTTGCGCCGCACCCGGGCGTGGCCGCTGTGCAGCCCCGTCAGCAGCGAGGCGCGGGAGGGCGCGCAGACCGGCCCGGCGGAGTACGCCTGGGTGAAGCGCAGGCCCCCGGCGGCCAGCTCGTCGAGCACGGGGGTGCGGATCAGCCGCTGCCCGTACGCGCCCAGTTGCCCGTAGCCGAGGTCGTCGGCCAGCACCAGGACGATGTTCGGGCGGCGCCCGCCGCGGCCGGCGCCGTCGCCGTCCGCGGCGGGGGCGGCGGGCACGGCGCGCGGGCGGGGTGCGGCCGGGTGGGCGGTCGCGCCCGAGGGCGCGGCGGCCTGCGCGGCGGGGAACGCCGGCAGGGCGGCGAGCCCGAAGGTGGCCGCTGCGAGGAAGCGACGGCGGCTTGGCATGTGAGGACTCCTGGGGTGTGGGTGGGACGCCCCGGGGTCACCCCCGGGGCCGCGGTGTCCCTCAGGCCCGGTGTGCGGTGAGGCCGTCGAGGGTGAGGGTGCCGTCGTCGAGGCGTACGCCTGCCGCCCAGCGATACTGCCGGCGCACCGACGGGTCGCTCAGGTCGAGCGCGCCGCCGGTGTCGGCGGTGAACAGGAACTCCCAGCCGCCGCCCTGGTCGGCGAAGGCGGTGGCCCTGGTGCCGCGGAGCACGAAGGCGTAGCGGGCGCCGGGGCCGGTGAGGTCCACGCTGCCGTCGAGGTTGTGCACCGGCTCGGCGCCCGCCGTGATCAGTTTGCCGTCCACGCGCAGGTCCCAGCCGACACGGCGCAGGCCGTTGTGGTAGCGGAAGAGGAGGTAGTTGTCCGCGTCCCGGGCGACGCCGACGAACACGGTGTCCTGCGTGCCGGCCCCGGCGAAGGTGCCCGGGGTCAGAACGGCCGCCGCCTCCGCGGAGCCGGGCGTCACGTCGGACCGGAACACCAGGTGCGTCATCTCCTGGGTGCTGACGGCGAGCTGCCCGTCGGCCAGGTGGACGTCACCCGTGTGCGCGGTCACGTTCAGGACGTCCCACCGCGCCAGGTCGCCGTCGAACGTCTCCTCCAGCTCGGCGACGGGGTACGCCGCGCGGCCCGGCGGGGCGGGCAGGAGACCGACCTCCGCCAGGTGCCTGTCGAGCCGGGCGCCCAGCGCGCGCACCCGGCCGGGCCGGCGCGCGGAGAGGTCGGTGGTCTCGCCCGGGTCGCGGGCGAGGTCGTACAGCTCCTCGCGGCCGTCGCGCAGGTACCGCACCAGCTTGTGCCGGCCCGAGCGCACCGCGGCGTGCGGGTGGGTGGCACCGATGAAGTGCGGATAGACCCAGTACAGCTCCTCGCGCCTGAGCGGCGCCGAGCGGGTCAGCAGCGGGGCGAGGCTGACGCCGTCGAAGCGCCGGCGCCCGGGACTGCCGCCCGCCAGCTCCAGGGCGGTGGGCAGCACGTCGATGGTGCTGACCGGCGCGTCCTCGACCCGTCCGGCGCGCACCCGGCCCGGCCAGTGGGCGATCAGCGGGACACGGATGCCGCCCTCGTACAGCTCGCCCTTGCCGCCGCGCAGCGGTTTGTTGGCCTCGCGGTTGGGTCCGCCGTTGTCGGAGGTCACCAGGAGCAGGGTGTCGCGGTCGAGGCCGAGCGCGGCGAGGGTGCCGGCGATGCGGCCCACCTGCTCGTCGATGCTCTCCAGCATGGCGGCCAGCACGGGGCGGTTGGGCGCGGTGCCGGCGCCGGGCTTCGCCTGGTACTTGGCGACGAGTTCGGGCTTGGCGTCGAGCGCGGTGTGCACGGCGTAGTTGGAGACGTGCAGGAAGAACGGCTCGTCGCGGTGGCGGGTGAGGAAGTCGACCGCCTCGTCGGCGAGCCGGTCGGTGAGGTACTCGCCGGGCTCGCGGGCCGGGAGGTCGGGCATGTGGGCGTAGGGGTGGAAGTAGTCGCCGTCGCCGATGTACCGCTGCTCGGAGGCGATCACCTCGTCGAAGCCGTGGGCGTACGGGTTGCCGGGGCGTTCCGCGTACGGGCCGCTGTAGGTCTCGGTGAGGTGCCACTTGCCGATCAGGCCGGTGGTGTAGCCGTGCGGGCGGAGCACGTCGGGGACCGTACGGAACGCGGTCGGCAGGTGCTTGTCGCTCGCGGCGTTCTCGCCCCGCAGGAAGTCGGTGATGCCGGTGCGGGCCGGGTAGAGGCCGGTCACGAGCGCGGCGCGGGTCGGGGAGCACAGGGGGGCGGCGGCGTACGCCTGGGTGAAGCGGACGCCCTCGCGGGCCAGCCGGTCGATGTGGGGCGTCTCGTTGAACGTGTTGCCGTACGCGCCGATCTCGTCCCAGCCGAGGTCGTCGATGGAGACGAAGACGACGTTGGCGGGGCGGCGCCCGGGGGCGCCGGCCGCCGTGGAGCGGGTGTCCGCCGCGACGCCGGGGGCGGCGGCGAGACCCGCGGCGGCGGCGCCCGCGGCGCCGCCGACGAATCCGCGCCGGGTCAGGGTCGGGGCTGGTCTGGGCATGGTGGTACCTCCGGGGGGTGGTGCGCGGGACGGGCCGCCCCACCGCGGTGCGGTGCGGCGGGGCGGCCGGGGAGCAGAGGGCCGGAACCCGGGTCCGGGGACCCGGGTCCGGGGACCCGGGTCCGGGGGTGGTGACGGGGGCGGTAGCGGCGCCCTACGTCAGGGGCGGTCCGCAGACGGGAGCACCAGCGGCACCTCCTCACCCGGCCGGACCACGAGGGTCTCGCCGCGGTGCCGGGTGACCTCGCCGTCGGCGTAGGCGGTGCCGGAGACGGTGAACTCCAGCGGGTCGCGGCCCTCGCGGAGGGTCGCCAGCGGCGCGTCGAGGTCGTCGAGCCAGCGGATCAGGTCGCGCCCCAGCCGCCCTGCCAGCTCGGGCCGCTCCGCGGCGAGGTCGTGCGCCTCCCCGATGTCCTTCTGCAGGTCGTACAGCTCCCAGGAGCGGTCCTCGTAGGAGTAGGTGAGCTTCCAGCGGCCGGAGCGGATCACCGACTGCGGGCGCTGGTCCCGGTGCTCGTCGATGAGGTATCCGGGCAGGTGCCAGTAGAGGGCGTCGCGGTGCAGCCGGGCGCCGGGGTCCTTGAACAGGCCGCTCAGGTCGAGCCCGTCGAGGGGCTGGTGGCGGGGGATGCGGGCCCCGGCGAGCGAGGCGATCGTGGCGTGGTGGTCGGTCGCGTAGACGGGGGTGTGGTCGACCCGGCCGCCGTCCACCAGCTCGGGGTTGGCGCTCCAGGCGATGAGCGGGACGCGGATGCCGCCCTCGCGCAACTCGCCCTTGCTCCCGCGGAGCGGGCCGTTGTCGGTGAACCGCTCCACGCCGCCGTTGTCCCCCAGGAAGACCAGAACGGTGTTGTCGGCCAGCGGGTGGCCGGGGTTGTCCGGGTCGGGGGTGGTCTCCAGGTGGTCCACCACGCGGGCGACGCTCTGGTCGAGACCCTCGGTGAGGGCGCCGTACGCCGGGACGGACGGACCCGTGCCCGGCTCCTTCGCCCGGTACTTGGCCAGCAGGTCGGCGCGGGCCTGCCGGTCGCCGACCGGGGTGTGGACGGCATAGGTGCTGAGGAACGCGAAGAAGGGGTCGCCGCCGTCCTCGCCGGCGCGGTCGATGAAGTCGATGGTGGCGTCCGCCAGCGCGTCGGAGACGTGCTTGTCCGTACCGACCAGCGCGTCCAGGTCGGCCGGGTCGACGCCCTGGCTGTAGGGCCGGATGTTCTCGTCCACGTACTCCCGGGTGTAGTCGGCGGCGTACGCGTCCAGTTCGGGCCCGACGTTCTGCACGAACTCACCGTCGGCGGCGTGGTAGGCCCCGGGTGCGCCCGCGCCGGTGCCGCCGAGGTTCTCGTCGAAGCCGTGCAGCGAGGTGACGTCCGCGCCGCTGCGGGTCACGTGGAACTTTCCGATGTACCCGGTGCGGTAGCCGGCGCCCTGGAGGCGTTCGCCGACGGTGACGGCCGCGGGGTCCAGGGCGTTGGAGCCGTCTTCGCGGCCCTGGGGCGGGCCGTACAGCAGGGTGTCGTCGCCGCCGCGGTTGAGGTTGCCGACGAGGTAGACGTTGTTCTGCGGGCGGGGTGCGTGGAGCCCGGTGAGCAGGGCGTTGCGTGTCGGGGTGCAGTTGACCGCGGTGTAGGCGTTGTCGAAGGCCACGCCCTCCTGGGCGATCCGCTCCAGCGCGGGGGTTTCGTAGTAGTCGTTCGCGTTGCCGCCGTTGGTCAGGCCGGTGCTGAGGTTCGTCCAGCCGAAGTCGTCGGCGAGGACGTAGACGATGTTGGGCCTCTGGCCTCCGGGTCCCCCGGGTGCGGAGTCGCCGCCGGGCGGGCCGGCGTCGGCGGCGGGGGCGGCGCCGAGCGTGGTCAGGGTGAGGATCGCGGGGAGGGCGAGCAGTCCGAGCTGTGCGGATCTCTTCCTCGCGGTCGTCGTCTTGGTCATCGGGAGGTTCCTCCGGTGGGATCGGGTGCGGTCGGGGTGCGGGTGCGGCACGCATGGATGACGGGCCGGGGCGCGGCGGGGCCCGGACGTGGCGGGTTCGGGTGGGCAGGTGCGGGGCGGGTGTACGGGAGGCGAGGGCGCGGGACGCGGGGGTGCGGGACGGGACGAGCGCGGCGCGGGCGTCAGCCGGCGTCGTTGGCGCAGCGGAAGCCGATGTTCGCCGCCGCCGACTCGGCCGTGTTGCCGCTGCGGGCGGCGACCCGGTAGCGGTAGCAGTAGGAGTCGTGGCACAGGAACGAACCGCCCCGCATGACCCGGCGGGCCGTGGGGCCCGGGTCGTGCAGCGGGCCGCGCGGGTCGTGCACGGGGGCGTGGCCGGCGCGCGCGGCGTAGGTGTCGGCCGCGAAGGTGTCGGCGCACCACTCCCAGACGTTGCCGACCGTGTTCCACAGGCCGAGGCCGTTGGGCCGGTACGACCGCACGGGCGCGGTGCCCGCGTGCCCGTCCTCGGCGGTGTCGCGGGTGGGGAACGTGCCCTGGAAGATGTTGCACCGCCACTGGCCCCGGGGCCGGAGCTCGTCGCCCCACGGGAAGCGGCGGCCCTCCAGGCCGCCGCGGGCCGCGTACTCCCACTCGGCCTCTGTCGGCAGCCGCTTGCCGGCCCAGGCGCAGTACGCCTGTGCGTCGTTCCAGCTCACCTGGACCACCGGGTGGTTCTGCAGCGCGGTGATCGAGGAGAGCGGCCCGGCGGGGCGGCGCCAGGAGGCGCCGCGGACCACGAGCCACCAGGGCGTTCCCGTGGCGCGTCCGAGCACGTCGGCGGGATCGGCCTGCACCGAGAGGTGGAAGACGGCGGACATGCCGAGCTGTTCGGCCTCGGTCACGTACCCGCTGTCCTTGACGAAGGCGGCGAACGCGGCGTTCGTGACGGTCGTCGCGTCGATGAGGAACGGGTCGAGGGAGACCTGGTGGACGGGGCCCTCGCCGTCGGCCGCGTAGCCCTCGGCGAAGCCGTCGCCCATCGTGAACGTGCCGCCGGGCACCGGCACCTGATTCCGCGTCACGCGTTCTCCGGCGGCCGGGCGGAAGGGCCCGGGCGGACCGGTGGGGATGGTGGCGATGAGCCGGTCACCGCCCGCGGGGGCGGCGGCGTGGCCGAAGTGGTGGCCTCCGGTGGCGGAGGGGGTGCAGCACGACATCGGGGACTCCACGGTCGGGGTGGTCGGGTCCGCCGGCGGCACGGCGATTCCCGCCACGTCCGGACGCGTCACACCGGAGCGCTCCGGTCGTGACGGGCCGGGAAAACAGGGGCGGCAGCTCAGGGTCGTCGCCCGCGGAGGGGGGTGCAGGCTGCGCGGGAAAGGAAGAAGTGGCTCAGTGACAGATCTCGTCGAAGTGGTTGCCACGGCGGCCGGGCCAGAACGGCTCCAGAAGCACCGTGTGAGCTGAGCGGTTATTCCTCATGCCTGAAATACGAGCACGCCGCGAAAGGGCGGTCAACGGGATGTCCGGACGCCGGAATGGGCGAGCCGCGTTCCGGGAGGGGGCGATACGGGTCTTTTGGCGCCGCCGATTCAGCCTGCGACCTGCGGTGATTACCGTCCGGGGTGGACCGGGCGCGAGGGCGAGGCGTCATACGGATTTCATGCTGCGGCAATGGAATGCGGGCTTCGGGTGGCGGCGGAATGGGTTTTTCCGCCGGGCTGTGCCGTCTGCACCGGCCGCATCCGGGGAACCGTGCCGGGTGTCGTGCCGGGATGCCGTATCTACCGGGGAAAAGGCGCCGCGAAGCAGAGGCCACGCCCGGCAGTTCCCTGCCGCCCTCCGGAAACGGAGGACGGCAGGGGGGCTCGTCATGCGCCGGCGTCGGGCCGGAGCGGGCGAGCGGGTGTCAGAACGCGAACACGTCGTTCGTCTCGACCTCTGCACACAGCCGGTTGGTGATGGTCTCGCTGTAGTCGACGGTGCGGCCGCGCCAGGTGCCGGTGGCGGTGACCGTCACCGGATCCCACACGTCCGGACACCCCGAGGACGACGGCGGGATGTCTTCGAAGACCCCTCCGGCCCCGGCCAGGATCCGGCAGGCGTAGGCCGGATCGGGGTGGTTGCCCCCGTCCGGGTCGCAGTCGAGGGCGACGATGGAGCGCGGGTTCTCGGCAGTCGGGTTCTCGGGGATGACCGACAGCGTCAGTTCGGACTCCGCCGCGGCGGCGGAGCCGGAGGCGGGGGGCGCGGCCCCGGCCGCGGCGGCGGACAGGGTGAGCGCGGCGACGGCAGCGGCGGCGACGGCACCCGCGCGCGATGACCGTAACGGTGACATGGCGGTGTTTCCTCCTTGGTAGAGGCCCCTCACGGAAGAGGTACGAGCCACGCGGGCCGGCCGCTGTCCCTGTCCCCGCCGCGGACCGGACCGGTGTCTCCCCACCTCTCTTCCCCCTCCCCGCCGGGACCGAACGGCTACGCCCGGCCGGGTCCGGGCGGATCCGGCCGGGTCCGGGCGGGCAGGCGGCCGGTCCAGACGACCTGTCACGCCGCCTCGGGGGGATCGATGAGGCCCCGTGCCGCCCGAGGTTTCAAGGGTTCCCGGCCCGTGCGGCCAGGAACTCGTCGAAGGTCCGGGGCTCCCGCCCGGTCAGTTCCCGACGACGGATGGGGAGACGCGGTCGCCCGGCGCGCCACGGCCTGGCGCGGTGACCGGGCCGGCGCCGGGTCAGCGTGCCTGCCGGGCGTCGCCGCCGAGGCGCATTCCCTCGCTCACGTGGTCGAACACCGGCTCGTGGCGGTCCCAGTCCGTGCTGGGCGTGGAGAGGTAGATCGCGTACTCCTTCTCGCCCGGCCGTCCGAACCCGAGGTTGCGGGCGCGCCACTCGCGGGCCCGGCCCTGCCAGGTGAACTCCCAGATCGCCGCCGGGATGTCCCGGTAAGTCGTGCTCTGCATGCGCAGTTGGTGGTAGCCGGGCAGCTTCCCCTCCTGGATGGACTTCGCCTCGTTGTCCTTCATGTTCTGCAGAGGATCGCTGCTCGCGTAGTCGAGCGCGACGACGCGCAGACCGGCCATTCCGGTCGGGTCGATGTAGGCGATGCCCTCGCCTTCCTCGTCCAGATCCTTGCGGGTCCATCCTTCGGGCACCGGGAAGGAGATGCCGAACTCCTCCTCCCGCACCAGGTGGTAGCCCTCGGGCACGGGGGACGGACCGGGTTTTTCGGGGGTGGCGCTCACTGACGGTTTCTTACCGTCGGCCTTGCCGGGAGTCTTGTCGTCGTCGGGCAGCGCGAGGTAGACGCCGGCCAGGGCCGCCGGGACCGTGACGGCCAGGACGGCCGCCCAGACGCCCATGCGCCGTCCCCGGCCGCGCCGGTGATCGGTGGTGGCGGCCTCCCCTTCGTACGCCGCCGGGGGTGGCAGCGGCGCGGGGGCAGGGTGCTCGGGAACGGTGGGGCGGGTGTCCGCGACAGGCCCGGCGTCCGCCAGTTGCCGCAGTCGCCGCTCCACCTCCGCCGCCGAGGGGCGGTCCTCCGGCTTCTTGGCGAGCAGCTCCGTGATCAGCGGGGCCAACGGCTGGGCGCCGGTCGGCTGTTCGAGTGGGTCGGCGGCGATCGAGTAGGCGGTTTCGAGGAGCGTCACCCGGCGGAACGGCGGGCGCCCCTCCACGGCCTGGTAGAGGGTCGCCCCCAGGGACCACAGGTCGGACGCGGGAGCCGGGTCCGCACCCCTGAGGCGTTCCGGAGCGCAGAAGTCGACGGATCCGACCAGTTCCCCGGTGCGCGTGAGGGTGGAGGTGTCGGCCGTGACCGCGATTCCGAAGTCCGTCAGGACCACCCGCCCGTCGGCCGCGAGCAGGACGTTCGCGGGCTTCACATCGCGATGGAGGACGCCGGCGGCATGCGCGGCCCGCAGCGCCGCGATCACGCCGAGACCGATTCTCACCGCTTCGGCGGTGGCCAGCGGGCCGTCCTTCTTCAACACCTCGTCGAGCGCGGGGGCGGGCACGTGCTCCATGACGATGCAGGGCAGCCCCGCGTCGTCCACCACGTCATGCACCACCACGACGTGGGGATGAGTGATCCGGGCGGCGCTGCGCGCCTCGCGCCTCGTGCGCTCGAAGAGGGTGGCGCGCTCGGCGTCCTTCAGGTGCGGCGGCAGGTGCAGCTTCTTCAGCGCCACGTGCCGGCCGAGAACCTCGTCCTCGGCCTGCCAGACGGTGCCCATGCCACCGCGGCCGATCCGCTCCACCAAGCGGTACCGCCCCGCTATCAGCCGCCCGGGCCCGTCGGCCACCGTGTCGTCCCCCACTCCATGCTCCTCACCCTGTGCCCGTGTACAGAACCGTCACCGGTGTCGTGACCTCGACACGATAGCCGTCCGGCCCCCGCCGATCCGGCGTACGCGAATCCGACGGGGCGTCAGCACAGTTCCGCAACACGCGGCTCGGTGCGGAAGGTTGGAGGGGTGGATGGGGCGGCACGGCGGGGGGAGTCCGGTCACGCCGTGGCGCCCGGCGTGACCGGCCGGGCGCCACGTGAGTGCGTTCTGCCGAAGTGTCAGCAAGCGGCCCTGATGGAGATCCGCGCCGGGCTGCTCTGGGTCTCCGTGCCGTCCGAGGCCACCAGCTCGATGTCGTACTCGCCGGCCGGGGTCGGCCCGATGGCCACATGGACGAAGCCGTTGAACTCGCCGTTCTCGTTGAGTTCGCCGGGGTGGATCGTGCCGCCCTTGCTGGTCACGTTGGCGGGCAGGTTCTGGAGTTCGAGGTTGATGGGCTTCGTGGTGGATCCGGTGACCGGGGCAAGGAAGTAGAAGTTGTGGGGACCGGTGTCCGGGCGACTGCACACCTCCTGGTCCGACTGCTCCAGCGTCCAGGTGGCGGACGCGACCGACGTAGCCGGGGAAGACGAGGACGACAAGGCCGGGGGTGCTGCGGAAGCCGATGAGACGCCGGTCAGCGCCAGCGCACCCGCCGCGGTCAGCGTGAGAAGAACCCCGGCGCCGAAGTAAGGACTTTTCATGAAGTGTCTCCTAGTGGGGGCTGCGGAGGAGTCGCCCGGACCCCGGCGGAATGCTGCTGGGAGACCAGACCGTCAGGAGTTTCGCTCAGGTACATACCTTTACCCAAGGCGGAATTGAGCCGCCGAGCGGCCTCGGCCGGTGACAACGCGGCGTATATGCGATATGTCCTCCGCGTACGGCGGTTGAGGTGCGCAGAGCCGACGGCCGGCGCCCGCCGGGCCCCCTCCCGCGGCTCCGGGCCCGCGTGGCCCGCGCCGGCCTCGCGGCCGTCGTGACCGGGGGCGCCGTGGCCGGGGGCGCCGATCACGTGCTGGCGCGGGCGACGAGGTGGGTGGGGAGTATCAGGGAGCTGGGTTCCTCGCCGGCGAGGCGTCCGACGAGCACGCGGGCCATCTCGTTGCCGAGGGCCTGGATGGGCTGGTGGACCGTGGTCAGCGACGGTTCGGCGATCCGGGCGATGTCGAGGTCGTCGAAGCCCACGACCGCGACATCCCGGGGTACCGCGCGGCCCGCGCCGCGCAGCGCGCGCAGGGCGCCGGCCGCCATGTTGTCGTTGGCGGCGAACACCCCGTCCAGCTCCGGCTGCCGCTCCAGCAGCGCCGCCATCGCCGCGGCGCCGCTGGATTCGGTGAAGTCTCCGTACTCCGGCGGGAGGGGCTGCAGTCCGGCGAGGAGCATGGCCTCCCGGTAGCCGCGGTGGCGCGCCCGGCCCACCTCGGTGTCGGGCAGTCCGCAGATCATGCCCACCCGCCGCCGTCCGCGGGCGAGCAGATGCTCGGTGGCCTCGCGGGCGCCGCCGGCGTTGTCGACGTCGACGAACGACGGTGCTTCGCAGCCCGGCGGACGCCCGCCGAAGACGACCGGGACCTCGGCCTCCCGGGCGATGGTCAGCACGGGGTCGTGCTCGCGGACGGCCATGAGCATCGCGCCGTCGACGCCCCGGGCGCGCAGGAGTCCCGCCAGGCGCTGCCGGCTGCGGTCGCTCGCCGCGAGGCAGAGCATCAGGTGCAGGTCGGCCTCCTCCAGGGCGGCGGACGCGCCGACGATCACCTTGGCGAAGAACGGGTCCGCGAAGATCGACGGAGCCTCGCCCGAGATGACGAGCGCGACCGCGCCCCGCTGGCGGGTGGCCAGTGACCGCGCCGTCGTGTTCGGCACGTAGTCGAGTTCCCTGATGGCCCGTTGGACAGCGGCACGCTTCTCGGGGCTGACGTGGGGCGCGTTGTTGAGCACCCGGGAGGCTGCCGAGCGGGAGACGCCGGCACGCTCGGCCACCTCGTCGAGCGTGGGCTGCCGGCGCGGCTCCTGCGTCATGGACCCCCGGCCCCTCTCCGAGCGTGGCTGACAAGTCGCCTCCCCCTCGGCTTCCGGGAGCGCTTCCAGTCTGAGGACCATAACGACTCCCCGTGCTCCGGTGAAGGGCGCGGCTGCGGCAACTCTTGACAGGTCCCCATCAGCACGGACACGATGGGCAGCAGTACGCGCGAAGCTCCGCCGCAATATGGGAGCGCTCCCAGTTCATCGCTCCCGCGCGCCACTCGTGCTCAGAGTGCCGCAGCTCGACGTCGTCGCACCTCCATGCCGCGGGCCCAGGACGAAGGCCAGGCGGCGTACCCCCCTTCCTGAATGAGGTTCACCGATGCGCACACTCATCCGCGGGGCGGTGGCAGCGCTCCTCGCTCTGCCGCTGTTCCTGACCTCGTCGCCCTCTGCGCAGGCGACGCCCGGCCCGCTCGCCATGACCAGCGGCTTCTACGTCGACCCGAACTCCAGCCCCGCGGTCTGGTCGGCCGCCAACCCCGGGGACGGCCGGGCAGCCGCGATCCGCGACTCCATCGCCAACGTCCCCATGGCCCGTTGGTTCGGCTCCTGGAGCGGCGACATCTCCTCCGCCGTCAGCTCCTACACCGGTGCCGCCCAGTCCGCCGACAAGCTGCCGCTCCTCGTCGCCTACAACATGTACGGCCGTGACGCCTGCGGCGGACACTCCGGCGGCGGGGCCTCCTCCCCGTCCGAGTACGCCGGGTGGATCGACGCCTTCGCCCGCGGCATAGGCAGCCGCCCGGCCGTCGTCGTCCTGGAGCCCGACGCCCTGGGCGACTACAACTGCATGTCCCCGGAGCAGATCAACGAGCGGCAGACCATGCTCACCAACGCCCTCTCGACATTCCGCTCCGCCGCGCCGAACGCCTGGCTCTACCTCGACGCGGGCAACCCCGGCTGGGTCGACGCCTCGACCATGGCCGAGCGTCTGAACGCCTCGGGCCTCAGCCTGGCCAGGGGCTTCTCCCTCAACGTCTCGAACTACTTCCCCACTTCGGAGAACGTGTCCTACGCCGGCGGCGTCAACCAGGCACTGAGCCAGCGTTACGGCTACAGCCGCCCGTTCGTCGTGGACACCAGCCGCAACGGCAACGGCTCGAACGGCGAGTGGTGCAACCCCGGCGGCCGCAAGATCGGCACGCCGACGCAGGAGGGCGGCGGCGCCGAGATGCTCCTGTGGCTCAAGACCCCCGGGGAGTCCGACGGCGACTGCGGTGTCGGATCGGGCTCCTCGGCCGGGGAGTTCCTGCCCGAGGTCGCCTACAAGATGATCTACGGCTACTGACAGCCGGCACAGGGCACGACCGCCCGGTCCGTACACGGACCGGGCGGTCGTGCCCGCACAGACCGACTCCGCCTGCCACCACCTCACTGCCGCAAGGAACCGCCCGTCCCGTGACGAGTGGGACACCCACGGGACGGGCGCGGCGAAAGGAGCCGCCATGCTCACCCGCTCACGAAGGCGCCTGGCCCGTCTGCTCGCGGTCACGGCCGCGGCGCTGACGCTGTCCGCCACCGCGCCGTACCAGCCGGCCGCCGTGGCCGCGCCCGGCAGCCCCGCGGTCACCCCGCCGCTGGGCTGGAACAGCTGGAACAGCTTCGGCTGCGGCGTCACCGAGGAGACGATCCGCCAGGCGGCGGACGCCATGGTCAGCTCGGGCATGCGCGACGCGGGCTACGAGTACGTGGTCGTCGACGACTGCTGGTTCGACCCGCAGCGGGACGACCAGGGCAACCTGCGCGCCCATCCCACGAAGTTTCCCAGCGGAATGAAGGCGCTGGGCGACTACATCCACGACCGCGGCCTGAAGTTCGGCATCTACCAGGTACCCACCGAGCGCACCTGCGCGCAGCGCGTCGGCACGTTCCCAGGCTCGACGGGGAGCATGGGCCACGAGGTGCAGGACGCCCGCACCTTCGCCTCCTGGGGCGTGGACTACCTCAAGTACGACTGGTGCTCGCCCGACGGCACCCGCGACGAGCAGGTGGCCCGGTTCTCCCTGATGCGCGACGCGCTGCGGGACACCGGCCGGCCCATCGTCTTCAGCATCAACCCCAACAGCTTCCACGCGATCACCGGCCCCACGTACAACTGGGGCGAGGTCGCCGACCTGTGGCGCACCACCGAGGACCTGCTCGACATCTGGCAGAACGGCAACGTCAACAGCTACCCGATGGGCGTCGGCAACGTCGTCGACGTCAACGCCCCGCTCGCCGCCCAGGCCGGCCCGGGCCACTGGAACGACCCGGACATGCTGGTCGTCGGCCGGCCGGGGCTGTCGCTCACCGAGTCCCGTTCGCACTTCACTCTGTGGGCGCTGATGGCCGCGCCGATGATGGCGGGCAACGACATCCGCACCATGTCCGCCGACGTCAGCGCCGTGCTGCGCAACGAGCGGCTGCTTGAGGTGAACCAGGACTCCCTGGGCGCCGGCGGGCGGCGGGTACGCGACGACGGCGCCACCGAGGTCTTCGCCAAGCCCCTGGCCGACGGCTCGGTCGCCGTGGGACTGTTCAACCGCGGCGACAGCACCGCCACGCTCAGCACCTCGCCCGCACAGATCGGGCTCACCGGCGGGCCGTTCACCCTCACCGACCTGTGGACCGGCGCCACGTCGGACACCGACGGCGAGATCACCGCGAGCGTACCGGCGCACGGCGTGACGGCGTTCCGGGTCACCGGCGGTACGCCGCTCGCCGCCGAGACCGCCGGGATCCGCGGCACCGGCTCCGGCCGCTGCCTGGACGTGGAGGAAGCCGCCACCGCCCCCGGCGCCACCGTCCTGCTCTGGGACTGCCACACCGCCGCCAACCAGCTCTGGACGACGTGGGCGGGCGGAGAGATCCGCGTCTTCGGCGACAAGTGCCTGGACGCGGAGAACGAGGGAACCACCGCCGGCACCCCGGTGATCACGTGGTCCTGCAACGGCCAGGACAACCAGAAGTGGACCCTGGCCGCCGACGGATCGATCCGCAACGTGCACGCCGGGCTGTGCCTGGAGCCGGAAGGCGGGGCCACCGCGAACGGCTCCCGGCTGGTCCTGGCCGCCTGCGACGGACAGGCCGGCCAGCAGTGGACCCGCACCTGACCCCTACGAACGAGGAGAGGACCCCCCATGTCCGACCCACAGAGCCCCTGGAGCCGGCGGAAGGTGCTCACGGCCGCCACCGGCCTGGCCGCCGCGACCACGCTGCCCCTCGCGCACACCGCGCAAGCCCGGCCTGCCGCCGCGCAGGACACCTACACCAACCCCGTGCTGTGGCAGGACTTCGCGGACATCGACATCATCCGCGTCGGCGACACCTTCTACTACTCCGCCTCCACCATGCACTACTCCCCGGGCGCACCCATCCTGCGCTCCTACGACCTGGTCAACTGGGAGTTCGCCGGCCACTCGGTGCCGGTGCTGGACTTCGGGGACAAGTACGACCTGAACGGCGGCCGCGGCTACGTCCGCGGCATCTGGGCGTCCTCGCTGGGCTACCGTCCCAGCAACGGCACGTTCTACTGGCTGGGCCAGATCGACTTCGCCCGTACGTACCTCTACACCGCCGCGTCCGTCGAGGGACCCTGGACCAGACACGCCTCACTCGGCGAGGTCTACTACGACGCCGGACTGCTCTTCGACGATGACGACACCCCGTACGTGGCCTACGGCAACACCGCCATCCACGTCGCCCAGCTCGCGCCGGACGCACGCAGCCAGGTCCGTTCCCAGCAGGTGTTCAGCACCCCGTCGAGCGTCGGCACCCTGGAGGGAGCCCGCTTCTACAAGATCAACGGGAACTACTACATCTTCCTGACCCGCCCGGCCAACGGCCAGTACATCCTGAAGTCCAGCTCCGGCCCGTTCGGCCCGTACGAGATGCGCCAGGTGCTCCTCGACCTGCCGGGACCGATCTCCGGCGGCGGAGTGCCGCACCAGGGCGGCCTGGTGAGCACCCCGGACGGACAGTGGCACTACATGGCCTTCATCGACGCCTACCCCGGCGGCCGGGTCCCGGCGCTCGCCCCGATCACGTGGAGCTGGGACGGCTGGCCCACCCTCCAGCTCGTGGGCGGGGCCTGGGGACAGTCGTACACCGCACCGCTGCCGCTGCGCCCGGTCGCCCCCATGACCGGTGTCGACACCTTCGAGGGCAGCGCGCTCGGCCCGCAGTGGGAGTGGAACCACAACCCCGACACCGGCAGGTTCTCGGTCGGCGACGGGCTGACGCTGAGCACCGCGACCGTGACAAACGACCTGTACAGCGCCCGCAACACGCTGACCCACCGCATCCAGGGACCCGGCTCCACCGCCACCGTCGAACTCGACTGCTCCCAGATGGCCGACGGCGACCGCGCTGGTCTCGCCATGCTGCGCGACGCCTCCGCCTGGATCGGGCTCAAGCGCGACGGCGGCACGACGCGGGTGGTGATGGTCGACGGCCTGACCATGGACGGCAACTGGAACACCACGGGCACCGGCACCGAGCGCGCGAGCACAAGCTTCTCGGGCAGCCGGATCTGGCTGCGCGTCCAGGCCGACATCCGGCCCGGGAGCGGACGGCAGGCCCGGTTCTCGTACAGCACCGACGGCAGCGGCTTCAGCGAGTTCGGGCCGGCCTTCACGCTCAACAACGCCTGGCAGTTCTTCATGGGCTACCGCTATGCGATCTTCAACCACGCGACCAGGGCGCTCGGAGGCAGCGTCCGGGTGGCGCGGTTCGAACTCGCGGCGGACTAGCCTGCGACACACCCGCGAGCGTGCGCAGCACGCTCGCGGGTGTGGGGCCCGGCCCTCAGGCGGCGGACGGGCGGGCGTTCACACGCCTTCTCCGCTACGCCGCGATCCCAGGGCGTTCGCACGGTACGGGTGCCCGGACAGCGCGGTGAACTCGATCAGATCCGACTCGGTCTGTTGCGGCTGCACGGGATCGCCGCTCGTCATATCGAGGACTTCGTAACCACCGCGGAACATCTGGCTGCGGACCTTCACGTTTCCGTCGCGATCGGGGGTGAGAGAGAGTTGGGTGGCCCGGCCCCCGGTCCAGGCGGCGCCGACCGTGTACCCGCCGCGTCCGCGCAGGCCGGCGACGCTCCCGTTCGGCCAGGCCGACGGCAGGGCGGGCAGCAGGTGCAGTTCGCCGTTGTGGCTGTGCAGCAGCATCTCCGCGATGCCGGACGTCGCACCGAAGTTGCCGTCGATCTGGAACGGCGGGTGCAGGTCGAACATGTTGGGCGCGAGCCTGTCCGGCGTCACGAGGTCGCGGATCAGGTCGTGCGCCCTGCCGCCCTCTTCCATGCGCGCCCAGAAGTTGATCTTCCAGGCCAGGGACCAGCCCGTCCCGTCGTCACCACGCAGCTCCAGCGTCCGGCGGGCGGCCTCGAACAGCTCGGGTGTGCCCCGTCTGGTGATCTGGTTGCCGGGGTGCAGACCGTAGAGGTGCGAGACGTGCCGGTGGTACTGCTCGGTCTCCGTCCAGTCGTAGAGCCACTCCTGGATGTTGCCGCGGGCGCCGATCCGCATCGGGGCCAGGCGCTCCCGGGCCGCCAGGACCTGGCCGCGGAAGTCGGCGTCCTCGCCCAGGATCTCGCCGGCGCGGGCGCAGCCGTCGAACAGGTCACGCAGGATCTGCATGTCCATGGTGGGACCCGCACAGACGGAGGCGTTCGAGTGGTGGGCGAGTTCCGGCGAGTTCGACGGGTTGGTGACCAGCCACCCCAGGTCCGGTTCCGTCACGAGCGTGTCGAGGAAGAACTGCGCGGCGCCCTTCATCGCGGGGTAGTGGGCGCGCAGGAAGCCGACGTCACCGGTGTACTGGTAGTGGTCCCAGATCAGGGTGGCGAGCCACGCTCCGCCGGTCTGCCACATGCCCCAGAACGCCCCGTCCACGACCGAGGTCCCCCGCCACGCGTCGGTGTTGTGGTGCGTGACCCAGCCGCGGGCGCCGTACTGCACCTGTGCCGTACGGGCGCCGGTCGCCGTGAGGTCGTCGATCATGTCGAACACCGGCTCGTGGCACTCGGAGAGGTTCGTCGAGCCGGCCGGCCAGTAGTTCATCGGCAGGTTCGCGTTGAGGGTGTACTTCGAGTCCCACGGCGGGGCCATCTGGTCGTTCCAGATGCCCTGGAGGTTGGCCGGCTGGGTGCCCGGCCGCGAGGAGGAGATCAGCAGGTACCGGCCGTACTGGAAGAGCAGCGCGGAGAACTGCGGGTCGTCGGCACCGCCGTGCTGGGCGATCCGGACGTCCGTGGGCTGGTCCGCGGCCCCCGTACGGCCGAGGTCGAGGGTGGTCCGGCCGAACAGCTCCCGGTAGTCGGCCACGTGCCGGCTGCGGAGGTCGTCGTACGTGCTGCCCTGGGCGGCGTCGAGGTGCTCGTAGGCGATGCCCCGGTAGTCGCCGTCCACGGTCCGGTAGTCGACGTAGCTGGTGCCGATGGAGATCAGCAGTGTCACGCTGTCGGCGTTCTCCACCCGGAGCGTGCCGCCCGAGCCGGATACCGTGCCTCCCTCGGCGACGGCCCTGGCCAGCGCGAGGAACCGGACCGAGCCGGCGATGCCCTCCATGCTGCCCGAGACTCCGTCCAAGGCGATCGTCGTCGCGTCGGGGCTGGAGGCCGAGGCGTTCTGCGGGCTGGCGAACGTGGCCGTGAACGAGACCGAGCCAGGCGTGTCGGAGGTCAGGTGCATGACAATCACCTGATCCGGTGCGCTGGCGATCACCTCGCGCTGGAAGCGCACCCCGTTCGCCACGTAGGTCACCGCGGTGGTGGCGGTGGTGAGGTCGAGCCACCGCCGGTACTCGGACGTTCCGCCCGCGCCGGGGAGGGTGAGGACGAGGTCGCCGACGGGCTGGTAGGCCAGCTCACCGGCCGGCCTTCCGAGCATCGTCCGGTCGATCAGCGACTGCGCCTGCTCCCACTGGCCGTCGAAGACCAGTTGCCGGATCTGCGGCAGGGCGTCGGCGCCCCCCGGGTTGGCCGGGTCGTACGGCCCGCCCGCCCAGAGGGTGTCCTCGTTGAGCTGGAGCCGCTCGGTGTCCACGTTGCCGAAGACCATGGCGCCGAGGCGGCCGGCACCGACCGGCAGGGCGCGCAGCCAGTCCGAGCCGGCCGGCTCGTCGTACCACAGCGCCAGGTCGTCGACCGCCCGCACCTCCGGAGGCGCGGTGGATGCGGCGCGTGCGGCCGCCGCCCAGGGGACGGGCATCACGACGGCTCCCGTGCCCGCCGCGCCGAGCCTGATCATGTGCCTGCGGGTCAGTCTCCGCATCGTGATCCTCCCATGAGTCCCGGCGGAGCCGGCGGTCGCGCCGGCGCCCGGTGCCGCGGTCGGCCCGTTGCGAATCGCCGCCCTCATGGCCCGGATGACCCGCGCCGGCGAGCAGGGGCGCGGTACCGCCCGCCACGGCCGGCGAGGCTCGGTGCGGCGAAAGGAACGACCAGCGCGGCCCCGGCGGGCACCTCCGACCGCATCAGCGGCCCGCTCCCGCGGTGTCTGGTGGACCGGACCATGTTCGGCCCGTCATACGCCGGAGACATTAAATGTCCCGATACACCAACGCAAGACCTCGCGCTCGAACTTCGACGGCAACGGAAGGAATGGCCGCCCTTTTGTACGCGTACGCCCGTTCTCACGGCGGAAGCTCACGCCTCATCGAAGGGGTTCGATGACCTGGACATCAGATGTATGGTGCTGCGCACCACCTGAAAAGCCGGTGACCGCAGGGCAGTCCGGGTCCGCGGCCGGGGCTGGAGGCCGAGCGATGTCACTGACCGACAAGGCGATCAGGCGCATCCGGGAGCTGATCGCTTCGGGCGAGCTTCCGCCGGGTGCGAAGCTGCCGCCCGAGCAGCAACTGGCCGCGGAGCTGGGCCTGTCCCGGGGACTGATGCGCGAAGCGGTCAAGGCGCTGGTCGTCGCGCGGGTGCTGGAGATCCGCCGGGGGGACGGCACGTACGTCACCACGCTGGAGCCGGGGGTGCTGCTGGAAGGGCTGGGCTCCGCGGTCGAACTCCTCCGGGGCGACACGCTGCTGGAGCTGACCGAGGTGCGCCGGCTCTTCGAGCCGGTCGCCACCGGTCTGGCCGCCACCCGCATCTCGGCCGACCAACTCGCCGGGGTGGCCGGACACCTGGAAGCCATGCGCGCGGCCAGGGACGACGTCGAACTGCTCAACGAGCACGACGCGGCCTTCCACCGGGCCGTCGTCGCCGCCACCGGCAACCAGACGCTCACAAGCCTGCTGGAGGGCATCTCCGGGCGGACGGTCCGCGCCCGGGTGTGGCGCGGGATGGTCGCCGGGAACGTCGCCGACCGGACACTGGCCCAGCACCAGGAGATCTACGACGCACTGGCCGCCGGAGACGCGGCGCTCGCCCGTGCCGCCGCGCTCGTCCACGTCGCCACCACCGAGGAATGGCTCCGCAAGCACCTCCCGCCGGCCGCGGAGGGCGCGGCGCACCCGGGGGACGGAACGTGAAACGCAGTGGTGTCGGGGGATCGCCGGGGTGTCGCCGGCCGGTCGGCCGGCCGAGAATTTCGCCTCTGACATCGAAATCAACCCGTGAAGGGGTTGACGCGCCACCGCCGCCCCCCAATCATCCTTGTCTGAGAGTTCGACCAAAGTTCGATATATCGAACGCTCGGGGCCTCCTCGGCCTGCCCGACCGGGCAAGCCACCGCACGGCAGCACGCGCACAGTCCGTTCGAGCCGCGATGGAGAACCCCCATGCCTCTGTCGAAACATCCTCCACGCCCGCGTCCGATACGGGCCGCCGCCGTCCTCCTCGGTCTGGTCCTGGCCCTGTTCGCCGTCCCCGCCGAGTCCTCTTCCCTGCACCCGTCCGCGTCGGCGTCGGACCATGAGCCCTCCGCCGCACAGAAGTTGCCCGAGACCTTCCAGTGGTCGTCCACCGGCCCGCTGATCTCACCGCACCAGGACGGCAGCGACTCGGTGGCGGTGAAGGACCCCTCGGTGCTCCAGGACCAGGACGGCACCTGGCACGTCTTCATGACCACGGCCGACACCTCGGGCGACTGGAGCCTGGCCCACACCAGCTTCGACGACTGGTCCCAGGCCGCCGACGCCCCGCAGACCCATCTGGAGACCGCCTCCGCCATCGGTACCGGCTACCGGGCCGCGCCCCACGCCTTCTACTTCGCCCCGAAGGACGAGTGGTATCTCGTCTACCAGACCGGCCTGCCCTCGTTCTCCACCACCACCGACCCGGACGACCCGACGAGCTGGTCGGCGCCGCGGAACTTCATGGACAGCGTGCCGGACATCGTCGAGGAGAACATCGGCGACGGCTACTGGCTCGACTTCTACGTCATCTGCGACGACACCGACTGCTATCTGTTCTCCGCCGACGACAACGGCCACGTCTACCGCTCCGAGACCACCGTGGCCGAGTTCCCGGAGGGCTTCGGCAACACCCGGATCGTGCTGTCGGACACCAAGAACAACCTCTTCGAAGGCGGCGCCGTCTACCGCGTCGAGGACACCGGCACCTACCTGCTGATCTGGGAGGCCATCGGCAGTGACGGCCGCCGGTGGTACCGCTCCTTCACCTCGCAGAGCCTGGACGGCCAGTGGCAGCCGCTCGCCGACACCGAGAGCCACCCCTTCGCCCGCAGCAACAACGTCAGCTTCGAAGGCGGCGACGCCTGGACCCGGGACATCAGCCACGGCGAACTGATCCGCACCGGACCCGACCAGACCATGACCCTCGACCCCTGCCGCATCCAGCTCCTCTACCAGGGCATGGACCCCGCCGCCGGCGGCGACTACTCCCAGCTCCCCTGGCGCCTGGCTCTCGCCACCAACACCACCTCCGCCTGCTGAACACCGGGCGGCCACCGCAAGGATTCCCCCCACAGGAGTGTCTTCATATGTCCATGAACAGGCGCACCGCTCTGGGTGCCGTGCTGGGTCTGGGTATCGCCGGAACGACGGGCGCCGCCGCCCTGCACGGTGCCGCACCGGCCGCCGCCGGCAGCCCGGCCCGCCGGCTCGCCCTCCCCCGGCAGGCACCGGCCCAGGACTTCGCCATCGGAGTGCGGGAGTACCACTGGAGCCGCGGCAACCGCTCGCTCTTCACCAAGATCTTCTACCCCGCCACCGGCTCCCCCGGCGGCAGCCCCGTGCCCGACGCCCCGCTCGCCGACGGCGTGTTCCCCATCGCCCACTGGAACCACGGCGCGTACGGCAACTCCGACTCCTACGCCTCGCAGACCCACGCGATAGCGTCCGCCGGCTTCATCTGCCCCGCCCCCTCGATCAGCGACAACACCAACATCGGTTCCGTGTACGGGGGCGAATGGTCCAAGGACGTCTCCGAGGTCATCACCCGCACCCTGGCGCTGAACGACGCCTCGGACAGCCCCTTCGCCGGCCAGATCGACACCGCGGCCGGCGTCGGCGTCTCCGGCCACTCGATGGGCGGCATGACCACCCACGGCCTGCTGACCCAGTGGCCGGACGACCGGATCAAGGCCGCCGTCCCGGTCGCCTGCGTGGACATGGGCGACCCGGCGGGGCTGGACGCCCACGTGCTGTTCATCCACGGCGACCAGGACCCCACGTGCCGGTACGACCTGGCCCGCCAGGCGTACGGGGAGCTCTCCGCCCCCAAGGCGTTCCTCACCCACGTCGGCGCGGACCACGCCGCGTATCTCAACCCGGGCTTCCCGACCTTCGACCAGACCCAGAACACCCTGGTGGACTGGTTCCGCTGGAGCCTGTACGGCGACACGACCGCCCGCGACCGCCTCCCCGGTGGCGCCACCGCACCCGGCACCACCTGGGAAGCCGCCCTCGACTGAACCACCGGGCCCGGTGCGCCCCCGGCGCACCGGGCCCCCGGCACCCTTCCGGACAGAAGCCGGACGGCATCTGTCACCCTCCACCGGAACACAGGGAGAGATCATGTCCAGCACCTCACGCACGCGGCACCCGCGCCGCCGGGCCTGGTCCGCGGTCGTCGCGGCCACGACGTCCGCCGGTCTGGCGGCAGCCGGCCTGCTGGCGTTCTCCGGCACCGCGCACGCGGCCGACACCCTCGGCGCCGCGGCGGCCGAGAGCGGCCGGTACTACGGCGCCGCCGTGGCCCCCAACCTCCTCGGCCAGGGCGACTACGCCGGCACGCTGAACCGCGAGTTCAACAGCGTCGTCGCCGAGAACGTCATGAAGTGGGACGCCACCGAGCCCAACCAGGGCCAGTTCAACTTCCAGGGCGGCGACCAACTCGTCGCCCACGCCCAGAACAACGGCATGTCCGTACGCGGACACACCCTCGTCTGGCACGCCCAGCAGCCCGGCTGGGCCCAGGGGCTGACCGGCGACAACCTGCGCCGGGCGATGCTCAACCACATCGACGGAGTCGCCGGCCACTACGCCGGGAAGATCCACTCCTGGGACGTGGTCAACGAGGCGTTCGAATGGGACGGCAGCCGCCGCCAGTCCAACCTCCAGCAGCAGATCGGCGACGGCTGGATCGAGGACGCCTTCCGCGCCGCCGACAGCGCCGACCCGAACGCCAAGCTCTGCTACAACGACTACGGCACCGACGGCGTCAACGCCAAGAGCGACGGCATCTACCGCATGGTCCAGGACTTCCTGGCCCGCGGCGTGCCCATCGACTGCGTCGGCTTCCAGTCCCACCTCGACTCGAACTCCGACCTGAGCAGCTACCGGCAGAACCTGCAGCGCTTCGCCGACCTCGGCGTCGACGTGCAGATCACCGAGCTGGACATCGGCGGCTCGGGCAGCGCCCAGGCGAACGCCTACCGCACGGTCACCGAGGCATGCGTGGCGGTGTCCCGCTGCACCGGCATCACCACGTGGGGCATCACCGACCGGTACTCCTGGCGCGGCCAGGACACCCCGCTGCTGTTCGACGACAACTACCAGAAGAAGCAGGCGTACGACGCGGTGCTGGAAGCGCTGAACAACGCCTGACGTCCGGCGTACGACGGACGTCAGGGCCGGGGCGGGGCGCCCGGGAGGGCCCTGCCGGGCGCAGGTGCAGGGCGCCCCGCCCGACGGGAGAACGCCGGGCCGTCCGCGCCGGGGCCTCCCCGCGCGCCTCGGCCGGGTTGACGCCGGCCCGCGGGAGTGCGGCGCCGGCGTGGATCCACGACGGGGCGGTTCCACGCCCGAGTTCGGCAGCGGCCCGGACTCCGGCCGGAGTCCTGTACCGCTGCGGCCCGGACCGGTTGACGCCCTGCGGCGCCCGGAGAAGCCGGCGGATGCCCGTGCCCGGATCCGTGCGGCGCCCCGGGGTCCCGGGGGTGGCGGGAAGGCCGCGGCGCGGGGGTGGTTGGCCCCGCGCCGCGGCTGCTTCCGCTTCAGAGGTGCGGCGTCAGCCGCTGCAGGAGATGGTGGGCCAGTTCCAGTTGCCGTTGGCCTGGATGGTCACGCCCCAGTTGTTGCCGTTGCCGTTGGGGCTGGCGACGAGCGTCTGGCTGTCGGGGTAGCTGGCGCTGATGTTCCACGTCGCGATGATCTTCGCGGGCGACGGGACGTTCATCCTGACGGTCCAGTTGCTGGAGCCCGACGTCGCGACGTTGAGGTTGTACCGGTCGCTCCACCGCTCCCCCGCGGACAGGGTCGCGGTGCACCCGCCCGGCTCGCCGGGGTCGTCGTCGCCGCCGCCGGTACCGTCCACCGTGATGTTGGAGCTGCCGCTGCTCTGGTAGCCCTCGGTGGCCATGATCATGTAGTAGACGAAGCTGCCCAGGTTCATCCCGGCACGGGACCAGGCGTCGAAGTGGTTGCCGGTGTTGATCGTGCCGCCGGTGCGCCTGCCGCGGTTGACGCTCCAGTACTGCGGGAAGGTCTGGGTGCCTTCGACGGACGGCGCGTTGTAGCGCATCGTGTGGTAGATGTCGTACGTCACGCCGTCGCTGGTCACCGAGCCCCGGTTGTCGCCGGTGGGCCGGTAGGAGCCGTAGTTGTCGACGATGTAGTACTCGACGAGCGGGTTCGAGGTCCAGCCGTAGAGGCAGAGGTAGCCGTTGCCGGACGGGTTGAAGCTGCCGGAGTAGGTGACGTTGCGGCGGCCGCCGTTGCTCCAGCCCTTGCCGCAGACGAAGTTGCCGGTGTTCTGCCACGAGGTGCTGTACTGCCCGCCGGATCCCATGGTCATGGAGACCGTGTTCTGCGCGTCGGTCCAGAAGGAGTAGTAGTAGCCGTTGTGGGTGCCGGTCTGGTTGGTGGTGACGGTCTGCGCGTGTGCCGTGCCCGGCAGCAGCAGCGGCGATGCGGCCACGGCCAGGGTGCCGGCGCCGCCGGCGACGAATCGTCTTCGACTGAGCGAGCGAGCGGGTTCGTGGTGCGTGTCCATGCTTCCTCCTCGACAAGGGCTGGAGAGGGGCAGACAGCGTGATGGGGCGCGACGCACGTCAGCGGGATGGGGGGCGGTCGTCGTACGGCCCGGACCGGTGAACCCCGTCCCGACGGTGACGCGAATCGACAGGGGCGAAACCCTGTCGATGCCATGACAGTTTCCAGAGCCCTCTCTGGGGTGTCAAGAGTTTCCGTAGATGGATCGCAAATTTCGAAGATCCTTCAAACAAGCGTGTGAACTGGGGACTTGCCACCGACCTCGGCGGATCCCGCTCCACGCGCGATCCATCGGAGACACGACAAAGCAGGAATTCAACCCATCGGAGATCCGAAAGTTTCGCAGACCGCCAGGTCAGCCGCCGCAAGGGCCGACGGCGTTCGAGACGTCGCATGCCATGCCGACGCCGCGCACGTTTCGGCGTGCGTAGCGAAGTACGCGGGAGGTGTTGACGCCGCTCGCCGCCTCTCTATCATCCAGGGTTGCCCGATACTTCGACCCACGTTCGGTATCACGAACACATGGGTTTCGCCCAAGGAGGAGGCCCCATGCGCAGACGAAGTTTCAGCAGCAGACATCCGCTCGTGGTTCTCGCCACCGCGGTTGCGGTTCTGATCGCCCTGGCGCCGGCGCTCGTCGCCCACCCGGCTCAGGCGGCGAGCAGCGGCGCCCTGCGCGCCGTCGCAGCCGACCGGTGTCTCGACGTGCTGGACGCCAGCGAGGACGACGGCGCGTACCTGCAGATCTGGGACTGCTCCGGCGGGTCCAACCAGCAGTGGACGTTGACGGACAACAACCAGCTCACCGTGTACGGCAACAAGTGCCTGGACGTTCCGGGCCATGCCACCACGCCCGGTACCCGGCTCCAGATCTGGACCTGCCACGGCGAGGCGAACCAGCAGTGGCGGGTGAACTCCGACGGCACCATCGTCGGCGTGGAATCCGGGCTGTGCCTGGACGTCTCGGGCGGCGCCACGGCCAACGGCACGGAGGTGGTGCTCTGGACGTGCAACGGCGGCAGCAACCAGAAGTGGACCGGCCTGTCCGGAACGCCGGGCGACCAGTGCGGGCTCCCGTCCACGTACCGGTGGTCCTCGACGGGCGTGCTGGCGCAGCCGGCGAACGGGTGGGCCGCGCTGAAGGACTTCACCAGCGTGGTGCACAACGGCAAGCACCTGGTCTACGGGACGACCGCGGGGGACTCTTACGGGTCGATGGTGTTCACCCCGTTCACGAACTGGTCGGACATGGCGTCCGCCGGCCAGAACCGGATGAACCAAGGCGCGGTGGCGCCCACTCTCTTCTACTTCGCGCCCAAGGACATCTGGGTGCTGGCGTACCAGTGGGGCCAGTGGCCCTTCATCTACCGCACGTCGAGCGACCCCACCAACCCCAACGGCTGGTCCTCGCCGCAGGCGCTGTTCACCGGCAGCATCTCCGACTCCGGCACCGGACCGATCGACCAGACCCTGATCGCCGACGACCAGAACATGTACCTGTTCTTCGCCGGTGACAACGGCCGGATCTACCGGGCGAGCATGCCCCTGGGGAACTTCCCCGGCAACTTCGGCTCCTCCTACACCACGATCATGACCGACTCGACGAACAACCTCTTCGAGGGGGTACAGGTCTACAAAGTCGACGGCCAGAACCAGTACCTCATGATCGTCGAAGCCATCGGCTCGAACGGCCGCTACTACCGGTCGTTCACGTCCTCCAGCCTGAACGGTTCGTGGACCCCGCAGGCCACCAG
>NZ_AXVU01000040.1:0-60941 GCF_000482585.1 Streptomyces sp. CNQ329 | reverse complement strand
GTGCCGGTGGGCTCCGCGGCCCGGCTGGCGCGCCGGCTGGCGGAGCTGGCCCCGGCGGGCGAGCAGGCGGAGCTGGCGTGGAACCCGGAGTTCCTGCGCGAGGGCTTCGCCGTCGAGGACACCCTGCGCCCCGACCGCATCGTCGTCGGTGTGGCGAGCGAGCGCGCGGAGGGACTGCTGCGGGAGGTGTACGCGGGGCCGGTCGGTAACGGTACGCCGTTCGTGGTCGCCGATTATCCGACCGCCGAGCTGGTGAAGACCTCCGCCAACGCCTTCCTCGCCACGAAGATCTCCTTCATCAACGCGATGGCCGAGATCTGCGAGGCGGCCGGCGGTGACGTCGTCAAGCTCGCCGAGGCCATCGGCTACGACGAGCGGATCGGCAAGAAGTTCCTGCGCGCCGGCATCGGGTTCGGCGGCGGCTGCCTGCCCAAGGACATCCGCGCCTTCATGGCCCGCGCCGGGGAACTCGGCGTGGACCAGGCGCTGACGTTCCTGCGCGAAGTCGACTCGATCAACATGCGCCGCCGCGCCCACATGGTCGAACTGGCCCGCGAAGCCTGCGGGGACACCTTCCTCGGACGCCGCATCGCCGTCCTGGGCGCGACGTTCAAGCCCGACTCCGACGACGTACGCGACTCCCCCGCACTCAACGTCGCCGGACAGATCCACCTCCAGGGCGGCCAGGTCACCGTCCACGACCCCAAGGGCACGGACAACGCCCGCCGGGTCTTCCCCACCCTGGGCTACGCCGCGTCGGCGGAGGACGCGCTGCGCGGCGCCGACATCGTGCTCCACCTCACCGAGTGGCCGGAGTTCCGCACGCTCGACCCCGCGCATCTGGCGACGGTCGTCTCCCGGCCGCACCTGATCGACGGCCGCAACACCCTCGACCCGGCGCCGTGGCGCGCCGCGGGCTGGACCTTCCGCGCCATGGGCCGCCCGGCGGCGTAGCCCGGGACCGGGCGGCGCCGGGCCCGGCGGGCCGGCCCCTCGGACCGCGGGCCGCGGACGGCGTACGGCGCGGCCCCCCGTTCCGCCGGAAACGGAGGGCCGCGCCATACGGGGGATCCTCAGACGGTGACGCCGTTGTCGCGCAGGTACGCGACCGGGTCGATGTCCGAACCGTAGTCCGGGCTGGTGCGCACCTCGAAGTGCAGGTGCGGCCCGGTGGAGTTGCCGGTGGAGCCGGACAGGCCGATCTGCTCGCCGGCGCCCACGCTCTGGCCCACGCTCACCGAGGTGGACGACAGGTGGGCGTACTGGCTGTAGTGGCCGTCGTCGTGCTTGATCACGACGGCGATGCCGTACGCGCCGCCGTCGGCGCCGTTGCCCGCCTTGACGACGGTGCCGGAGGAGACGGCCTTGACCGGGGTGCCGGAGCCGGCGGAGAAGTCGACACCGGTGTGGTAACCGCTGGACCACGAGCCGCCCGCGGCCCGGTACGCGGTGGACAGGCCGGCGTCGACCGGGGCGGAGAACCCGCCCGCCGGAGCGGCCTCGGCGGGCTGCTCCTCCGCCTGCTGCTCCTCGGCCGCCGGCTCGTCCTGCTGCGTCGCGGACTGCTCGGCCGGCGCCTCCGGCTCCTCCAGGGTGACCTCTTCGCCACCGTCGAACTCGTACTTCTGACCGGGGAAGATCAGGTCCGGGTCGTCGCCGATGACGTCCTTGTTGCCCTCGTAGATCGACTGCCAGCCGCCCGCGATGCCGTGCTTGCGGGCGATGTCCCACAGGGTGTCGCCGGAGACGACGGTGTAGTCGCCGGGGTTCTCGTACTTCTTCTCCGGCTTCTTCTCCGGTGTCCGCTCCTGCTTCGGGGCCTCGTCCTTCGCGGGCTGCGTCTCGGGCCCGCTCTCCTGCCGGGCCTCCTCGCCGCCGCCGGTGGAGAGGTCCGGGGCGGGGCCGCCCTGGGTGAGCCCGGCCTGGACGGAGCAGACCGGCCAGGCGCCGGGGCCCTGCGAGGCGAGCACCTTCTCGGCGATCTCGATCTGCTGCTCCTTGGTGGCCTGGTCGGCGCGCGGCGCGTACTGGGTGCCGCCGTAGCCCTCCCAGGTGCTCTGCACGAACTGCAGGCCGCCGTAGAAGCCGTTACCGGTGTTGATGCTCCAGTCGCCGCCGCTCTCGCACTGGGCCACGCGGTCCCAGGTGTCGACGGAGGCGGCCTGGGCGTGGCCGCCGGCGATGAGCGGAAGGGCGACGCCGGCGCTGCCGGCGGAGACGATGAGGGCCCTGCGGCCCCGGGCTATCCGGCCCAGGCGACGGTGACGTCCGCGTGCGGACATGGACATGCTCCTCTCCGACGCCTGCGAGGTGAGCTGTCGGGTTCGAGCTGGAGATGCCCGGCCATGCGGAGCATGGCTTCACCCCAAGCCGTCCCATGCCTGCGCACGTTCCGGCACTTACCTGGGTCCCCCGCTCCTGCCGTGAAAGCTGAAGTGCCTGCCCGTCGCCGCCGACAGGATTCGGCGTTACGGCGACGAGGTACCCGCATCGGTGGAGCGAGCACGGCGAGCACCGTAAACACACAGCCGAAAACAGAACAAGCTGTGAAACGTCATCAAGGCCGTTCCCCACGTCACATCGGAATCAGCCCGACAATCGCCGCATCCGGCGCCGCTCCTCAATTACCCCTTGCCGGTGGAGACTTGTCGATAGCAGAGGAGTCGGACACATGGCCCCATGAGAGGAGAATTCTGTGAGTGACATACGTCACTTTGCTCACTCCGGGGCACCCGGAGGACCGTCGAGCTGTTCGATGGTGGCGATCGACGGGCCGCGCCGCGCCGCCACTTCGCGCGCCGCCGCCTCGGCGTCGCGCAACACCCGCAGCGCGTTGCCCCACAACAGCCTGGCCAGGTCTTCTTCCGACCAGCCCCGGTGCAGCAGCTCGGCGACGAGATGCGGATAACCGGCCACGTCGGCGAGGTCGGCGGGGGTGAACGGCGTGCCGTCGAAGTCGCCGCCGATACCGATATGTTCGATTCCAGCCACTTCACGCATATGATCCAGATGATCCGCCACGGTCGCGGCCGTCGCCTCCGGCCGCGGATTCGCCTCCTCGAACGCACGCCGCACACGGACCGCTTCGTCGTCCGCGCCGAACGGGTCCAGGCCCCGGGCCCGCATGTGCTCGTCCGCCTCCGAGGTCCACTCCACGGCGGCGGGCAGGACGAACTTCGGCACGAACGTGGCCATCGCCACACCGCCGTTGCCGGGAAGCATGGCCAGCACATCATCGGGAATGTTGCGCGGGTGGTCACACAGGGCACGCGCGGACGAATGGGAGAAAACCACCGGCGCCTCCGTGACGCGCAGCGCGTGCCGCATGGTGGCCGGAGCGACGTGGGAGAGATCGACGAGCATGCCGACCCGGTTCATCTCGCGCACCACCTCCTCGCCGAACGCGGTGAGCCCGCCGTGCCGCGGCTCGTCGGTGGCGGAGTCGGCCCAGTCGGTGTTGTCGTTGTGCGTGAGCGTCATGTACCGCACGCCGAGACGGTGCAGGGCGCGCAGGGTGGCCAGTGAGTTGGCGATGGAGTGCCCACCCTCGGCCCCCATCAGCGAGGCGATCCGCCCGTCGGCCCGCGCCGCCTCCACCTCGTCGGCGGTCACGGCGAGCCGCAGCTCACCCGGGTAGCGGTCGACGAGCTGCCGCACCACGTCGATCTGCTCCAGACACGCGCTCACGGCAGCGTCCCCGGCCAGCTCCGTACTCACGTACACGGACCAGAACTGCGCCCCCACCCCGCCGGCCCGCAGCCGCGGGATGTCGGTGTGCAGCCGCCCGCTCTGGTCGACGGCGATGTCGCGCCGGTCGATGTCGTACGTCACCTGCTCGCGCAGGGCCCAGGGAAGGTCGTTGTGCCCGTCGACGACGGGGTGTGCACGCAGCACGTCGCGCGCACGCGCGAGCAGTTCGCCGGTCATGGGTCGTCCTCCCTGCGCGGATAGCGTGAGGTACACGCTATCCGCGCAGGCCGACCCACCCGCACCCAGGTCGGCGCGGCTCCCCCTCCGGACCAGAGTCCTCTGGACCAATCTCCGAAGGTGCCGAAGCGCCACCGCACGAATGACATGTGTCATAATGATAGAGTCCAATTGACCAGTCTCGGACAGCTAGGCGCGATCAGCCTCCGGCTGACAGCTACCATACCTACGCTTCATGTCACCCGAGGAGCAACATGTCCCAGGCAGCGGACCCCAGCCTCAATCGCCGCAAGCTACGCCAGGAGCTGCGCAGGGCGCGCGGCAAGGCCGGGCTGACGCAGCGCCAGGCCGCTGACGAGCTCGACTGGTCCCTGTCCAAGGTGATCCGCATCGAGATGGCCACGGTCAGCGTGTCGGTCACTGATCTCAGGGCGATGCTGCACCTCTACGGTGTCGACGACCCTGAGCTGGTGGCCGAGATGGAGGAGGCTGCCCGGGGGAGTAAGGGGGCGAGTTGGTGGGCGCGGTACAGCGAGCTGGTCTCGCCGCAGTTCGCCAAGTACCTCGGCTACGAGAGCGCCGCGGAGTCGATCCGTACGTACCACCCGATCGTCGTCCCCGGTGCGCTGCAGACCCAGGACTACGCCATGGCGCTGCTGGCACCGCGTGTCGAGGAGAGCCGGGCGCGCAAGGTCGTGGACTTGCGCATGGCACGTCAGGAGCGGACGTTCGACGGCGACACCGGTCCCGAGTCGTCCTTCGTCCTCGACGAGGCGGCCCTGCGCCGGCAGATCGGCACTCCGGCCGTGATGCGCGGTCAGCTCGATCACCTCATCCGGATGAGCGCGGAGCCGAAGGTGACCATCCGGGTGCTGCCCCTGACCGCCGGCGCGCACTACAGCACGCTCGGTAGCTTCGTTCTGCTCAGCCTCGGCGACGACGAGGACGACCTGCTGTACGTGGAGCACGCCGCCGGCAGCTTGACCAACCGTGACGACCTCGAACTGCTGTCGCGCTACCAGGAATGCTTCGACACGGTCAGCAGCCGCTCACTCGGAGGGGACGACGCCATCGAGCTCCTGGACCGCATCAAGACCGAGTTCGGCACTCGCTGAAGGCCCGGGCGCAGAGCGTCGACGGCCGGAGTCATCGGGAGGGCGGCCTTGCACCTCAGTCGGTTGCTCATGTGGTTGCTCAGCCTTGGCCAGCAGGCTCCCGCAGCCGCCGGCTCGGCCGAACCTGCCGCGGGGACGCAGGCACCCCTGGCACCCGCGGTGGCGGACGGGGCCTGTGGAGCCCCCGTTTCGGCGGATCAGGTCACGCTGGAGGCGATACGCGACCCGGCGTCGGTCGATCAGCTCATTCGCCTGGAAGACGCCCGGGCAGACCGACGTCGGCAGGAGGAGCAGGACAGCACCACGCAGTACATCCGGCGGCTGCAGGCGAGCCTCTTCTCCTGGGTCCTCGCCGTCGTGATCGTGACGGGCTGCGCCCTGCTGACGGTCTACTCCGTCGGCGGCCTCCGGATAGCCGGCTCGCGCGTTCTGCAGGCGGCGGCCGGCTTCGTCCTATCCACGCTGGTCGCGGCCCTGGCGTTCGCCGTAACGAAGAAGATTCAGACCCTTTTCACCGGATCGCCCGGCGCCGACGGGGCGATCCCATCCGCGGGCCGGGCGGGAGATGCGCGTCACCGCGCCGATCCTCCGTAACCGGGGCGAGCGCCCGCCAGATCCCCGCGGCGACCGCCACTCCGAGCGTCACCACGATCCACACCACGCGCTTCACCATCACACTGTCGGCTAACAGCGACAGGGCAGCCGCCATGACCGTGGCCGCGGCTCCGCCGGCCAGGCAGTACGCGGCGGTCCCCGGGCCCCACGACGCGCGCCGGTGGCCGTCCCCCCCGGAAGACAGCGTTCTCACACCCCTGGCCTCCACGAACTCACTCCCCCTGGCAGTGGCGAGCCGGTCAGGAGCCGGCTAACTCCCCGGACGCCACGGCCGCGAGGAAGTCGCTCCAGGCGGTGGGCGTGAACACGAGCACCGACCCGGCCGGATTCTTCGAGTCGCGCATCAGCACGGATCCGTCCTGTACGGCGAACTCGACACATCCGTCCTCGGCCTCGCTAAAGCTGCTCTTGCGCCATGCGGACTGTTCCTCAACCGCCACAGCCACCCCCTGGCGACCCTTCCGTGGGCCTCCGGGCAACCGCAACCCGTAGACCCTAGCGTCCCCCCGCGTGGCCACACAGAGGGTTCCCGGCATTGACCAATCGGGCACGTGAGGCCACCGGTCGTGTTGCACTGAAGCCGACAATTGTAGGAGTGCCCCAAATCCGACCACCAGACACGAACAAGCCGTATCCGCCCGGCCGGTGGGGTGCTCAGCCGTCCCGGGTGGTTGTGCGGCGGAGGCGGGCGCCCTTCTCGTGGGCCTGGGCGTTCAGGTGGTCCTGGAACGTCGTCATCCGGGCTCGCAGGTCCTCGTCGTGGGCCGCCAGGATGCGTGCGGCCAGGAGGCCCGCGTTGCGGGCGCCGGCCACGGAGACCGTGGCGACCGGGACGCCCGCGGGCATCTGGACGATGGACAGCAGGGAGTCCATGCCGTCGAGGTACTTCAGGGGGACCGGGACACCGATGACCGGGAGGGGGGTGACGGAGGCGAGCATGCCCGGGAGGTGGGCGGCGCCGCCGGCGCCGGCGATGAGGGTGCGCAGGCCGCGGACGGCCGCCTGTTCGCCGTAGGCGATCATCTCGCGCGGCATCCGGTGCGCGGAGACGACGTCGACCTCGTACGGGATCTCGAACTCCTCCAGCGCCCGCGCCGCCGCCTCCATCACCGGCCAGTCGGAGTCGGAGCCCATGACGATGCCGACCAGCGGGCTGTCCCCCGCGCTCATACGGTGCTCATTCCGTGATCGTCCCCCGCAGGTAGTCGGCGGCGTGGCGGGCGCGGGCGCGCACCTCGTCCAGGTCGTCGCCGTAGGTGTTGACGTGGCCGACCTTGCGGCCGGGCTTCACGTCCTTGCCGTACATGTGGATCTTCAGCCCCGGGTCCCGGGCCATGCAGTGCAGGTAGGCCGGGTACATGTCGGGGTAGTCGCCGCCGAGGACGTTCGCCATCACCGTCCACGGTGCACGCGGGCGCGGGTCGCCGAGCGGCAGGTCGAGCACGGCGCGCACGTGGTTGGCGAACTGCGAGGTGACGGCGCCGTCCTGGGTCCAGTGGCCGGAGTTGTGCGGGCGCATGGCCAGCTCGTTGACGAGGATCCGGGGCTCGCCGCCGGGTCCTTCCGCCTCGAACAGCTCCACCGCGAGGTGGCCCACGACGTCCAGTTCCTTCGCGATCCGCAGCGCGAGCTGCTGCGTCCGCGCGGCGACCTCCGGCGCCAGCCCGGGCGCCGGGGCGAGGACGGTGTCGCAGACACCGCCGACCTGGATGGACTCCACCACCGGGTAGGAGACCGCCTGGCCGCTGGGCGAGCGGACGACGTTCGCGGCCAGCTCGCGCCGGAAGTCGACCAGTTCCTCGGCCAGCACCGGGACGCCCGCGCGGAACGGCTCTGCGGCGTCCTCCTCCGTGCGTACGACCCACACGCCCTTGCCGTCGTACCCGCCGCGCACCGTCTTCAGCACGACCGGGAAACCGCCACCCTCGCGCGCGAAGCGCGCCACGTCCGCCGGGCCGGCCACGATCCGGTGCCGCGGGCAGGGGATGCCCAGCTCCGTCAGCCGGGCCCGCATCGCGCCCTTGTCCTGCGCGTACACCAGCGCGTCCGGACCGGGCCGGACGGCGACCCCTTCGGCCTGCAGGGCACGCAGATGCCCGGTCGGCACGTGTTCGTGGTCGAACGTGATCACGTCGCAGCCGCGGGCGAACGCACGCAGCGTATCCAGATCACGGTGGTCCCCGACGACCGTGTCGCCCGCCACCAGGGCGGCGGAGTCCGTCGTGGTGGTGCTGAGGAGCTTGAACCTGATGCCGAGGGGGATGCCCGCCTCGTGGGTCATCCGGGCGAGCTGCCCCCCGCCGATCATGCCGACTACCGGGAATGTCACGCTCCCCAGCGTATCGGCCGGGCGGACCGGACCGCCCCCTCCGTCAGCGGGCCCGGTTAGCATGAGGGCTCCGGTACGCCGGAGAAGACCGGGACCAGGGGAACGCAACCGACCATCGGAGTCTGACGATCTTGATGAGTGCACGGCATCCGGGGGTATCGCGGCTGCGGCGCCTGAGCCGCGAGGTGGCCGCGTTCGCGGCGGTCGGGGGCGTCGGCGTCCTGGTCAACCTCGCGGTCTTCAACCTCGTGCGGAACACCACGGAGCTGCCCGTGGTCCGCTGCAGCATGATCGCGACGGCCGTCGCGATCATCTTCAACTACATAGGCTTCCGGTACTTCACCTACCGCGACCGGGACAAGACCCGGCCGCCCCGCGAGTTCTCGCTCTTCCTCGCCTTCAGCTCCGCCGGTCTCGTCATCGAGAACGGCGTGCTCTACGTGGCCACGTACGGGTTCGACTGGGACACCCCCCTGCAGAACAACATCTTCAAGTTCCTGGGCATCGGGGTGGCGTCGCTGTTCCGCTTCTGCTCGTACAGGAGCTGGGTGTTCCGTGCGGTGCCCGCGGCCCGGCCCGCCGTCGCGCCCGCCCCGGCCGCCGAAGCCGGCGAAGCGGGGGAAGCCGGCGAGATAGCCGCGGCCCCGGACATGCGGATCCCGGGCGGCCGGCGGAAGCCGCGCGAGCCCGAGGAGCGGGGGGAGCCGGGGGAACCCGGGGGTCCTGAGGCCCGGGAAGAGGCGGTCGGAGCGCGGGGGTAGCGTCCGCGTTCCGGGCCCGCCGTGCGCGGCCCGTACGCCCCCTCGGTGGACACCCCCGCAGGTGCGCTCCCTCAGTGATCCTCGTGCTCCCGCGCGAGGAACAGCGCGAACGTCGTCGGCTTCCGCTGCACCAGCTCCAGCCGCCCCCCGTCCGCCTCCGCCAGGTCACGGGCGACCGCGAGCCCCAGCCCCGTGGAGTTGCGCCCGCTGACCGTGCGCTCGAAGACCCGGTAGCCGAGGTCGGCGGGCACGCCCGGGCCCTCGTCGGTGACCTCGACCACCACCTGGTTGCCCGTGACCCGGGTGCGCAGGGCGACGGTCCCGGCGCCGTGCATCAGCGCGTTCTCGATCAGTGTCGCCAGCACCTGCGCCACCGCGCCCGCCGTGCCCACCGCGCGCAGGTTCTTCCTGCCGGAGCGGACGATCGCCCGCCCCTCGCCGCGGTACGCAGGCCGCCACTCCTCGATCTGCTGTTTGACGACCTCGTCCAGGTCGAAGCCCATCCCCGCGCCCGCCTTGGGGTCGCGGGCCTTGGTCAGCAGCCGCTGCACCACGTCCGTCAGCCGCTCCACCTGGGTGAGCGCGACCGCCGCCTCCTCCTTGACCGTCGCCGGGTCGTCGGTGAGCGCGATCTCCTCCAGCCGCATGGACAGCGCCGTCAGCGGCGTACGGAGCTGGTGCGAGGCGTCCGCCGCCAGCCGCCGCTCGGCGGTGAGCATCCGCGCGATCCGCTCGGCGCTGGCGTCCAGCACGTCGGCGACCCGGTCCAGCTCGGGGACGCCGTAGCGGCGGTGGCGGGTGCGCTGGTCGCCGGAGCCCAGGCGCTCGGCGGTCTCGGCGAGGTCGGTGAGCGGGGCGGTGAGGCGGTTGGCCTGGCGGACGGCGAGCAGCACGGCGGCGCCGACGGCGAGCAGCGCCACGGCGAAGATGATCAGCAGGGTCTGAACCAGCTCGCTGTTGACCCGCTCGCGGGCCTCCATGACCGTGACCCGCTCGCCCCTGCTGCCGGTCTCGGTGACCTCGATGACCGAGCCCTCGGGGCGCTCCCCTATCGTGATCGCCGGTCCGCCCGGCAGATCCACCTCCGCGTACCGCCCGTCGGTGACCTGCCCGGCGAGCGCCCGCCGGGTCACCCGCTCGTCGTCGGCGATCTTGCCTTCCACGACGCTGAACAGCCGCACGGCCTCGGACTGCACCCTGTCCTTCGCGGCGGCTTCGATGGTGCGGGTCTCGACGATGACGAGCGAGACGCCGAAGACGGCGATGACGACGAGCACCACCGCCAGGGTGCTGTTGATGAGCCGTCTGCGCATGACTGCCGGAGGCCGCGGAGGGCGGCCCTAACTCTTCTCGAAGCGGAAGCCCACGCCGCGGACCGTCGCGATGTAGCGGGGGTTCGTGGCGTCGTCGCCGAGCTTCTTGCGCAGCCAGGAGATGTGCATGTCGAGCGTCTTCGTCGACGACCACCAGGTGGTGTCCCACACCTCGCGCATCAACTGCTCGCGCGTGACCACCCGGCCCGCGTCGCGCACCAGCACCCGCAGCAGGTCGAACTCCTTCGCGGTGAGCTGCAGTTCCTCGTCGCCGAGCCAGGCGCGGTGGGAGTCGGTGTCGATGCGTACGCCGTGGGTGGCCGGCGGCTGCGCCTCACTGGAGCCGCGGCGCAGCAGGGCGCGCACCCGGGCGAGCAGTTCGGCGAGGCGGAAGGGCTTGGTGACGTAGTCGTCGGCGCCCGCGTCGAGGCCGACGACGGTGTCCACCTCGTCCGCGCGTGCGGTGAGCACCAGCACGGGGAAGCCGTGCCCGTCGGCGCGCAGCCGCCGGCACACCTCCAGCCCGTCGATGCCCGGCAGTCCCAGGTCGAGCACGAGGAGGTCGACGCCGCCGCGGAGCCCGGCACTGAGCGCCGTGGGACCGTCCTCCCGGACCTCCACCTCGTAGCCCTCCCGGCGCAGCGCGCGGGCCAGCGGTTCCGAGATGGCCGCGTCGTCCTCGGCCAGCAGTACTCGGGTCATGGTGCGATGGTAGACCTCGCGTCACCGAGAGTGTGCCGGTGGCGTCGGGTTCGCTCACCTCCCGGTATCGGGTCGAACGCCCCGCACGTGCCGTGCGCCGGTCTGCGCCGCCGGGTCACGGGGGGCCCGGATCGCGGGCAGCGGATCGCGGGCCCTGGATCGCAGGGCGGGCGCCGCCGGATCGCGGGGCCGGGCGTCGTCGGCGACCATGAGGTCACCGGGCCGGCCGGCCCGCGACGCGGTGGTGCAAGGCAGGTGCGATGGCTGCGGTACGGGTCCGGTGGCGGCGGCGGTTCGTGGCCGCGGTGCTCGGTACCGCCGCGGCGCTCTTGGCGGGGGCGGTGCAGCCGGCCGGGACGGCACCCGCCGAGCGTGGGCCCGAGCGTCGGGCGGCCGGGGACCGGGCGGAGGGCGCGGACGGGGCGCTCCGGCGCAGCGTCGAGGCGTACGGGGCGCATCCGCGGCAGCGGGTCACCGTCCACTGGCAGCCGCGCCGCGCGCCGCGCGCCGGGCTCGTCATCCTGCACGGCGGCTACTGGTCGTACGACACCGACTGGAGCGACTGGGCGCGGGCCTTCGCCCGCCGCGGCTACGCGGTCTTCGACGCCGGCTACCGCCTCAGTCCCGGCGTGCCGTGGCCGGCGCAGCGCGACGACGTGCTGGCCGCGCTGCGGTGGGTGCGGCACCACGGCGCCGCGTACGCCGTGGATCCGGCGCGGGTGGCGGTGCTGGGCTCGTCGGCGGGCGGGCAGCTCGCCGTGGCCGCCGCCATGTACGGCGCGGGGAGTTCACGCACCGCCGGGGTGGTGGCGCTGTCGCCGGTGGTGTCGCCGTACCGGGCCTGGCTGGACGGCGGGGCGGCCGGAGCGACGGCGGCGGGGCGGCGGCTGCGGGCGAGCGCGGAGCGGCTGGCGGGGTGCGTACCGGACGGCACGCCCGCGGTGTCGGCGGACCCGGGCTGCCGGCGGGCGTGGCGGTCGCTGGACCCGCGGAGCGGGGCGTCCGGCCGGGACGACGCCCCGATGCTGCTGCTGCACTCCGCGGACGACTTCGTGCCGGCGTACCACTCGGCGGCGGTGGCGGCGGCGGAGCGGGCGCGCGGGATGCCGGCGGGTGAGGTACGGGTGCGGGTGGTGCCGGGCAGCGCGCACGGGATGCGGCTGCTGACCCGGCCGGGGGTGGTGGGGGAGGTCGAGGGGTGGCTGCGGGAGCGGGTCGGCCAGGCGTACGCGGCGGGCGGGGGCGTAGGACGGCCGGCTCGTACGACGTGCGGCGGCCGGGGCACGTCGGGCGACCGGCCAGTGGCCCGCACGGGGAACGGGCCGCGGTACGCAGGGCGGGCTACACCGGCGCCGACAGCTCGGCCCACACCGTCTTGCCCGTCGCTCCCGTCTCCCGCTGGACGCCCCAGTCGAGGCAGAGCCTCTGCACGATGAACATCCCGTGCCCGCCCGGCCTGCTGGCCCGGTGCGGGGTGCGCGGTTCGGGGGTGCCCGTGCCGGCGTCGCTGACCTCCAGCCGCAGCACCTTCCCCGCCGCCCGCAGCCGCAGTTCGTCCGGGCCGCCGCCGTGCAGGCAGGCGTTCGTCACCAGTTCCGAGACGACGAGCAGGACGTCCTCCGCCGCCGCGCGCTGCTCCGCGCTGACCGCGGGCAGCCAGCCCCAGTCCTCCAGCGCCCGGCGGGCGAAGTCGCGGGCGCGGGGCACCATGCCGCTGGCACCGACGAGTCGCAGCCTGCGCACCTGTCCCGCGGGGGCGGGCTCTTCGGCGGCGGCCGGTGACGCCGCGTCACCGCCGTCCGGGCGCGCGGGGGCGGCGGCGCCGCTGCCGGCCTCGCCCTCCGGCGGCACTGCTCCCGGCGGCAACGACCTGAAGCTCATCGGCTCACGACACCCCCTTCGCGCAACCGCAAGCGCGTTCGCGCACCCCGTCCGCGCATTCGTGCCCTTCCTGCCCGTTCCAGAAGTTTCGCCTGGGCTTCTGCCCTACGAGATCGCGGAAACACCCCCGAGTTTCCCCAAGACCCTGTGACGCGCATCACCTGCCGCACCGGCCCCACCCGGCATCCGGCGGCAAGAGAGGTCACTCCACGAGAGCGGCCTCCAGGGTGTCGTGGACGGAAAAGACCGCCTCCGCACCCGTGATCTCGAAGACTCTGGCGACCACGGGCTGCAGCCCCGCAAGGTGCACGGCACCGCCGCCCGCCTCCGCCTTGAGGCGGGCACCGAGGAGCACGTTCAGCCCGGTCGAGTCGCAGAAGTCCAGACGGGAGCAGTCGAGTACGAGCCGGCTGCGGCCGTCGGCGAGACATCGCTCCAGGGGCTCCCGCAGCACCTCCGCCGTGTGGTAATCCAGTTCACCCGCAGGTGTGAGGACGGCGCTCCCGCCATGAACCTGCACGTCGACGTGCAGTCGGCCGCGGCTCGGGCTTCCGGCGGTTCCGGCGTCCATGCGGGCTTGTCTCCTGACCTTCGGGCTGTCGGGCGGTGCAGCCCCGACCCTACGCCTTTGGTCACACGTTCGGCACCCGAACAGCCAACATAAAGGGGCAAATATGGACACCTGATTCTTGCACTGGACGGGAGAAGCGGGTAGGGCTTAGAAGCACTCACGAAAACGTGGCCTTGGGAGGCGCCGCAGACCACAACGGAAAAGAAACGGCATCGGCAGCCACATGCCGAGAACCATGGAGGACCCATGTCACCCCGGCTCGCCGCAGCGGCCAGCACGCCGCAGGCACGACCCCACGCCGAGCACGGCGACGACCATACGGAGCGCCACGGCGCGCAGACCGGCGAGGCCCGTAGCGCGGCCGGCGCCGAGGACGCCGCGGACGCCGCGATCGAGGACGCCGCGGCCCCGTTCACGGGCAGCATCGACGAGCTGGAGGGCATCGCCTTCGACGAGGTCGCCCCCGCGGACGCGCGGGCCATGTCGAAGACGCTCTTCGACCGGATCGGCACCCTCGAAGAGGGCACCCACGAATACTCGTACGTGCGCAACACCCTGATCGAACTCAACCTGGCGCTGGTGAAGTTCGCCGCCTCCCGGTTCCGCTCGCGCAGCGAGCCGATGGAGGACATCATCCAGGTCGGCACGATCGGGCTCATCAAGGCGATCGACCGCTTCGAGCCCACCCGCGGCGTGGAGTTCCCCACCTTCGCGATGCCGACGATCATCGGCGAGATCAAGCGCTTCTTCCGCGACACCTCGTGGTCCGTACGCGTCCCGCGGCGGCTGCAGGAGCTGCGCCTCGACCTGGCGAAGGCGGGCGACGAGCTGGCACAGCAGCTCGACCGCGCGCCCACGGTCGACGAGCTGGCCGCGCGGCTGGACATCGGCCGCGACGAGGTGGTCGAGGGCATGGCCGCCTCGAACGCCTACACCGCCAGCTCGCTGGACGCACAGCCCGAGGAGGACGACTCCGAGAGCACCCTCGCCGACCGCATCGGCTACGAGGACCACGGCCTGGAGGGCATCGAGTACGTCGAGTCCCTCAAGCCGCTGATAGCGGAACTGGCGCCGCGCGACCGGAAGATCCTCTCGCTGCGCTTCGTGGCCAACATGACCCAGTCGGAGATCGGCGAGGAGCTGGGCATCTCCCAGATGCACGTCTCGCGGCTGCTGTCGCGGACCCTGGTGCGGCTGCGCAGAGGGCTGATGGTCGAGGAGTGAGCCGGGGGCCGCCTCCCCGGGTTTCCGGGGAGGCGGTGCCATGATCACCCCATGGCCCCCACCCGGAGGCGGACCGGCCGGCCGGCCCCGGTACTCGCCCTGCTCACCGCCCTGGCGCTGGCGTGGACGGGCGCGTGCGGCAGCCCGGACGGGGACGGGTCACAGCCGCCCGGCGCCGGAGCGCCTTCCCCCGAACCGGCCCCCGGCGACGGCGGGTGGACCCCCTGCCCGCTGACGGGCATGGAGCGGCGCGCATGCCGCGGCGTCACCGTGCCCGTCGGCGGCGACAGCCGCGAAACCCTGCGCCTGGCGCTCTCCCGCCTGCCCGCCCGCGACCCCGGGCGCCGCATCGGCGCGCTCGTCCTCGCGCCCGGCGGGCCGGGTCTGTCGGGTCTCCAGGAGGCCGTGTCCGCCGGCGTCGACTACCCGCGCGCGCTGCGCGACCGGTTCGACATCGTCGGCTACGACCGCCGCGGCACCGGCCGCAGCCACCGCGTCGACTGCGGCGAGCCCCACGGCGCCCTGGACCGCCTCGGCACCCCGCGCAGCCTGCGGCGCGTCCGGGACGTCAGCGCCGCCGACGCCGCCGCCCGCGACTACATCGAGGGCTGCCGCCTCTCCTACGGCCCGCTGCTGGCCCGTCTCGGCTCCCGCGCCGCCGCCACGGACCTGGAGCGGGTCCGGCGGGCGCTGGGCGAGGAACGGATCAGTCTGCTGCTGCACTCGTACGCCACCGTGGCCGGCCAGGTCTACCTCACCCGCCACCCGGAGCGGGTGCGCGCCGCGGTCTTCGACGGGGTCGTCGACCCGGACCGGCCGGGCACGTCCTACGTACTGAGGACGCTGCACACCCGCCGGGAACTGGACGACGAGCAGGTGCCCGAGCCGGCGGCCAGGACCGTACCGAAGCGGGTACCGGCCGACGTGCGGGCGGCGTTCGACGAACTGGACCCGGGGCCGCCGCCGCTCGCGCTCTTCCTGGGGGTGCACTGCACGGACTTCCGGTGGCCGGGGAGCCTGCGGGCGCTGCTGCGGGAGCTGGACGACGCCGACGAGCCACGGTGGCGCAGGCGGACGGTGATCCGCGACTACACCCCCTGCGTGCACTGGCCGGGGCGCGGGCAGCCGCTGGGCGCGGTCCGCCCGGCGCGCGGCGCCGGGGGCCACGGCACGGCCGGCGGGGCGGATCTGCTGCTGGTCAACAGCGAGGACGACATCCGCACCCCGGCGGCGGGCGCGGAGCGGGTCGCGATGCGGTTCCGGGCGCCGCTGCTGACGGTGCCGGGCAGGCGGCACGGCCTGGTGGGCTTCGGCAACGAGTGCGCGGAGCGCACGGCGGTGGACCATCTGACGGCACGCCCCTCGGCCGACCCGGACGGCGGCCCCAGTTGCTGACCGGCACGCCTGCGTTCTTCGCCGCTCCTCAGTTGCCGGCGGGCAGCGCGCTCACCCGCGTCACCCGGTCCCCCCGCCGCCACACCTCCGTCACCAGCGGCACCCCCGGCCGGTACGCCAGGTGCACGTGGCTCGGCGCGTCCAGCAGCACCGCGTCCGCCCGTGCGCCCGGCGCGAGGCGGCCCACGTCCGTGCGCCGCAGCGCCGCCGCGCCGCCCGCCGTCGCGGACCACACCGCCTCGTCCGGTGTCATGCCCATCTCCCGTACCGCGACGGCCACACAGAACGGCATGGAGCTGGTGAACGACGAGCCCGGGTTGCAGTCCGTGGACAGCGCCACCGTCACGCCCGCGTCCAGCACCCGCCGCACGTCCGGATAGACCGCCCGGGTCGAGAACTCGCAGCCCGGCAGGAACGTCGCCACCGTCACTCCCGACGCGAGCGCGGCCAGGTCCGCGTCGGTCAGGTGCGTCAGATGGTCCGCGGAGGCGGCCTCCAGCTCGACGGCGAGCTGCACGCCCGGCCCGTACGACAGTTGGTTGGCGTGCACCCGCGGAGTCAGGCCGCGCGCCTTGCCGGCCGCCAGGATCGCCCGCGCCTGGTCCCCGTCGAACGCACCCTTCTCGCAGAAGACGTCGATCCACCGCACGTACGGCGCGCAGGCGTCCAGCATCTCGCCGGTGACCAGATCGACGTACCCGCCGGGGTCGTCCCCGTACTCCGGCGGGACGACATGCGCACCGAGGTACGTGACCTCCTCCACCTCCGCCACCTCCTGCGCCGCAACCCGCAGCCCCCGCGCCTCGTCCGCGACCGTCAGCCCGTAGCCGGACTTGGTCTCCAGCGTCGTCGTGCCCTGGCGGAGCATCTCGCGGACGAAGGAGGCGAGGTTGGCCCGCAGTTCCCCGTCGGTGGCGGCGCGGGTGGCGGCGACCGTCGTGCGGATGCCCCCGGCCGTATAGGGGCGCCCCGACATGCGGGCGGCGAACTCGCCGGTGCGGTCGCCGACGAAGACGAGGTGGGAGTGGGAGTCGACGAAGCCCGGGAGCAGCGCCCGGCCCGCCGCGTCGTACACCGCGTCCGCGGCCGGCGCCGCGCCGGCCGCGCCGACCCAGGCGACCCGGTCGCCGTCGAAGACCACGGCCGCGTTGTGGAGCAGGCCGAGCGGGCCGTCCCCGAGGGCCGGGTCGTTGGTGACGAGGCTGCCGATGTTGACGATGGCTGTGGCGGTGGCTGCGGCGGTCATGTTCCTGCCCTCGTGGGTCGGTTGCTGCGGGTTCGGATACGTCGGTCAGCCGCGCAGCGCCCCGATCGCCGCCGCCAGCGCCCCCGGCACGTCCTCCACGAGCGCGTGCACCCCGTCCCGTACGACGTGCCGGCCACCCACCACCGTGTGCCGCACGTCCGCCGCCGTCGCCGCGAACACCGCCGTCTCCGCGCCGAGCCGCGGCAACGCGCCCGCCGTGCGCACGCTGTCGAGCGCCACAGTGGTGAAGTCCGCGAACCCGCCCGGCTCCAGCCGGGCCGGAGCGTCCCAGCCGAGGGCGGCGTAGCCGACCTCGGTAGCGGCGCGCAGCAGGTGGTGGGCGGTCCAGTGGCCGCGGCGGCGGGTACGCAGCCGCTCGTTCAGCTCCAGCGCCCGCGCCTCCTCGAAGAGGTCGATCACGGCGTGGCTGTCGCTGCCCAGCGACAGCGGGCTGCCCGCCCGCTCCACCGCCACCGCCGGGCCGATGCCGTCCGCGAGGTCCCGCTCGGTGGTGGGGCACATGCACACGCCGGTGCCGCTGCGGCCGAGGAGCGCGATGTCGTCGGCGGTGAGGTGGGTGGCGTGCACCGCGGTGGTGCGCAGGCCGAGGACGCCGTGGTCGGCGAGGAGACGGGCCGGGGTGACGCCGTGGGCGGCGGCGCACGCCTCGTTCTCGGCGGGCTGCTCGGAGAGGTGGACGTGCAGCGGGGCGCGGCGCCGGCCGGCCCAGTCGGCGACGACGGCGAGCCGGTCGGCGGGGACGGCGCGTACGGAGTGGACGGCGGCGCCGATGCGCGTGGTGTCGTCGGGGGCCAGGGCCGCGGCGCGTTCCGCCCACGCGTCGGCGTCGCCGTCGCTGAAGCGGAGCTGGTGCCGGGCCGGCGGCTCGCCGAAGCCGCCGGCCAGGTACGCGGCGTCGAACAGGGTCAGCCGGATACCGGCAGCCGCGGCGGCGGCGATGAGGGCGTGGCCCATCGCGTTGGGATCGTCGTAACGGGCGCCGCCGGGGGCGTGGTGGACGTAGTGGAACTCGCCGGTGCAGGTGATCCCGGCGAGCGCCATCTCGGCGTACACGGCACGGGCGAGGTCGTAGTACGTGTCGGGGGTGAGCCGGTCGGCGACGCCGTACATCACCTCGCGCCAGGTCCAGAACGTGCCGGAACCGACCTGGACGGTGCCGCGCAGGGCGCGGTGGAAGGCGTGGCTGTGGGCGTTCGCCAGGCCGGGGAGGGTGAGACCCCGCAGCACGGTGGCGCCCGGCGGCGGGCCGGCCGTCCCGGTCCGTACCGCGGCGAGCAGCCCGCCGGACGCCTCTGTCTCCAGGACGACCCCGGGTTCGACGACGCCGCCGACCCACGCCTGCTCCGCCCAGTACGCCGTCACACGACCCCTTCCGACCGTTCCGCCGCCTCCGGCCGACGGGCCCGCCCCGCGGGGTCCGGATCCCCGTCGCCGGCCAGGTCCGCCAGCACGTCCGCCAGCGCCCGTACGCCCGCCGCGCAGTCGTCCTCGTCCGCCCACTCGGCCGGCGCGTGCGAGACGCCCGTCGGATTGCGTACGTACAGCATGGCCGCCGGCACCGCGCCGGACAGGATCCCGGCGTCGTGTCCCGCCCCCGTCGGGAGCAGGGGCGCACCGCCGAGGCGCGCGGCGAGGCGGTCGCGCAGGGCGTGGTCGAAGTCGACGACCGGCGTCAGCGACTCGCGGGTGACCTCCACCGCGGTGCCGTCACGGCCGGCGCGCTCGCGGGCGGCCTGCTCGACGGCGGCGACGAGGGTGTGCAGGGTCTCCTCGTCGGCCGCGCGGGAGTCGAGCCAGCCGCGGACGAGCGCGGGGACGGCGTTGACGCCGTTGGGCTCCACGGCGACCTTGCCGAAGGTGGCGCGGGCACCGGCCTGCGCGGCCTTCTTGCGGGCGGAGAGCACCGTGTGGGCGTAGGTGAGCATCGGGTCGCGGCGGTCCTCCATCCGGGTGGTGCCCGCGTGGTTGGCCTCGCCGCGGAAGTCGAACCGCCACCGGCCGTGCGGCCAGATCGCGGACGCCACGCCCACCGGGTGGTCCGTACCGGCGAGCGCCACGCCCTGCTCGACGTGCAGCTCGACGAAGGCGCCGATGCGCGCCAGTCTCCCGGGGTCGGGGCCGAGGGCGGCGGGGTCGTGGCCGGCGCGCTCCATCGCCCGCGGCAGGGTGACGCCGTCGGCGTCGCGCAGCTCGTGGGCGGCGGCGGTGGTGAGCTGCCCGGCGGTGAGCCGGGAGCCGACGCAGGCCGGCCCGAAGCGGGCGCCCTCCTCGTCGGCGAAGTTGACGACGCCGAGGGGACGCGCGGGGCGGGCGCCGCGGGCGCGCAGCTCGTCGAGGGCGGCGAAGGCGGAGACGACGCCGAGGGGGCCGTCGAAGGCCCCGCCGTCGGGTACGGAGTCGAGGTGGGAGCCGGTGACGACGGCGCCGCCGGCCGCCGGGTCGCCGAGCCAGGCCCACTGGTTGCCGTTGCGGTCGGTCTCGTACGCGAGTCCGCGCGCCGCGGCCTGCGCGCGGAACCAGGCCCGGCAGTCGGCGTCGGCGTCCGTCCAGGCGAACCGGCGGTAGCCGCCGGAGGGCGCGTACCGGCCGAGGGGCCGCAGCTCGCGCCACATCTCCTGGAACGAGGACGGGCTCACGCGGGGCCGCTTTCCGTGTGCTCCCCCGCCGGGGCCGTGCGCTCCCGCATCGGTACGCGCACGTTCCGCTCCGCCGCGATCTCCTCGGCCCGCTCGTAGCCCGCGTCGACGTGCCGGATGACGCCCATGCCCGGGTCGTTGGTCAGTACCCGGCGGATCTTCTCGCCCGCGAGCGCCGTGCCGTCGGCGACGGTGACCTGGCCGGCGTGGAGCGAGCGGCCCATGCCGACGCCGCCGCCGTGGTGGACAGAGACCCAGGAAGCGCCGGAGGCGACGTTGACCATGGCGTTGAGCAGCGGCCAGTCCGCGATCGCGTCGGAGCCGTCGCGCATGCCCTCGGTCTCGCGGTACGGGGACGCCACCGAGCCGCAGTCGAGGTGGTCGCGGCCGATGGCCAGCGGCGCGGCCAGCTCGCCGCTCGCCACCATGGCGTTGAACCGCTCGCCGGCCCGGTCGCGCTCGCCGTAGCCGAGCCAGCAGATGCGGGCGGGCAGGCCCTGGAAGTGCACGCGCTCGCCGGCCAGCCGGATCCAGCGGGCCAGCGACTCGTTTCCGGGGAAGAGGTCGAGGATGGCGCGGTCGGTGGCGGCGATGTCCTTCGGGTCGCCGGAGAGAGCGGCCCAGCGGAAGGGGCCCTTGCCCTCGCTGAACAGGGGGCGGATATAGGCGGGGACGAAGCCGGGGAAGTCGAAGGCACGGGCGTAGCCGGCGAGCCTGGCCTCGCCGCGGATCGAGTTGCCGTAGTCGAAGACCTCGGCGCCGGCGTCCTGGAAGCCGACCATGGCCTCGACGTGCCGGGCCATCGACTCGCGGGCCCGGACGGTGAAGTCGGCGGGCTTCTCGGCGGCGTACGCGGCCATGTCGGCGAAGTCGACGCCGAGGGGGAGGTACGCGAGCGGGTCGTGGGCGGAGGTCTGGTCGGTGACGATGTCGATGGGCGCGCCGGCCGCGAGCAGCCGCGGCACCACCTCGGCGGCGTTGCCCAGGACACCGACGGACAGCGGGCGGCGGGCGTCACGGGCCTCGGTGACGAGCCGGAGGGCGTGGTCGAGGTCGTCGGCCCTCGCATCCAGGAAGCCGTGCTGGAGGCGGCGTTCGATGCGGGAGGGGTCGCACTCGACGCACAGGGCGACACCGTCGTTCATGGTGACGGCGAGCGGCTGGGCGCCGCCCATGCCGCCGAGGCCGGCGGTGAGCGTGACCGTCCCGGCGAGGGTGCCGCCGAACCGCTTGGCGGCGACGGCGGCGAAGGTCTCGTACGTGCCCTGGAGGATGCCCTGCGTACCGATGTAGATCCACGAACCGGCGGTCATCTGGCCGTACATGGTCAGCCCCAGCGCCTCCAGCCGGCGGAACTCCTCCCAGGTGGCCCAGTCGCCGACGAGGTTGCTGTTGGCGATGAGCACGCGGGGGGCCCACTCGTGGGTCTGCATGACGCCGACGGGGCGGCCGGACTGGACGAGCATGGTCTCGTCCGGACCGAGGGTCGTCAGCGTACGCACCATGGCGTCGAAGGAGTCCCAGTCGCGGGCGGCCTTGCCGGTGCCGCCGTAGACGACGAGCTTGTCGGGGTGCTCGGCGACCTCGGGGTCGAGGTTGTTCTGCAGCATCCGCAGGGCGGCTTCCTGCTGCCATCCGCGGGCGCTGGGCTGGGTGCCGCGCGGGGCCCGCACGGGTCGGGGTCCTGCCATGCCTTGCCTCCTGGCCCACCGTCCTGAAACGCGTTCTGAATGAATGCAAACACATCCTGACGCGACTGAATTACCCTAGTCAAGACTGCCTCGCGTCCGACACCTGGACGCCCTACGACAACATTTGCGGCCGGATGATTGACTGACGACATGCCTGACGACATGCCGGTCCCCTTGCCGCAGGACCTCCTTCCGCCCGCCGCCCGCCGCGACCTGGCCGTGCGCGCGGCGCTGACCGAAGGGCTGGTGTCCGAGGCCCAACCGGTGGCGGGGCTGCTGGACGTCGCGGGCATCCGGGAGTCCGCGGGCGCGCTGCGGGCCGCGTTCGACGAGGTGGTCGCGCCCGGAACGCCGGTGCTGCACTCCTTCGCGGTCAAGGCCGCCGCCCTGGTGCCGGTGCTGCGGCTGCTCGCCGCCGAGGGCCTGGGCGCGGAGGTGGCCAGCCCCGGCGAGCTGGAGCTGGCCCGCGCCGCGGACGTGCCGCCGGAGCGCACCGTGCTCGACTCCCCCGCCAAGACCGCCGCGGAGCTGCGCGGCGCGCTGGCCCTGGGCATCGCGGTCAACGCCGACAACCCCGAGGAACTGGCCCGCATCGACGGCCTGGTCCGCTCGGCGCCCACCCGCTCGACCATCGGCGTACGGATCAACCCGCAGGTCGGCGGCGGCAGCATCGGCGCGATGAGCACCGCGACGGCCACGTCGAAGTTCGGCGTGACGCTCCAGGACGACGGCGCCCGCGCGTGGCTCGTCCGCGCGTACGCCGACCGCCCCTGGCTGACCGCCCTGCACACCCACACCGGCTCCCAGGGCGTGCCGCTGCCGCTGATGGCCGCGGGCGTGCGCGCCGCGTACGAGCTGGCGGAGGAGATCAACGCGGCGGCCGGCCGCCGGCAGGTCACCACCCTGGACATCGGCGGCGGACTGCCGGTCAACTTCGACTCCGACGAAGTGACACCGGCCTTCCGCGACTACGCACGCCTCCTGCGCGACGAGATCCCGGGCCTGTTCGACGGCCGCTACGCCCTGATCACCGAGTTCGGCCGCTCGCTGCTGGCGAAGAACGGCCTGGTGCTGGCCCGCGTCGAGTACGCCAAGTCCGCCGGTGGCCGCCCCATCGCGGTCACCCACGCGGGCGTCCAGGTGGCCGTCCGCACCGTCTTCGCCCCGGACGCCTGGCCCCTGCGTGTGGCGGCGTACGACGCGTCGGGCCACCCCAGGACGGGCACCCCGGTCGCCCAGGACGTGGCGGGCCCGTGCTGCTTCGCCGGCGACCTGGTGGCCCGCGCCCGCGAACTCCCTCCGCTGGCGGCGGGCGACCACGTGGCCCTCCTCGACACGGGCGCGTACTACTTCTCCAACCCCTTCTCCTACAACAGCCTCCCCCGCCCGGCGGTCCACGGCTTCACCACGGACGCCCACACGGGCGCAGTCCGCTTCGCCACGGTCAGAACGGCCCAGACACTCCCGGAAATCGTCCGGGAATCCGGCGGCGCCCACAGCACGTCCCTGACCGGCCTCACCTGACACCGCCCCGGCCTCTTCGCGAGCGGCTCGCGGCCCCCGGCCCTCGCCGTCTCCTCGTGTAGCGCCCGGTCCGCCGGGTAGCCGTACGGCCTGGGTGCGCCGCGGCAGGGGGCGGCGGTACGGGGTTGATGTAAGGGGCAGGCGGGCATTGGCAGGGACATGCTGAACTCATCCACGAAAGCAGCCGGCCCGCCGCCCTCCGACGACGGCGGCACGCCGCTGAAGCGGGCCATCGGGCCCAAGTTGCTGCTGCTCTTCGTCGTCGGCGACATCCTCGGCACCGGTATCTACGCCAACACCGGGGCCGTCGCCGGGCGGATCGGCGGGGCGTTGTGGGTGCCGTTCGTGATCGGGTTCGTGGTGGCGATGCTCACCGCCGCCTCGTACGTGGAGCTGGTCGGCAAGTATCCGCGGGCCGCGGGCGCGGCGCTGTACACCCAGAAGGCGTTCCGGGTGCCGTTCCTGACCTTCATCGTCGCGTTCATGGTGATGTGCTCGGGGCTGTCGTCCGCCAGCGCCGCCGCGCGCGCGTTCAGCGGGGACTACCTGCAGGAGTTCGTCGACATCTCGCCGACGCTCATCGCCATCCTCTTCGTGCTCGCGCTGGCCTCGCTCAATCTGCGGGGTGTCTCCGAGTCGGTGAAGACCAACGTCGTGCTGACCGTCGTCGAGGTGACCGGGCTGCTCGTCATCCTCGGCATCGGCGTCGCCGCCGTGCTGTCGGGTGACGGCGAGCCGTCGCGGCTGACGGAGTTCGAGACCGGGGGAACCGGGTACGCCGTGCTCACCGGGGTGCTCGGGGCGACCGCGCTGGGGTTCTTCGCCTTCGTGGGGTTCGAGGACTCGGTGAACATGGCCGAGGAGACCCGGGATCCGGTACGGAACTTCCCGCGGGCGATCTTCCTCGGGGTGGCGATCACCGGCACGATCTACGTCCTCGTCGCGCTCGTCTCCTCGCTGATGGTCGACCACGACCGGCTGGCGGGCTCCAGCGGGCCACTGCTGCTGGTCGTGGACGAAAGCGGCGTGAACTTCCCCGCGAAGCTGTTCGCGCTCATCGCGCTCTTCGCGGTCTCCAACTCGGCGCTGATCAACATCATGATGGCCTCCCGGCTCTGCTACGGCCTCGCCAACGAGCGGGTGCTGCCGCGCGGCATGGCGCGTGTGCTGCCGGGGCGGCGGACGCCCGTGGCCGGGATCGTCTTCGTCACGGCGCTGGCGATCGGGCTGGTGTCGACGGGCGAGATCGAAGGGCTCGGCGACACCACGTCGTTCCTGCTGCTGTGCGTCTTCGCCGTCGTCAACGTGGCGGTGCTCGTGCTGCGCCGCGACCCGGTGGAGCACGAGCACTTCCGCGCGCCGACGTGGATACCCGTGCTGGGCGCCGTCACCGCCGGGATCCTGGCCAGCCCTCTGTCCGACCGGCCCTCGGACGTCTACATCCGTGCCGGTGTGCTGCTGGCCATCGGGATCGGGCTCTGGATCGTCAACCAGGTCGCCCTGCGGGCCACACCGGCGGCTACGGAAGCGCCCGAGGCGAAGGAGGAGTGAAGCTCAGGGCCACAGCATGCGCTTCGTCCACGTGGGCGGCGTCGCCTCGTAGACGAGCCTCGTGTGCCGCCGTGACGTGTCGCCCTGCCAGAACTCCACCGTCTCCGGCCGCACCGCGTACAACGTCCACCCCGGCGCCACCAGCCCCGGGTCCGCCTCGATGCGCGCCAGCGACTCCGCGACCGCCGTCTCCCGCTCCGCCGGATCGGCGAGCGGGCGGGACTGGCGGCCGAGCAGGGCTTCCGCGCGGGCGCCGGCGCCGCGGGCGAGGAAGTCGGCGGCGCTCAGCTCCGGATCCGCGGCCGTGACCGGGCCGCGGATCCGTACCTGGCGGGCCAGCGGCGACCAGTAGAACGTCAGCGCCGCGTACGGCCGCCTGGCCAGGTCCCGGCCCTTGGGGCTGCCGGCGTCCGAGGCGAACTGCCAGCCGTCCGGGCCGACGTCCTTGAGGATGAGCACCCGCGCCGAGGGGTCGCCGCCCGCGCCGGCCGTCGACAGGGTCATCGCGTGCGGCTCGCGCACCCCCGCCCGTACGGCCTCCAGCAGCCAGCTCGTGAAGAGCGCGACCGGCTCGTCCGGGGTCTCCCGCGGGTCGAACGAGGGCAGGTCGCCCTCGAAGACCTCGATCCCCCGCAGCAGCCGCCTCAGGTCGTCGGCCACGATGCCCCCTTCTCATGCCGGTGGCCCGGCCGGAGGGCGTACGCCCCCGCGCCGGGCCACACGGCCGGTCGTGTCAGGTGGTGCCGGTCGGACCGGCCGTTCAGTCGCCACCCTGGAGGATGGCCACCAGACGCAGCATCTCCAGGTAGATCCAGACGAGGGTCAGGGTCAGCCCGAAGGCGGCGAGCCATGCCTCGTCCTTCGGGGCGCCGTAGGCGATGCCGTCCTCGACCTGCTTGAAGTCCAGGGCCAGGAAGCACGCGCCGAGCACGACGCCGATGACGCCGAAGAGGACGCCGAGGCCGCCGCTGCGCAGCCCCATGCCGTCCCCGCCGCCGATGAGCGCGGCGAAGAGGTTGACCGCCATCAGCAGCACGAAGCCGATGGCCGCGCCGACGACGAACCGCTGGAACCGGGCCGTGACCCGGATGATCCGCAGCTTGTACGCGACGAGCACACCGAAGAACACCGCCATCGTGCCCAGCACGGCCTGCATGACCGCGCCGTCGACGTAGGTGTTGAAGTACTCGCTGATGATGCCGAGGAAGACGCCCTCGAGGACCGCGTACGACAAGATCAGCGCGGGGACCGGGCGGCGCTTGAACGCCTGGACCATCGCCAGAGCGAACGCACCGAGCGCGGCCAGCAGGCCGAGGCCGAGCGACTTCTCACCGTCGAAGGCGATCCAGGAGACGGCGGCGGCGGCGATCACCAGGCCGAGCGTCATGCCCGTACGGGACACGACGTCGTCCATGGTCATACGGCTGCCGGCGGGCGCCGCGTGCGGCGCCCATTCGCCCTGCTGCTGGTCGGCGGGCGCGTAAGGGTTCCGCGGGGCACCACCCGGCTGCTGCGCATACGGGTTGGTGCCGGGCTGGGCGTACGGGTTGTTGCCCTGGGCGACAGCGGGGCCCCCGGCCTGCGACGGCGCGTTGAAGCCTGCCGAACCGCCCTCGCGGCTGAACCCCCGTCGCGTGAAGACCGGGTTGCTGCTCCTCATCTCACTCCTCCATGGCCGCACTGCGCGGCCTTGGGACAAGAGTAATGGGTAGGCAAAGACATCGCGCCAGACCTCAGGAGGATCTTTCACGAGGCTTTCCCAAGTCTTTCCCCGCGGGAGGTAAGCAAGCGCTCAGGAACTGAGGTCCGCGTCACAGTACGAGAACCGTGACCCCCAGGCTACGTACGGGTAACTTCAGCCCAGGACCCTGCCCCTCGCGTCCCCTGGGAGCCGTGATGCCCGAAGCCGTGATCGTCTCTGCCGCCCGCTCCCCGATCGGCCGGGCCGGGAAGGGCTCCCTGAAGGACGTCCGACCGGACGACCTGACCGCGGGGATCGTACGCGCCGCCCTCGACAAGGTGCCGGGCCTGGACCCGGAGGACATCGACGACCTCATGCTCGGCTGCGGGCTGCCCGGCGGCGAACAGGGGCACAACCTGGGCCGCGTGGTCGCCGTGCAGCTCGGCATGGACCACCTCCCGGCCTGCACCATCACGCGCTACTGCTCCTCCTCGCTGCAGACCACCCGGATGGCGTTCCACGCCATCCGGGCCGGCGAGGGCGACGTCTTCGTCTCGGCGGGCGTGGAGACGGTCTCCCGGTTCGTCCACGGTTCCTCCGACGGCATGCCCGGCACCCACAACCCCCTCTTCGCGGAGGCCGAGGCCCGTACCGCCGAACGCCAGGAGAAGGGCTCGGCCTTCGACGGGGGGAGCTGGCACGACCCGCGCAGCGACGGCCTCGTGCCGGACGTGTACATCGCCATGGGGCAGACCGCCGAGAACCTGGCGCGGGCCAAGGGCGTCACGCGGCAGGACATGGACGAGTTCGGCGTGCGGTCGCAGAACCTCGCGGAGAAGGCCATCGCCGCGGGCTTCTGGGAGCGCGAGATCACACCCGTCACCACCCCCGACGGCACGGTGGTGAGCAAGGACGACGGCCCGCGGCCCGGGGTGACCCTGGAGGGCGTCGCCGGACTGAAGCCGGTCTTCCGCCCCGACGGGCTGGTCACCGCGGGCAACTGCTGCCCGCTGAACGACGGTGCCGCGGCGCTCGTCGTGATGTCCGACACCAAGGCGCGCGAGCTGGGTCTCACGCCGCTGGCGCGGATCGTCTCGACCGGCGTCTCGGCGCTGTCGCCGGAGATCATGGGCCTGGGCCCGGTGGAGGCGAGCAAGCAGGCGCTCGCGCGGGCCGGGATGGCGATCGGCGACATCGACCTGGTGGAGATCAACGAGGCGTTCGCCGCCCAGGTCATCCCCTCCTACCGGGATCTGGGCATCGATCCGGACCGGCTGAACGTCAACGGGGGTGCCATCGCCGTCGGGCACCCCTTCGGCATGACGGGCGCGCGGATCACCACGACGCTCATCAACTCCCTGCAGTGGCACGACAAGCAGTTCGGGCTGGAGACGATGTGCGTCGGGGGCGGCCAGGGAATGGCGATGGTGCTGGAGCGGCTCAGCTAGTTCACCGAACGGGCGGGGCAGTGTGAGGCCGCGCCCCGCGCGCCGTCGGACGGCGGTGGGACCAAAGGCCCGCCCTATTCATGCCATTTTCCGCTAGGGGTGGGGTTCTGCGCTCCGGCAGGCTGAGGTAGAACATGGGGGTCCTACAGCAATCGGGAGTCCGACAGTGAGCGCCACCACCTTCGCCGTCCTGCTGGCCGCCACCCCTGCCGTGCTGCTCGGCGCCGCCGTGCTGCGCGCGGTGAGCGGACTGCGGCGCGAGGTCGTCACGCTCCGTGCCGAGCTGACCGCGCAGGCCGCGAAGCAGGCCGCCGGGGAACGTGCGCAGGCCGACCCGGAGACCGCCCCGGCGGAGTCCGGCACCGCGGAGGACGGGGCCGTGGACGGGGCCGCGGTGCCGGCCGCCCGGCCCGTACCGGCCGCGGAGATACGTATCGCCGTCGCCCAGGCGCTCGCCGACGAACGGGAGCGCGAACTGGCCGAGGCCCGGGCGTTCTGGGCCGAGCAGGAGGCGCGCGACAGCATCGAGGCGACCCCCTTCCCGGTCGACCCCGTGGACTTCGGCGGCGAGGTGTTCATACCGCGCCAGGCCGACTTCGCCGGCTTCGAGCCGCTGCTCGACCCGATGGACCGGCTCGACCGCATGGACCGCGTCGACCCCGTGGACCGGCCGGAGTGCGCGGAGCCCGCCGAGCCGGACGACGTCGGCGCGGACGTGCCCCCCGCCGAGGGCGAGTCCGCCGAACTGGCCGCCGCCCGCCGCCGCCACCCCTCGCACCCCGACTTCCGTCCGCAGCCGGCCGTCGCCGACCACGAGCGCACCGTGAACCGGCTGGAGGACCTGGCCGCGGGCCGTACGCCGCTGACGGACGTGCGGCTGGGCCCGCTCGGCACCCTCGACGTCTACGTCTTCGCCGACGGCACCACGCTCTGCCTCTCCCCCGGCCACCGCGACACCGCGGAGCGGCTCGCGGACGCGCTCGACGGCGGCACGGAGCCGGTGCTGCTGGGCGGTTCGGCGATCAGCGGGGCGTTCGCCCTGACCTTCGACTGCGCGGGCGAGAGCGTCTACATCCTCGCGGACCGCGTCATCGCCTCCCTCTGAGCCCCGCGGACGAGGCCCTACGAGCCCGTCAGAGCGCCGCGTTCACAGCCGGACGTACCGGACCACCGCCAGCGCCTCCTCAAGCCCCTGTACGTCCCCAGCGGCCCGCAGCGCCTCCGCCAGGTCCCGCCCCGCGACGGCCACCTGGTCCCCCACCGCGAACTCCCCCGCCGCCGGCATCTCGTACGGGCTGCGCTCCGGTGCCTCAAGCCGCTGCGCCCGCGCGGACAGCTCACGCGCCAGCGCAAGCCCGGCGGCGGCCGCCCCCGCGCGCAGCCGGCTCTGCGGCAGCGACCGCAGTCGGTCGGCGACCCGGTCAACAGCGGTCACGAAGTCGAGCACGTCGAGCACGAGCAGAGCCTAACCCTCCGGTAGTCCTCCGGAGGTTCGAGACCGCCCGCCCCGGGTGGTTGTCAACCGGCCCACCCTCAGGCACGGTGCTGAGAAGGACTGCATACCGGAGGCGCCGATGTCCCATGTCTTCTCCGCAGAAACCCACCGGAACCTGCTCTCCCGTATCCCCCACTGCACCGGCCGTGAAGTCTCCGACTGGCTGCAGACCGTCGAAGACGGTCCCTGTCTCCTCCGCTTCGAGGAGAAAGTGAGCTGGCTCCGTGGCGAGCACAACCTGGCGTACGGCCACGCCAAAGCGATCATCCACGAGTACGACCTGAGGCGGGCCGCGCGCAAACTGCTCTAGGAGGGGACAGCGCACCCCTGGCGCAACGACCGAGCACCAACGGCCCGCGGGAGGACGACTCCTCCGCGCGGGCCCTTCCCTGCGGGCACGGCGGCCCGGCCCCCCGTTCCCCCGTGACTCTCCGGGCCCGTACGCCCCGGCCGGACGGCCGGAGCGCGGGGCCCTGTCCCCCTTGCTTCCTACTCGCTCCTGATGGCCGCGAGCATGTTGAGCCGCGACGCCCTGCGGGCGGGCCACAGCGCCGCCAGCATGCCCACCAGCGCCGCGCCGGCGAGGAAGTAGCCCATCCGCTCCCACGGCAGCACCAGCGCGTACGTGTCGAGCGAGCTGGAGATCAGCTCACCGGCGGCCCAGCCGAGGAAGACCCCGAGCCCGATGCCAAGCACGCCGCCGAAGAGCGAGATGACCAGCGACTCCAGCCGCACCATGCGCTTGACCGCGCGCCGGTCCAGGCCGATGGCACGCAGCATGCCGATCTCCTGGGAGCGTTCGAAGACCGACATCGCCAGCGTGTTGATCACGCCGAGGACCGCGACCAGGACGGCCATGCCGAGCATGGCGTAGAGGATGTTCAGCATCATGCCGATGAGCCCGGCGATGGCCTCGGAGACGTCCTCCTCGTTCATCACCGAGACGGCGGGGTTGTCGCCCAGGGCCTGCTCCAGCCGGTCCTTCGCGGCGTCGCTCTCGCCGCCCCCGGTTTTCACCCAGACCTCCATGGCGGTGATCCGGTCCAGGTGGGGGTCGACGACCGAGGTGTCGAGCATGATGCCCTTGAGCAGCTCGTTGCCGTGGTAGATGCCGGAGACGGTCAGCTCCCCCCTGGCGCCGTCCTGATAGGTCACCGCGATGGTGTCGCCCATCTTCCAGCCCTCGTCGTCGGCGGTGTCCTCGTCGACGATCGCCTTGGCGGGACCACCGCCGGCGGGGACGCCGTCGCGCAGGCCGGCGAACGAGCCGTGGGTGAAGTCGAGCTCCATCAGCTCGCCGACGGCGGCGCCGTTGACGCCGGTGAGGTACTCGTCGTCGCCGCCGATGTCGACGGGCGCGTTGCGCAGCGGGGTGAGGGCGGTGACCTCGTCGAGGCCGGAGAGCTTCTTCTCCACCTCCGGACCGAGCGGGGTGAAGTTCGCCATGGAGACCGAGTAGTCGGCCTTCATGGCGTCGGTGGCCATCTTGTCGATGGCGTTCGAGAGGCCACCGCCGATCACCGTCAGGCCGGTGATGAGGGTGAGCCCGATCATCAGCGCGGAGGCGGTGCCGGCGGTGCGCCGCGGGTTGCGTACGGCGTTCTGCCGGGCGAGCTTCCCGGAGACGCCGAACATCCGCAGCACCGGCGCGGAGAGGGCGATCAGCGGCCGGGAGAGCAGCGGGGTGAGGACGAAGACGCCGATCAGGAGGACCGCGGCGCCAGCGCCCATGAGCACCTTGCCGTCGTCGGCGGTGGTGCCCGCGACGACCATCAGCGCGCCGCCGCCCGCGATGACCGCACCGATGGCGTTGCGTACGACGAGGCTGCGGACGGTCGCCTGGGCGTGCACGCTGCTCATCGCGGCGACCGGGGGGATCTTCGCCGCCCTGCGGGCCGGCAGCCAGGCGGCGAGCACGGTGACGACGATGCCGACGACGAGCGAGATGATCACCGTCGTGGGCGAGACGATCAGCGGGCCTTCGGGCACCGTCTGGCCGGTGGCGCTCATCAGGGAGCGCAGCCCGGCGCCGATGCCGGTACCGGCGGCGAGGCCGGCGAGGGCCGCGACCGTGCCGACGGCGGTGGCCTCGAAGAGCACCGAGCGGGTGACCTGGCGGCGGCTGGCGCCGACGGCCCGGAGCAGCGCCAGCTCCTTGGTGCGCTGGGCGACGAGCATGGTGAAGGTGTTGGCGATCAGAAAGATGCCGACGAAGAGCGCGATGCCCGCGAAGGCGAGCATGCCGGTACGCAGCCCCTCCATGCCCTGCTCGATCTGCCGGGCCTGGTCGTCGGCGAGCTTGGTGCCGGTGAGCGCCTCGGACTCGGCCGGCAGGATCTTCTGCGCCTCGGCCCGCAGCTCCCGCTCGGAGGTGCCGGGCGCGGCGGCGAGGTCGATCTCGGTGTACTCGCCGGGCCCGGTGAAGAGGTCCTGCGCGGTCTCGGTGTCGAAGAGCACGAGGCTGCCGCCGGCGGCGACGTTGCCGTCGTCGGTGGTGAAGACGCCTGTGATCGTCGGTTCGAGTACGGGGCCGTCGACGGACATCCGCGGGGTGTCGCCGACCTCGTAGCCGGTGCGCTCGGCGGTCCTGGCGTCGATGGCGATCTCGTTCGCGTTCCGGGGCCCACGGCCGTCGCGCATCGGGTAGCGGGAATCCTCGCCGCTGCCGTCGCCCTTCGTGCCGCCGGGGTAGTAGTTGGCGCCGCTGGTGGACCAGCCGTCGCCGACGAGGTCGCCGTCCTTGTCGGCGAGCGCGGCGAAACCCGCGACGTTGCCGGTGGCGGACTTCACGCCGGGCAGGGCGGCGGCCCGGTCCAGCAGCTTCTGGGTGAGCGGGGGCGGTGCGCCGGGACGGCCCTCGTCGGCGTCGTCGTCGGGCTGCAGGCGTACGTCGACGTGGTCGAAGCCCTTCTCCGAACTCTTGGTGTAGGCATCGGAGATGGTGGAGGTGAAGACCAGGGTGCCGGAGACGAAAGCGACGCCGAGCAGGACGGCGAGCACGGTCATCAGCAACCGGGCCTTGTGCGCGAACACGTTGCGCAAGGCGGTGCGGAGCATAGGGGGTCAGTCCTGTGGTGGAAGCCGGTAGCGGGCGGCCTTCTGGGTCGGCGGGCGGAGCTCAGCCCACCGGGCCCGGGGCCGAAGCCTGGGAGGTGTGCGCGGCGGCGCTCCCCGGGAGGCGCCGCATCATGTCCAGCACCTGCTCGGAGTTCGGGTCGCGCAGCTCGTCGACGATGCGGCCGTCGGCGAGGAACACGACGCGGTCCGCGTACCCCGCGGCCACCGGGTCGTGCGTGACCATGACGACCGTCTGACCCAGCTCGCGCACGGAGTTGCGCAGGAAGCCGAGCACCTCGGCGCCGGAGCGGGAGTCGAGGTTGCCGGTGGGCTCGTCGGCGAAGATGATCTCGGGCCGGGCGGCCAGGGCGCGGGCGACGGCGACGCGCTGCTGCTGGCCGCCGGAGAGCTGGCTGGGGCGGTGCTTGAGCCGGCCGGACAGGCCCACCGTCTGGACGACCTGCTGCAGCCACTGCTCGTCGGGCTTGCGCCCGGCGATGTCCATGGGCAGCGTGATGTTCTCCAGCGCGTTCAGCGTCGGCAGCAGGTTGAACGCCTGGAAGACGAAACCGACCTTGTCGCGCCGCAGTTGGGTGAGCCGCTTGTCCTTCAGCCCGGTCAGCTCGGTCTCGCCGATGCGCGAGGAGCCGCCGGAGATGGTGTCGAGGCCGGCCATGCAGTGCATCAGGGTCGACTTGCCGGAGCCGGACGGGCCCATGATCGCGGTGAACTCGCCCTGCATGAACTCCACGGAGACGCGGTCGAGGGCGACGACCTTGGTCTCACCCTCGCCGTAGACCTTCGTCAGCTCGGTGGCGCCGGCCGCCGGCACGCGGGCAGACGCGATGCCGCGGCCGGAGGCGCCGGGGATGGTGGTGGTCACGGCGGTGGGCTCCTGTCGGACGGTGGGGTGCAACCTGTCCCGTCCATCGTTGCGGTGGATCCGGGCGTCCGGATCAGCCCGCGCTCCGGTTCGGGGCGAGACCGAGGAGGTACTCCGGCCTCCGGCGGCTCCTCCTGGGGTATGACCCGGACCCCGACGAACGCATGGGGCGAGGGCCTCGAGAGCGGGAAAAAGGGGAGTGGAATTTCATCGGAGGACTTCTTCGACAACTCGGGCCTAAAACAAGCCAACATCAGTCCGTAGATGGCCAGTTCGGCCCATCCGCACCGCTACTCTGGTTACGCGCCATGCGGTGGTCCGTACGCAGTGTGCGGGCCGGGAGTCCTGCCCGGATGGTGGAAAGCAGACACGGCGACCTTAAAAGTCGCTGGCCTTCGGGCCGTGCCGGTTCAAGTCCGGCTCCGGGCACCTCCCGGCAAGAGGTCGTCGACCTGCGAAGACGACTGGTCAGCAACGGTGACCCCGCTCCTCCGGGGCACCGCTGGCCTTCCGATCGGCCTCACCCGGGCAGTCTGGAACCGGCCACCCTGCTGAAACGTTCACGCGAACGCTCACGCCCGCGGTCCGGCTCCCCGGCCCCGCCGGCGCCCCGGCCGCCCGCATCCCGCCCCCTTCTCATCTCTTCCTCAGAATCCGCAGGTAGCCTCGCGCGCACGCGATCGAGGACCCCAAGACGGGAGGAGCGGAAGTGGCGCGCGGAGTGATGTCGCTGGCACGGGCAGCGGTCGTGGTGCGCGCGGGCGCGGCGCCGCTGTGGTGGCCGGGTATCGCCGCCGCGGCGGCGGGTGCCTGGCAGGACGGCCTGACGGGCCAGTGGATCGGACTGTACACGGGCGCGGCGTTGTTCCTCGTCGTCGCCCCGGCGGTCTACGCGGTACGCCGCAAGCACTGCCTGGCGCAGGCGCGCAAGGCCCAACGGGCTGCCCGTAGCGCGGTGTTGCAGGACCGGGCCGTGACCGTACGGACATGGCGGCGGGCGCGCCGGTGGTGGCTGGTGGCGGGGTTCGCCGTCGCGGCCGGCTCGGCGGCGGCGGTGCCGGTCGCCGGCGGGTTGGCGCTGGCCGGAGCCGGTGCGGGGCTGCGGGCGAAGGCCGCGTGGCTCGGCCGCTGGGAGCGGGAGCAGGAGGCGCTGCTGTGGCTGCCGGTCGACGCCGTCACCCGCCGGGGTGCCGGAATGGGCTGCTCCGGCACGGAGTTCGTCCGTACGGGCGTGGCCGCCGGCGACGCCCTGCCGGGCGGGGGCGTACGCCGGGGCTCGCCGGCCACCGTGTGACGGCAGCCGGCGCCCGGCGCACGCGACCCGGGGAGTACGGTGTGCGCGGTGCCGGAGGGCGCGGGGAGCGCGGTATTCACGCACCGGGGAATTCCGCCTCTCGCCCCTCGGCCCCGGCACCGCGTACACGGAATTCAACGGCACGGGAATTACCACCGCTAAGTGAAAACATGCGTTCCGCATTACCCGCGTAGGTGCACCGGCCGGAGTGGCAATCCGCTTCCACACCCATATCGCCGTGAACGCGCAGAAACAACGTCACTGGAAGAGGCGCAGCGGGACCGTACGGGCGAGGACCGCGTAGCCCTCGGGGTTGAGGTGGAGGTGGTCGCCGGTGTCGAGGGCGGGCAGCAGCACGCGGGGGTTCGCCGGGTCGCGGGTGACCGCGTCGAAGTCGACAACGGCGTCGAAGCGCCCGCTGGTGCGGATCCAGTCGTTCACCCGCTGCCGGGTCGCCTCGCGCAGCCCTTCCGGGTCGTCGTACAGCGTGCTGCCGCCGAACGGCGTGAGCGTGGCCCCGTAGACACGGATGTCCTGCGCGTGCGCCCGCGTGACGATCTGGTCGTACGCGGCCAGCAGTTCGTCCCCGATCTCGCGCTGCGCGGCCTCGGTGGCCGGCGCCACGCCGATGTCGTTGATGCCCTCGAAGACCAGCAGCCACCCCGCCCCGCTCGCGGCCAGCACGTCGCGGTCGAGGCGGGCGAGGGCGTTGGGGCCGAGGCCGTCGTCGAGGACGCGGTTGCCGCCGGCGGCCTGATTGACGACGGCGACCGGCTGGCCATCCGAGTCGCGCAGGCGGTCGAAGAGCAGGTCGGGCCAGCGGTCGTTGCCGTTGGTGGTGGAGCCGCGGCCGTCGCTCAGGGAGTCGCCGAGGACGACGGCGGCGCGGGCGGGGGCCTTGGACTCCACGCCGCTGAGGAAGTACCAGTGGTCGGTGGTCGTCGCACCGGGCAGCGCCTCGGCGTCGGTGTGGTCCCCGGCGAGCAGGTAGGAGGTGGTCCGCGAGCCGGGGTGCGAGGTGACGTCGGTGGACGCCTGGCCGTCGGCGAGGTACAGCGTCACGGTCAGGTTGGTGCCGGGCTCGACGTCGAGGAGTACGGGATCGGAGACGACCTGCGCGCCGACGGGTACCGTCGCGGCCGGCCGGCCGCTGAACGTCAGCGGGCGCGAGCTGCCGGGCACGATGCCGTCGACGCCGGCCCGGCCGTCGGCGGGGAGGGCGACGGCGGCGCGGGTGATGGGCAGTTCGGCGCCGCCGAAGGCGTTGGAGAAGCGGAACCGGAGCTGGTCGCCGGGGACGGTGAGACGCACGGTCTGGCGCAGGGTGGCGTCGTGCAGCACGCCGTCGTCCTGGGTGAACGGCGGGGGCGGCATGTTCGCCGGCTCGGTGAGCTGCGGCATCGAGGTCCAGGCGGCGACCCATTGCGCCTGGCCCCGCGGGGCGGCGCCCGCGTGGGTGCCGGCTTCGGCGGGGGCGGGGCCGCGCAGCGCCTGGACCGCCACCGCCGCGACGGCGACGAGGGCCATGACGAGCGCGGCGGCGAGGTACGGATACACGGCGGAGCGGCGGTCACGGGGGCGTCGGTACACGGGCTGGGGCATCTGTGGCTCCCGAAGCGAGGCGACGAAAGATTTCGAGACTCAAGCCGAAAATTTCTGACCGTACGGTACGGTCCACCGACATCACGGTCAACGTCGCCGCGCGAGCGGCTTCATGCCAAGCCATGCCAGCCGCGCCTCAATACGTCCCCGGCGGCAGCAGCCGCGTCCGCCCCGTCCCGTCCGTCACCGGCGAGAAGCCCGCCGCACGCAGCCGCGCGACGGCGTTGGCGTACCGCCTGCGGGTGACCGGATAGATGACGCCGATGATCAGGAGTGTCGGCACCCCCACCGTCAGCGGACCGAGCATCCGCGCCTCGTCCAGCGCGAGGAAGGCACCGGCCGGCACGACCACGAACACGAGCAGGATCATGAGGGCGAGCGCCAGGATCTGCCGCTGCGCCCGCCCGTCGGTGGTGTCCGAGACGATCCGCGACCGGTACAGCCGAAGCTGCTCCGGCGTCGGCTCCGGCAGCGGCCCGCCGCTGCCCGCCCGCGGGTACGCGGCCCACGTCGCGGCGGCGCGCTGCTGCGCTGCCGGGCTCGGGTCGCGTACCAGGAACACCCGCAGCGGCGCGCGCGACGCCTGCTGCGCGTCCTCGTACGCGAAGCCGTACTGCTCCGCGATCCAGGCCAGCCGGGCGAGCTTCTTGACCGAGCCGGCGCCGCTGGCCAGCGGTATGGCGTCGACCCTGGTCGTCTGCATGATCATCGTCGGCGCCCGGTCGGCCACGGAACCCCCCTCTGCGGTCCCGGCCAGCCTAACCGGGCGTCCGGGGCCCGCCGGGGCTCCGCGGGGCGGGCCGGATCAGTCCCAGTCGGAGCTGCTCTTCTCCGCCCGGCGGCGGCGGAAGAGCCCCGTGGCGTGCACCAGGTTCACGCCGACGATGCCGCCCCAGGTCACCATCAGCCCGGCCAGCCCTTCGTTGACCACCCCGATCGCCGACAGCGGGATCGCCAGCACCATCGACACGGCGGCGAAGCCGAAGCGCTCCCCGAACGTGCCCTCCGGCGAACCGGTGCCCGGCTGCGTGCCCCGCGCGACCTGCATCTGCTGCTCGGCGAGCTGGCGGCGCAGCCGGGTGTCGAACGATCCGTCCATCCGCTGCTGCACCTTCTCGAGGAAGCCCTCGATCAGCTCCTCCTCGTACTCGGGGCCGAGGTCCCTGCGGGTCTGCAGGGTGGCGTCGAGTTCGTTCTTGATCTCCGGGTCCCGCGCAGTCATACCCCGTACGGTACGGAGTCCGCGCGCGCAGGTGCAGTGGTGCTAACCCCCCAATTCGTTCCGGTGCGCCCTTGCCGTCGTGCATACGGTCATGCAGAGTCGTCGTGCAGTGAATAGCACATCGGATCCGGAGGTGGGATGGTCTCCGCCGACGCGGGCGCCCGGCTGCAGAAGCTCTTCGAAGGGCGCCGGCTGACGCCGACCCAGCGCCGTATCGCGCACTGCATGGTGCGCAGGGCCGCCGACGCACCGTTCCTGTCGAGTGTGGAGCTGGCCGAGCTGGCCGGAGTGAGCCAGCCGTCCGTCACCCGCTTCGCCGTCGCCCTCGGCTTCGACGGTTACCCGGCACTGCGCCGCGCGCTGCGCGAGGCGGGCCTCGGCGAGCCGGCGGGGCGGACGGACCGGAACGAGTACCAGCAGGCCGTCCAGGCCGAGATCGAGAACCTGCGCAACCTCTCCGCCCTGCTCGCCGACCCCGCCCCCGTCGAGGACGCCGGCCGGCTCCTCGCCGTCTCCCGGCCGCTGCCCGTGCTCGGGCTGCGCGCCGCGGCGGCGCAGGCGCGCGGCTTCGCCTACTTCGCGGCCAAGGTGCACCCGGACGTCCGCGTCCTCGACGAGGCCGGTTCGATGCTCGACGACCGTCTCGACGCCGCCGCCCGCGCCGGCGCCACGGCGCTGCTGTGCTTCGCGCTGCCGCGCCACCCACGCGAACTCGCGGAGGCGCTGCGCACGGCACGGGCGACGGGGCTGACGGTGGTCACGGTGGCCGACAGCTCGTTCACACCGGTCGCGCAGGACAGCGACATCCTGCTGCCGGCGGCGGTGGGCACGGGGCTGTCGTTCGACACGGCGTGCGGGCCGATGCTGCTGGGCCGGGTACTGCTGGAGGCGATGTGCGACGCGCTGCCGGACGCGCAGGCGCGGCTGGAGGAGTTCGACGCGCGGGCCGCGGAGCGGGGCCTGTTCCTCGACTGACGCGGCCGGCGCGCCACGCGGCCCACGGCGTACGGGAACGGCCCCCGGCGGCCGGCGGTGCGGGCGTACGGCGGACGGCCCACGCCGGATGCGACGCCCCGGGCCCCGCGGACCGCACTGCCCGCCGACACCGCCGTACGGACCCGGACCCCGGGTCCGTACGGCACCGCGCTCTACCTCCGCTCCCCCACCGCCGTCTGCTCCGCGTCCGTCTCCGACTCCACCCGCCGCCTGCGGCGGTGCTTCAGCAGCGCCCACGGCCCGCGCCCGCCCGTCGGTCCGGCCGGGGCGACCTCCGTGCCGCTCTCGCCCGCGGCCCGGGCCGCGGCCTTGGCCACCGGCAGGTAGCTCTCGTCGCGGCGGAGGTCCGGGCGCTCCTCCTCCGCCGGCCACATGCCCAGCGCCGCGGCGAGCGTGGGCAGCACGGCCATCGCGGCGGTGGCGTAGCCCTCCGCCGAAGGGTGGTAGTTGTCCGGACCGAACAGCTCACGCGGGTTGGCCGCGAACTCCGGACCCAGCAGCGTGCCCAGCGACACCGTGCGCCCGCCGCGGTCGAGCACGGCGATGGTCTGCGCCGCGGCGAGCTGCCGGCTCAGCCGGCGGGCCAGCCAGCGCAGCGGCTGCTGCACCGGCTCGATCGTGCCCAGGTCCGGGCACGTACCGACGACGACCTCCGTGCCGGCGTCGCGCAGCCGCGCGACGGCATCCGACAGACAGCGCACCGACACCGCCGGCGGCACCCGGTGGGTGACGTCGTTGGCGCCGACCATGATGACCGCGACGTCGGGCCGCAGCCCTTCTTCGTCCAGCAGCAGCGTCACCTGCCGGTCCAGATCGTCGGACTGCGCCCCGGACAGCGCCACGTTCCGCAGGTCCACCGGCCGCTCGGCGACCGCCGCGAGCCCGGAGGCGAGCAGCGCCCCCGGCGTCTGGCGGGGGCGGTAGACACCCTGGCCCGCGGCGGTGGAGTCGCCGAGGAACGCCAGCAGCACCGGCCGCACCCCGCGTCTGCGGCCGAAGGCCGCCCCGTACCGCCCGTCGGCCCGCGGCGGCTCCTCGTCGCTGCCGCCCACCCGGCGCCGCGCCAGGTGCACCTCCGCGACCAGCACACCCAGCGTGGCGCCGCCGAGCAGGCCGATGCCCCCGCCGCCGTACGCCGCCGCCGCGGCGATCCGGCGTGCCGCCCTCGCCCTGGTCATCGACATCGCCTCTCCGTTCCGCGCCGGCCCCCGTGTGCCGCGCCGCGCAGTGTCCGTCCATCCCGCTGCCGCCGTGTCCGTTCCGCCGTCCCGTCCCCTTCTCTGCCCCTGTCTCCGTCCCCGTCCGCCGTCCCTCCCCTTCCTCACGTTCCTCTCTCTGTCCTACGCCGTCTCCCCTCCCCGTCCGAGGCGGCGCGCGGACACCGGCCACCCGCCGCCCGCGGCGGTCTACGCGCGTGCTAACACTTTGTTGCCCGGCCATGTGCCCGGCTCAATCACCCGCGGGGGAAGCCTTACGCTGGGCTCGCCCCGAGACCCACGAACCCTGGAGTGAGCGGTGCAGTATCACGAGTCGATCACCGACCTGGTGGGCAACACCCCCCTGGTCAGGCTGGGCCGCGTCACCCAGGGCATCCGCGCGACGGTGCTGGCGAAGGTCGAGTACTTCAACCCCGGCGGCTCGGTGAAGGACCGCATCGCACTGCGCATGATCGAGGCCGCCGAGCGCTCGGGCGCGCTGCGGCCCGGCGGCACGATCGTCGAGCCGACGTCCGGCAACACCGGCGTGGGGCTGGCGATGGTGGCCCAGCAGAAGGGCTACAAGTGCATCTTCGTCTGCCCGGACAAGGTCTCCACCGACAAGATCAACGTGCTGCGGGCGTACGGCGCGGAGGTCGTCGTCTGTCCCACCGCCGTGGACCCCGAGCACCCCGACTCGTACTACAACGTCTCCGACCGCCTGGTCCGCGAGACCCCCGGCGCCTGGAAGCCCGACCAGTACAGCAACCCCGACAACCCGGCGTCCCACTACCACTCCACGGGCCCCGAGCTGTGGACCCAGACCGACGGCCGCATCACGCACTTCGTCACGGGAGTCGGCACCGGCGGCACGATCTCCGGCACCGGCCGGTACCTGAAGGAGGTCTCCGACGGCGCCGTGCGGATCGTCGGCGCCGACCCGGAGGGATCCGTCTACTCCGGCGGCTCGGGCCGCCCGTACCTGGTCGAGGGCGTCGGCGAGGACTTCTGGCCGGACGCGTACGACCGCGGGGTCGCGGATGAGATCGTCGCCGTCTCCGACAAGGACTCCTTCCGGATGACCCGGCGGCTGGCCCGCGAGGAGGGCCTGCTCGTCGGCGGCTCCTGCGGGATGGCGGTGGTCGCCGCCCTGCGGGTGGCGGAGCGGCTGGACGAGAACGGCGTGGTCGTCGTCCTGCTGCCGGACAGCGGCCGGGGCTATCTGTCGAAGATCTTCAACGACGACTGGATGGCCGACTACGGCTTCCTCGACGAGGCCGGCGCCGCGAGCGTCGCGGACGTGCTGCGCGACAAGGAGGGCAGCCTGCCGTCGCTGGTGCACATGCACCCGGAGGAGACGGTGGGCGAGGCGATCGAGGTGCTGCGCGAGTACGGCGTCTCGCAGATGCCGGTCGTCAAGCCGGGAGCCGGACACCCGGACGTGATGGCGGCGGAGGTCATCGGCTCGATCGTGGAACGCGAGCTGCTGGACGCGCTCTTCACCCACAAGGCCGAACTCGACCACCCCCTGGAGAAGCACATGTGCCCGCCGCTGCCGCAGGTCGGCTCGGGCGAGCCGGTCGCGGACCTGGTGGCGGTGCTGGAGGGCGCGGACGCTGCGGTGGTGCTGGTGGACGGCAAGCCGACCGGCGTGGTCTCCCGGACCGACCTGCTGGCATACCTGGCGAAGGGCGCCGGCAGGGCCTGAACCGGCCACTCGTCCACACCCTTCGCGCACGTGTCACCACGCACCGCTACGATGCCTTCGTAGCGGGGCAACGACACGTGCGGAGGCGCAGATTGGCGGACCGACTCGCCGTCGACGGCGACGAACTCGAGCGCTTCATGCGCCTGCTGAAGCGCTCGGTGCAGTCACTCGAAGGCGTCCACAAGGCCCTGCGCGACTCCACCGTCACCGGACTCGGTACGGACGATCTCGATGACGCGTGCCAGTACTTCCAGGACGACTGGAAGTACGGGACCGGGCAGATCGGCGAACAGGTGGAAGAGCTGGCGGAGATCGTCGCGGACAGCAAGGAGAGCTACGCCGAGGTCGACAAAGCCCTGGAGGAGAACCTGACGAACTCTGCCCAGGGAGGCGGTACATGACGAAGGACGAACCCCCCGGCTTAGACGGCACCTTCCAGCCGGGCTACAGGCCCACCGGACTCGTCCCGCCCGACCGGGCATGGCGCGGCGCCCAGCCCCAGGGCCTCCAACCGGGCACGGTCCCCGACACCTACCCGCACCTGGGCTTCAACCCCGCCCCCGGCGACCGGGAAACCATCCGCGCCCTGAGAACCAAACTGATCACCTGCGCGAAGGTCCTGGACGAGACCCGCGCCATGATCACCAAGCTGATGGACGGAAGCTACTGGAAAGGCGACGCGGCCGTCGCCTTCCGGGAGCAACTGGAGAACGGCCCACTCCCGCTGAACCTCAAGAACGCCGCACACTCCATCGACAAGGCCGCCGCACAACTCGACCGCTGGGACATCGAACTCCAGGAGTTCCAGCGCCGCGCGAAGCGCCTCGACGACAGCGCACGCGAGGCGCGCGAGGCACTCGGAGAGGCGAAATCCGACGCCGCGACGGCGAAGCGGGACGCCACGGGGACGGGGCAGGGGGAGGGGAAGCCGGACGACGACGAAGCGAAAGCGGCGATGCGCCGGCTGGACGCGGCGGTGGAGGTCGCCCACGAGAAACTCAAGGGCATCCTGTCCGAGGCGAGGGAACTCGCCTGGGAACACGAAAACGAGGCCCGCACCCGCGCGCAGCGCATCCGCGACGCCACCGACAAACTGGCCCCCCAGGAACCCGGCTTCTTCGCCGAGGCGGCAGCCTGGATCACGGAGAACCTGCCGGACATCCTGAGCATCGCGGCAGGGGTGGTGGCACTGGCGGCGTTGACGATCGTGACGGGCGGCACGGCGACGGCGCTCCTGCTGGTGGTGGCAGCGGGACTGAGCGCGGGAGCGTTCGCTTCTCGATTGGCGGACCCGGAGGTGGGGGCGTCGTTGTGGGCCGGTTTCACAAAGGGCGAACTCGGCGCGGACTTCTTCTCGAACTTGGTGAGCGTTGGTGCCGATATGCTCGGCACGATCCCCGGCCTGGCTGCGGCAGGACAGGGAGCCAGGCTGGGCACGAGAGCCATTCGGACCAGCGCCGAAACTCTGACACTGGGCCAGAAGTTCCATACCGTGGGCAGCCGAATCATCACGGAGGCGCAAGGAATCGCCGCACTGGACAACCCCGTGCTGACTCGGATGGTCCATGGCGTGCGGCTACCGGATTCGGCGAACGATGCCATTCAGATCGCCGCAACTTCCAGCGGCGTGCTCTCCGGTGGAGTCGGCCTGCTCACCGAAAATGAGGCTGTCGAGATTTCAGGCACTGCCATCGGCGGCCTGGACATCGCAGGAATCGGCAGCGGAGATCTGATCGCCCTCATCCATCGCGCTTTCCCCTGATACCTGACCTGGCAATCTCGAATGAGGTCTATCGCGTGCATCCGTCCGACCACCCCACCGCCTGGGAGCACCCGCCTACCCGGCGCGCTTGGACCCGACAGACAACAATCAGCATCCTTGCGTTCATCGGATGGTTCATCAGCCCCTGGTGCCTTGTGTTCGTGCTTGTCGGGTTCCTTCCCACGGTTTTCGTCGCCGCGTTTGCGCTACCCATCTGTTACAGCGCGTACCGCGCCTGCATTCAGCCACTCGTCATCTCTTTTGACTTCCGGATCCGAACTCTCCTTCGGACCTACCCCTGGCGCCTCGACGACACGCCATACAGCCTCTCCGCCCATCCGAAATCATCTTTCACGAAACCGTGGTTCGAGTTCCCTCATCCCGGCCGGACGGGGGAACGTATACCGATGTTCCTTCACCTGCATTACCGCACCGGATTTTGGGACAGGCGAATGGCACCGCGCGCCAAGCCTCAGCTCAAGGCCCAGTTGTCACCGATCTGGTTTGCCGGTGACCCACGCTTCTTCGGCGTCATGGCCGTGACCAGGCCCGGGAGCGATAAGGCGGGCCCTGTACCGAGGCGCCTGCACCTGCTCGTCCAGATCGGTCCCAGTAAGCGGGAGGCGCCGATCGACGTTAATCCCTGGCAAGCAGCCCCCGAGGATCTTGCCCGTGCCCGTCAGGCCGTAGGTTGGCGAGGTCCGTGTGACTGACGGCCAGATCACCTACGTCCTCACCGACTCCGTCACCGCCCCCGGCCGCGAAGCGTGGTTCGCGTTGCCTGCCGGGTTTACCGCCCTCCCGCTCGACGCTCTTACCGCCCCGCCCGACAGCTCCGGTGCCTCCCCGTTGCGGGAGGTGGTCGCCGGGGTTCCCGACGGGGTTGTTCGGGAGCGGTTGGTCGGGCAGTTGGCCGGGGCTCAGCGGATGCTTCTCGCCCTCCGGGAGGAAGGCGTCGTGCACTGTTCGCTGGGGCTGCACCGGGATGACGACGGTGACGGGCGGGTGCTCACCTCGTTCTTCACCTTTCGGTGGCAGGAGATCAGTCGCGCTCCCCGGCACCTCACCGCCGCTCGTGCCGTCGCCGCAGGTCACGACCGTATCGAAGTGCTCGACTTACCCTGCGGTCCCGCCGCACTCGGTGAGGTGGCGAGGACCGTCGCGCCGGAGCTCGGGCTGCCCGTCGAGCGGCTGCTTCAGATTCACGCCTATCTGCCTCACCCCGACGGGTCCCGGCTCGTCGTGCTCAGTCTCACCACACCGGCGGTGAGCCGCCGCTCGCACTACCGCGCGATCCTGCGTGATGTCGCCGTGCACGTCAGTTTCGACAACCCGCTCGCACATCTGCGCACAAACGTGTGACGCGGGGACCGCCGCACCCCCGGTGCTGCGCACCCAGGGGGCGGGACGACGGCGGTCCCCGCGTGGGACGCGGGCCGGTTCAGGACGAGCCCTGCGTCCTGCGACCAGGAGGTCCGGGAGCCGCTCCGGAGGTCCTTGCCGATGTCCTCCAATGTGCCGGACCCGTGTTAACCCTGTGCTGCGCGGGCGTGACACCCTCGTACCGTTTTGCGGCTCCACCCCGTCCGGGTCACCGTCGCCCCGGCCGGGTCACCGCCACCCCGGCTGCCGCAGCGGCAGTCCGGAGTCGCCCGAGTCCGGGGTCCGTACCGCCAGGACCTGGTTCACGCCGATGCGGTTGTGCTCGAAGGACAGCGCCGACGCCGCCATGTACAGCCGCCACACCCGGGCCCGTCCCGGCGAGGTCAGCGCGACGGCTTTCTCCCAGCGGGCCTCCAGGTTCGCCACCCAGCGGCGCAGCGTCAGCGCGTAGTGCTCGCGCAGCGCCTGGGTGTCGCGCACCTCGAAGCCCGCGCGCTCCAACTGGTCGACGGTCGCGCCGAGGGGCGACAGCTCCCCGTCGGGGAAGACGTAGGAGTCGATGAACTCGTCGATGGTGTAGTCCTCTTCGTCGGCCAGCGGGCGGCGGGCGATCTGGTGGTTGAGCAGCCGGCCGCCGGGGCGCAGCAGCCGGTGGAGGCTGCGGGCGTACTCGCCGTAGCGCTGGGAGCCGACGTGCTCGGCCATGCCGATGGAGGAGATCGCGTCGTACGGGCCGTCGGCCGTCTCGCGGTAGTCCTGGACCCGGATTTCGATGCGGTCGCCGAGTCCGGCCTCGGCCACCCGCTTGCGGGCGTAGGCGGCCTGCTCGGTGGAGAGCGTGATGCCGACGGCGCGTACGCCGTACTCGCGCGCCGCGTGGAGCACCATCGAGCCCCAGCCGCAGCCGACGTCGAGCAGGCGGTCGCCCTCCTTCAGGCCGAGCTTGCGGCAGACGAGGTCGAGCTTGGCGGTCTGGGCGTCCTCCAGGGTGTCGCCGGCCTCCCAGTAGGCGCACGAGTAGACCATGGAGGGGCCGAGGACGAGGGAGTAGAAGTCGTTGCCGACGTCGTAGTGGTGGCTGACGGCGGCCTTGTCGCGGCGCAGGGTGTGCAGGGCGCCGCGGAACTTGTGCCGGCGTACTTCCTCGGGCGGCGGCGGGGGCGGGGGCAGCGGCCGGGCGAGGGCGAGGACGCCGCGGGCGGCGGCGGCGAGGCGGGCGGGACCCGGGCTGGGGGCGTCGGGGCCGCGTTCCCAGACCAGGCCGGCGAGGCGGTCGAGGGCGGTGTACAGGTCGCCCTCGACGTCGAGTTCGCCGGCGACCCAGGCGCGGGTGAGGCCGAGTTCGCCGGGCCGCCACAGGATGCGGCGCAGCGCTCTGCGGTGGCGTACGACGAGGACGGGGGCGCCCTCCGGACCGGCTTCCGAGCGGTCCCAGGCGCGGATCCGGATCGGCAGCGGGCCTCCGAGGAGCTCTTCCGCGAGGGCGGCGAGCCGGGGCGCGGCTTCGGTGTGCATGGCGCACCTCCGAGAGATGGGCGGGTGGTCGACGTGTGTCCGCGGTTGCTGGACTCCACGTAAACACCAAGGACCACCCGGGTAAGTCCCGTTGCGCGCCGGTACCAGCCGAAAAGAGCAGTCAGGCGCCCTGCCCGGCGGACGGGCAGGGCGCCTGACCGGGGGTAGACCCGGGGTGCGCGGCGGGTCAGGAGGCGCGGGCCCGCTCGCGGTTGTGCTCCTCGCTGGTGTCCTCGGCGGGCGGCAGGCCGACGGCGCCGCGGGCCCGCTCCTGCTCGCGTGTCGCCTCGCCGTCGCGTACGGACTGGGCGTGCTGGGCCCGGGCGGCGGCGGTGACCGGCGCGGCGGCCTCGTAGAACTCGTCCCGCGGCGACTCCATGGCGCCCAGCGAGACCACCTCGCGCTTGAGGAAGACGCCGAGCGTCCAGTCCATGAAGACCCGGATCTTGCGGTTCCAGGTGGGCACGGCGAGGCCGTGGTAGCCGCGGTGCATGTACCAGGCGAGGCGGCCCTTGAACTTCAGGGAGCGGCCGAACACGTTGATCATCGCGACGCCCTTGTGCAGGCCGAGGCCGGCGACCGCGCCCTTGTTCTTGTGCCGGTACTGGCGCTGCGGGAAGCCGCGCAGCTCGGCCACGACGTTGTCGCCGAGGAGCTTGGCCTGCCGCAGGGCGTGCTGGGCGTTCGGCGGGCACCAGGCGTTCTCGACGCCGGCGGCGCGGGCGGCGAGGTCGGGTATCTGGGCGTTGTCGCCCGCGGCCCAGATGTAGTCCGTGCCCTGGACCTGGAGGGTGGCGGCGGTGTCGACGTGCCCCTTGGGGCCGAGCGGCAGGCCGTACTCCTTCAGCACCGGGTGCGGCTTGACGCCGGCGGTCCACACGAGGGTGTCGGAGTCGACCTCCAGGCCGTTCTGGAGCACGACGCGGCCGTCGACGCAGGACTCCAGGGCGGTGCCGAGGTAGACCTCGATGCCGCGCTGCTGCAGATGCTTCAGACCCCACTTGCCGAGTTCGGGGCCGACCTCGGGGAGGATCTTGTCGGCGACGTCGACGAGGATGAAGCGCATGTCCTCGCGCTTGACCGAGGGGTAGTACGCGGCGGCGTCACGCGCCAGGTCCTCGACCTCGCCGATGGTCTCGGCACCGGCGAACCCGCCGCCGACGAAGACGAAGGTGAGGGCCTTGCGCCGGGTGTCGGGGTCGTGGGTGGACTCGGCCTTGTCGAGCTGCTCCAGCACGTGGTTGCGCAGCCCGATCGCCTCCTCGATGCCCTTCATGCCGATGCCGTTCTCGGCGAGGCCGGGGACCGGGAAGGTGCGTGAGACGGCTCCGAGCGCCACGATGAGGTAGTCGAACGGCACCTCGTACGGGTGCCCGACGATGGGGGCGACGACCGCGACCTTGCGGTCCTGGTCGATGGAGGTGACACGGCCGGTGAGCACCTCGGCACCGGGAAGGACCTGGCGCAGCGGCACGACGACGTGCCGGGGGGAGATGCTGCCGGCGGCCGCCTCGGGGAGGAAGGGCTGGTACGTCATGTACGAGCGCGGGTCGACGACGGTGACCGACGCCTCCCCGTACCGCATCTTCTTCAGGATGCGGCGCGCCGCGTAAAGGCCGACGTAACCGCCGCCTACTACGAGGATCCTGGGACGCTCCGTAGTGCTCATGATTCGAGTATCCCCCCGGTACGGCGGGGGTGCTCGTGAGGGTGTTCACAAGCTCCACCCCCGGTGGTGCTACACTGCCCCGCCACATCTTTTGCCTTCACTGCAGACCCTCGGCCGATTCCCGGCGACAGGCCGTTGAGCTGCAACTTCGAGGGTCCGACGCACAGATGTCACTCTGACGCAAAGCGTCCGTCACACCCCGCGGGGGGCCGCGGAGTCCAGGATCCGAGCAGGACGGCGAAATCCGCGCCCGAAGCATGTGAATATCTTCACGAAGTTCTTCCGCGCGGCCCCGGCGGACCCCCTCCGGGGGCGCTCACGAGGGCGGCTGCGCCGCGGAGGCGAACGCGATCCCGTCCAGAATGTCGTGTTCGCTCACGATCACCTCGGGGGCACCCGTGCGTTCCATGACCGACAGCAGCACCAGCGCCCCCGCGGCGATCACGTCGACGCGGCCCGGATGCATGACCGGGATGGCGGCCCGTTCCGCGTGGGTCGCCGTGAGGAGGGAGGCCGTGATCTCCCGGATCCGGGCCACCGGAATACGGGTGTGGTGCAGCGCCGCCGAGTCGTAGGCGGGCAGGTCCAGGGCGATGCCCGCGACCGTGGTGACCGAGCCGGCGAGGCCGACCAGGGTGGTGGTGTCGCGGAGGGGGACCGTGGCTTCCGCCGTGTCCAGGGCCGCGGCGATGTCGGCCTTCGCCGCCTCGATCTGCCGCGCCGTCGGGGGGTCGGCGAAGTGGTGGCGTTCGGTGAGGCGGACGCAGCCGACGTCCACCGACCTGGCCGCCTCGACCTGGTCCGTACCGGCGACGAACTCCGTCGAGCCGCCACCGATGTCGACCACCAGGTACGGGCCCGGGAGCCTGCCGGAGAGTTCCTTCGTGGCGCCCGTGAAGGACAGCGCGGCCTCTTCGTCGCCGGTGATGACCTCCGGGCGGACGCCGAGGATCTCCTGTACTCCGTGGACGAAGTCCGCGCGGTTCTCGGCGTCCCGGGAGGCCGACGTGGCGACGAACCGGGTGCGGACCGCGCCCAGGCGCTCGATGATCCCGGCGTACCGGCGGCAGGCCGCGAAGGTGCGCTCCAGCGCCTCGGGCGCCAGCCGGCCCGTACGGTCCACGCCCTGGCCGAGCCGGACGATCTCCATCCGGCGGTCCAAATCCTTCAGTTCACCCGTGGCCACGTCGACGTCCGCGACCAGCAGGCGGATCGAGTTCGTCCCGCAGTCCACCGCCGCCACCCGGGTCATGTCCCGTCCTCCCCCGGCTCACCGGTCTCCTCTGTCGTCACGCACGGGCCCTTGCGCCACCACTCCGGCAGCATCCCCAGCGCCTCGTCCCCCAGCGGGTTCACCCCCGGCCCCGCCGCGAGCGCGTGCGCGACCAGCACGTGCAGGCACTTCACCCGGTCCGGCATCCCTCCCGCGCTCGGGAAGCCGGGCAGCTCGGCGATCGCGTCGCGGCGGGCGAGGTAGTCCTCGTGGGCCGCGCGGTACGCCGCCGCCAGCTCCGGGTCCGCCGCCAGCCGGGCCGTCATCTCCTTCATCACGCCGTTCGCCTCCAGCGTGCCGATCGCGGAGTTCGCACGCGGGCACGTCAGGTAGTACAGCGTCGGGAACGGCGTGCCGTCGGGCAGCCGCGGGGACGTCTCGACCACGTCCGGATTGCCGCACGGGCAGCGGTGCGCCACGGCGCGCAGGCCGCGCGGGGCGCGGCCCAACTGCGCGGCCACGGCGGCGGCGTCCGCCGCGGTGGCGGGGGCGGGTTCGGTGGGCGGCGGGGGCTTGTCCATCTCTCCTCGATCAGCCGGCGTGCGGCGGCCGGCGTCCGGCGGCGGGCGGGATGCGCGTCCGCACGCGCCTCAGCGCTGGCCGTCCGCGGCGTCCAGCCCGTCCCACAGGTTCTCGTACCACGGCCTCTCCGTCTCCTCGCCCGCCGTGCCGGAGCGGGCGGAACCGGTGCCGTCGCGCATCAGGTATCCGGTCTCCCCGGGCAGCACGTAGTGCAGGTGCTCGCGGGCCTGCCGGCGCACGTACTCCGGGTCCTCCCAGCGCGCCTTCTCGTCGCGCAGCCGCTCCACCCGCTGCTCGGCCCGCGCCTTCTCCCGCTCCAGCTCGGCGACCTCGGCGCGCTGGTCGATGTACTGGCGCAGCGGGTACGCCAGCGCGACCACGAGCGAGCAGACGACGAGCGCGAGCACCGCGGCCCGCCCCGTCAGCCGGCTGCGCCGCGGCGGGCGGGCGCGATAGACGCGCTCCGAGACCCGGCTGACGGCCTGCTCGCCGAGCAGCTTGAGCCGGGTGGTGGTGGAGAAGCGCTCCCTGGCCATGTGCGTCGCGTCCTCCCCGGGCGGCATCGGTGGTCGGCCCCGGTCGCACCTTACGCGGTGCGGCCGGGGGCCGGGTGCGTCCGACGCCGATGTCGTACGGGTCGCGATGCCGTACGGGCCGTGCTGTCCGTACGGGCCGTGCCGTCCCTACGGACCGGCCCGGTCAGCCGTTCTTGTAGCGGGGGAAGGCGCTGCGGCCCGCGTACTCGGCGGCGTCGTCGAGGATCTCCTCGATGCGCAGGAGCTGGTTGTACTTGGCGACCCGCTCGGAGCGGGCCGGGGCGCCGGTCTTGATCTGGCCGCAGTTCGTGGCGACGGCCAAATCGGCGATGGTGACGTCCTCGGTCTCGCCGGAGCGGTGGGACATCATGCACTTGAAGCCGTTGCGCTGGGCCAGCTCGACGGCGTCCAGCGTCTCGGTGAGCGAGCCGATCTGGTTGACCTTGACGAGCAGCGCGTTGGCCGCGTTCTCGTCGATGCCGCGCTGCAGCCGCTCGGGGTTGGTGACGAAGAGGTCGTCGCCGACGATCTGGACCTTGTCGCCGAGCCGCTCCGTCAGCACGTGCCAGCCGGCCCAGTCGTCCTCGAACAGCGGGTCCTCGATGGACACCAGCGGGTAGTCCGCGACGAGCTGCTCGTAGTACTCCGTCATCTCGGCGGCGGAGCGGCTCTTGCCCTCGAAGACGTAGACGCCGTCCTTGTAGAACTCCGAGGCGGCGACGTCGAGCGCGAGGGCGACGTCCTGGCCGGCGGTGTACCCGGCCTTCTGGATCGCCTCGACGATGAGGTCGAGCGCGTCCCGGTTGGAGTCGAGGTTCGGCGCGAAGCCGCCCTCGTCGCCGAGGCCGGTGGACAGGCCCCGCTCCTTGAGTACGGCCTTGAGCTGGTGGTAGATCTCCGCGCCGCAGCGTACGGCCTCGGAGAACGACTCGGCGCCGATCGGCGCGATCATGAACTCCTGGATGTCGACGTTGGAGTCGGCGTGGCTGCCGCCGTTGAGGATGTTCATCATCGGCACGGGCAGCACGTGCGCGTTGGGGCCGCCGAGGTAGCGGAAGAGCGGCAGGTCGGAGGCCTCCGAGGCGGCGTGCGCGACGGCGAGCGAGACGCCGAGGATGGCGTTGGCACCGAGGGAGGACTTGTCGGGGGTGGCGTCGAGGTCGAACATCGCCTGGTCGATGAGGCGCTGCTCGGTGGCGTCGTAGCCCACCAGCTCGGGACCGATCTGCTCGATGACGGCGAGCACGGCCTTCTCCACGCCCTTCCCGCCGTAGCGGGCCTTGTCCCCGTCGCGCAGCTCCAGGGCCTCGAAGGCACCGGTGGAGGCGCCGGACGGGACGGCAGCACGGCCGGTGCTGCCGTCGTCGAGGCCGACCTCGACCTCGACCGTGGGGTTGCCGCGGGAGTCGAGAATCTCTCGGGCTACGACGACGTCGATGGACGGCACGGTGTCTCCTTCGGAGGGATTCGCTACGGGTTCCGCCCTGAGCCTAGCCGCCCGGGGTGACGGCTCCCGCGCGTACCCGGCCGCATTCCGCGGTACGAGACGGTTCGCGCCCCGGGCGGGCGTGAGGGCGTGCACCGTACGGCGTGGTCGTCCCGGCCCGCGCACCGGACGGGCCGGGACGGCCGCGCCGTACCGCGGCGGCGTGCCGGGGGCAGGGGGCGGCGGTGCACACAGCGCGGGCGGGCCGGCCGGTTCGCGGTCCGGGGCGGCCCGCCCGCGCGCCGGGCTAGCCCACCTTCAGTTTCTGGCCGGGCCGGATCAGGTCGGGGTTCGCGCCGATGACCGTCTTGTTGTCCTCGTACAACTGCTGCCAGCTCTCCGCGCCGTGCCGCCGGGCGATGTCGTCGAGGGTGTCGCCCTCGCGGACCTCGTAGTAGAAGCCGCGGAAGACCGTGCGGGACTCCGGCTGCGTCTGCTCGCCGGCACCGCGCGCCGCGGTGCCCTGCGGGGCCTCTTCCTGCGCCTGCGGGGCCGCCTGGGCCGGGGTCTGCGCTTGCTCCGGTGCCCCGTGCGGCATCGGCGGGACGATCTGCCCGGCGGCCGGGCTGCCGGCGGCCAGGCCCGCGCGCGGGCCGCAGTGGGGCCACGCGCCCGGTCCCTGCATGGACAGCAGCCGCTCGGCGACGGCGATCTGCTGCTGCTTCGTCGCCAGGTCGGCGCGCGGGGCGTAGCTGCGGCCGCCGGCGGCGTCCCAGCTCGACTGGGAGAACTGGATACCGCCGAAATAGCCGTTCCCGGTATTCGTCGCCCATTCTCCTCCGGACTCGCACGCGGCGACCCGTTCCCAGGTATCGATGGGCGCCGAGACCGCGTCCTGGGCGCCGAGTACCGGCAGCCCGATCGCGGTTCCGGTGGCGCCGACGAGAACGGCCATGCGGGAGTGTGTGCCAAGGCGTGCCTGTGCGGCGGGCCGGCGGTGCTTACCCGTTGCGGCAGGAAGAAGCATGATGCTCTTTCTCACCGACGCCTGCGAGGTGAGCTGTCGGGTGCGGGCTGTGAGTGCCCGGCCGTACGTCGAGCGTGCGGCTTGACCCCAAGCCGCCCGGTCCGCCTTCTCGTTGGACCGGAGCGGCACTTACCGTGGGTCCCCCGCTCCTGTCAGCGGTGCTTCATGCACAGGTGGCCCGGGTGAACGCCGACAGGATTCGGCGTGAGGCGATCACCGGGGCTCGCGTTGGCGAGCGATGTGACGGTAAGCACATAGGGGTGTGCGATTCAAAGACCCCGGAAAGCGCCACGCCCGGTTTTCGGTCCGTCAGGTAGCCCGGTCAGCCGATAACGTCAAATATGACTAATGAGCACCGACTTCATGCGCGGCCCGTTCAGTTCCCGCGCAATTCGAGTTCCTGACCAGGCTTGATGTTGTCGGGGTCCTCACCGAGTGCGTTCTTGTTCCCGTCGTACAACTCGGACCATCCACCCGTGAGCGAAAGCTCGCTGGCGATATCCGAGAGAGTGTCACCCGGTCGGACGGTATAACTGCCGTCACCGGACTCGCCGCTCTCACGACCGCCGCGCTTCTCCGTGTCGCCGGGGATCTCGGCGATCCACTCGCGGCCGGGGTCCGGCAGCTCGGTCTCGTCGGGCGACTGGGAGGCTCCGGGGGTCTCGACGGCCTCGCGCGGGGTCTCGGGGATGCCGGGCGAGGACGGGACGCCGGAGGGGGTGGGGGTCGCGGAGGCGTCCGGGGCGCGGTGCCGGCCGGAGCCCCCGGAGGCGTCCGTGGTCTCGGAGTCCTGGCCGGCCCACTCGCCGGGGCCGCCCTCGCGCTCGTCCGGGTCCTGGGCGCCGCGGTGCTTGCCGCCTCTGGACTTCCCGTCCCCGCGCTCGCCCTTGCGGTCCGTGTCCCGGTCCTCGTCCCGGTCCTCGTCCCCGCGGTCCGTGGCGCCGGTGCCGGGGACCAGGGTGGGCGGCAGCGGCAGTTCGGCGCCGGGGTCGACCTCGGGCACCGTGTCGTCACCGTGCAGCCCGGCGTCCTCGGCGCACTCCGGCCACGCCTTGTCGGCGCCCATGCCGGCAAGGATGCGCTCGGCGACCGTGATCTGCTGCGCCCGGCTGGCGAAGTCGGGCTGCGAGGCGAACTCCTCGCCGCCGTACTCCTGCCACATGTCCATCGTCAACTGCAGGCCGCCGTAGTATCCGTTGCCCTCGTCGGCGCTCCACAGCCCGCCGCTCTCGCACTCGGCGACCCGGTCCCACGTGCCGGCGTCGGCGGCGCTCGCGCCGCCCGCGCCCAGCAGCGGCAGGGCGAGACCCGCCCCGGTCGCACCGGCGGCGACGACGAACGCGGGGGCCTGGCGGGGACGTCGGTGGCGTCCGTTACCCGAGCGCATGCGAGTGCCTTTCGTTCCCTGTGTGTTCGAACCAGTGGCCGAACTTAATACCGAAGCCCCCCCGATCACAAGTTGATCGCCTGATAGTCACGCGCGGATCACAGAGTTGGCCCGAAGTGCACCGGCAGTGTCCGAAGGCCGCGCATGATGAGCCCTCCGCGCCACCGCAATTCGGACGTCTCGACGGCGAGCCGCAGGTCGGGAAGGCGGCGCAGCAGGGTACCGAGGGCGGTCCGCGCTTCGAGCCGGGCGAGGGGGGCACCGAGGCAGTAGTGGATGCCGTGGCCGTAGCCCAGGTGCTGATTGTCACGCCGGGACAGGTCCAGGGTGTCCGGGTCGGCGAAGCGGGCGGGGTCGCGGTCGGCGGCGGCCAGCACGACGAGCACGGGGTCGCCCACGGCGACGCGCTGCCCGCCGATCTCCAGCGGCTTGGTGGCGAACCGCCACGTCGCCAGCTCCACCGGGCCGTCGTAGCGCAGCAGTTCCTCCACCGCCGAGGGCAGAAGCGCGGGCTCGGCGGCCAGCCGGGCGCGCTCGGCGGGGTGGGTGAGGAGGGCGTACGTGCCGTTGCCGATCAGGTTGACGGTGGTCTCGAAGCCGGCGAAGAGCAGGATGAACGCCATGGCGGCGGCCTCGTTCTCCGTCAGCTTCTCGCCCTCGTCGGAGGCGCGGATGAGACCGGAGATCAGATCGTCGTCCGCGGCGTCGCCGGCGCGAAGTGCCGCGCGCTTGCGGTGGATCAGCTCGGCGAGATAGGCGCGCATCTTCTTCACGGCGCGGGCGACGCCGCCGCGGGGGCCCTTGCCGTGGTGCAGCATCACGGCGGCCCAGTCGCGGAAGTCGTCCTGGTCCTCCGCCGGGACGCCCAGGAGGTCGCAGATGGCGTAGATCGGCAGCGGGAAGGCGAACTCGTGGATGAGGTCGGCCTCGCCGCGGTCCGCGAAGCCGTCGATGAGGCGGTCGGTCAGCTCCTGCACGCGGGGCGCGAAGGCGGCGACGCGGCGGGGCGTGAACGCCTGGGAGACCAGCCGGCGCAACCGGGTGTGATCGGGCGGGTCGATGTTGAGCAGGTGGGTCATGAGACCGGCGCTGCGCTCGCCGGGGATGCCGGTCTTGTCGCTGTCGTGGTGCGCGGGGTTCTTGGACAGCCGCGGGTCGGCGAGGGCCTGGCGGGCGTCCGCGTAGCGGGTGACGAGCCAGGCGTCGACGCCGCTGGGCACGGTGGCGCGATGGACGGGCGCGTGGGTACGCAGCCAGGCGTACGCGGGGTAGGGGTCGGAGGCGAACTCCCAGCTGAAGAGCGCGGGCCGGGGCCCCTCGCCCACGGGCGGAGCGGACACGTCAGCGGGCACCGGAGGGGCCGCCGGAGGCGGCCGGGCCGTCGGAGGCGGGGTCGCCGGCGGACGGTTGCTCGGCGGACGGGTCCTCGGCCGCCTCGGGGCCGGCGGGGCCGTCCGCGGCGGCCGGCTCCGCCGTATCCGCCTTCTCCGCCGCGCGGATCGCCTCGCGGTACGTACGCGCCGCCGCCCGCAGCGCCGTCTCCGGCTCGACGCCCTGTGCCTCGGCCCGCAGCGCCAGCGCGAGCAGTTCGGCGCCGAATCCGTCCACGGGCGCCCCGGCCACGGCCAGGCCCGCCGTGCGGGCGCGGCCCGCCAGCTTCGCCACCAGAGACAGCGCAGGCTGTGCCAGCGGTACGCCCTCCGTGACCGACGTACGGCTCTTCTCCCTCGCCTTCTCGCGCAGCCAGTGCTCCTTCACGTCCGCCGGGGTCTCGGCGACCGCGTCGCCGAAGACGTGCGGATGACGCCGGACCAGCTTCTCCACGAGGGTGCCCGCCACGTCGTCGATGGAGAAGGGCTCCTCGGGGTCCTCCTCCGCGATCCTGGCGTGGAAGACGACCTGCAGCAGCACGTCCCCCAGCTCCTCGCGGACCGCCTCCCTGTCCCCCGCCTCGATCTCCTCGACCAGCTCGTACGCCTCTTCCAGGCTGTGCTTCGCCAGTCCCGCGCTGGTCTGCCCGCTGCTCCAGGGGCACTCGCGCCGGATCCGGTCCATCACCTGGACCACGTCGACCAGACGGGCCCCCGGCAGGTCGTACGACCCGGGCAGCAGCTCCAGCGACGGCATCTCCACCCGTCCCGAGCCCGCCAGCCGGGCCAGCCCGTCCGTCAGCCGGGGCTCGCCGTCGGCCGCGGCGACCACGACGACGGTGGCGCCACCGGCGCAGGCGTCGACCAGCTCGCGCGCCTCGGGCGTGGCTGTCTCCACCGCGATGCCCGCGTCCCGCAGATACGGCACCTGCGGATGCGCGGCGTCGGCGCACAGCACGCGGTCGGCGCCGCGCAGCGCCTCCCACGCGGGCCAGGACAGCAGCCCGGGGGCGATGCGGTGGGTGGTGGTCAGCAGGATGATTCGGCCGGTCACGTCCCCGACCGTAACGGACGCCGCCGACAACCGGCGCCGGCCGCCCGGCCACGGGCGTCCCACGGGCCGCCGACCGGTCACTGCTGCGGGATGATGCCGCCCTCCGCGGTGGCGCTGACCTGCTTGATCCACGGGGTGTCGGCCTGCGCCAGCCGCACCTGGTCGTTGTCCCACTTGCCGAACCGCGGGCTGACGTCGATGCCCAGGTCCTTCGACGCCTCGACCAGCACCCCGCCGAGCCGTGCCTGGCCGTCCTGCGTCTGCGGGTTGATGCCGAGCTTCTCCACCAGCCGCTGCACCATGAGCTGCTGCTCGTAGTGCTTGTCGAGAGCCTCCGGCGGGATGCTGTACTGCTGGAGGTACATCGCTTCGAGCTGCTTCGCGCCGCCGACCGAATCCGCCTCGTCCCGGCGCGTGCGCTGCACCTGCGCGCGGGGGACGCTGACGTCGTAGTTCTCCGCGGCCCGCTCGATGACCCGGCCCTGGAGCATCGTGTTCAGCGTGTCCACGCTGAGGTCGCCGCTCTGGTCGATCAGCTCGTCGGCATGAGGGCTGGCGTTCTGCGCGTCACGCACGTCGGCGACCCGGTTCTGCAACTGCGTGACCGTGATGCGCTCGTCGTCGCCGAGTACGGCCGCCGCTCCCGCGTGCGGTTCGCCGCTGCACGAGCTGAGCAGCGGCACAGCCGCGACGATCGCGGCGGCGGTTACGGCGAGCGCTGTCCTGCGCATGGCTGCCTCCCGGGCGGCTCTCCAGCGGCGGCGTGCCACTTCGTGATCCGGATCACGATCTTATGCAACGGCCGGCCGACGCCACCACTGCCAAGGCGTGACTTCTCTGTTCGGCCGTGATTCATGTTCCGTACACCGCGGCACAAGAAGGTTCGCCAGTGACCGTATCCGACGCGCCGACGCAGCCGGCAGCCGCCTCCCCACCGCGGCGGACCGGCGCCCGGACCCCGCCCCGCCGTCCCGGCCACCGCCACGGTGCCGGGCGGTATCGAGGCGGTGCTGCTCACGGCGGGGATCTGGGCGGCGAGCGTGGTGCTGTCCTTCGGCGCCGCGCTGCTGTGGCGACGGCTGGGCCTGCGGCGGCTGCCGGGGCAAGCGGCGGGTGCCGGGTGTCCCGTGTCCGTACGGGCGCCCCCTTCACGCCCGTACGGACGCCGCCCTCTACGGCTTCGCGAGCGCCCTGCGCACCTTCCCCAGCGCCCTGCGCGCATGGGGCACCCGGCGGTTGCCGCCCGGCAGCCGCAGTGCGGTGAGCCGCTTGCGCTTGAAGTACGGGCGCGTGGCGGCGTCCAGGTACACCGCGAGCCACTCCTGCGCGCTCGGGCGCAGCCGCGCGTGGTTCTCGGCCTGCATGCAGTACCCCACGGCCGTGAGCAGCCCGGCGAGTTGGGCGGTGTCCCGCGCCGGGCGGCCGGGGCCGCCCAGCTCCGGGACGACGGAGTCCACGATGGTCACGGGGATCCGGTTGCTGTTCTGGTACGGGGTCAGCCGCTCCAGCAGCGTGCCGGTGCCGACCCGGGCGACGGGGATGCCGTACAGGGTGGCCGCGGTGAGCAGGGCCGTGGAGAAGCAGCCGACGACGAGCCGCGGGCGCAGCGTGCCGTACAGCGCCTCGGCGAGCGCCGGCTCCTCCTGCACCGTCAGCGTGACGCCCGCGTCCGCGGCGGCCTTCTGCAGCACCGTGGAGTAGCGCGCGGGGGCGGTGGGGTGGGGCTTGAAGAGGACGGCGCGGTGGCCGGCCGCGGCGGCGCCGCGCAGCATCCGCTCGTGCAGCGCCTCCTCCTCGGCGTGGCCGAGGATGTTGAGCGCGGCCAGGTACTGGCCGAGGAGTACGGCGGTGGGGGCGCACTCACCGCCGGCCCCCGCGGGCGTGGCGGCGGTCACCTCGTCGAGGACTCCGCGGAACGCCTCGTTCGGCACCACCTCCGCCGGCACCCCGTACTCGGTGAGCAGCAGCGGCACGAGGCCCGGCACCAGGTCCAGGTGCAGCAGCCGCTGCACGCGGCAGGCCACGTGCAGCGGCAGCCGCTCGCGGGTCGGGCCGTAGCTCATCAGCCCGTCCGCGTACACGTGCACGTCGGCGTCGGCGAAGATCGCGACGAGCGCCTTGGCGGGCGGCGCCGTCACCGACTCGACCACCAGGTCGAGCGGCCCGTCGCCGAGGCCCCAGGCGCGGCGCAGCAGCCGCTGCAGCAGCGGCACGTCGCCGCCCCGGGGGTGCCAGGCGGCGGGGTGGTGCGGGCGGATCTCGTGGTTGTAGTCCAGCACCTCGTCGAAGCGGGCGGAGACCGGCGCCCAGCCGTGCATCTCGGGGAGCCGGGTGGCGGTCTCGGGTACGGCCGCGTTGCCGGCGACGAGCAGGATGCGCCGGGCCCGGGCGCGCGGCCCGAACCGCCCGGCGTCCAGTGCGGCGGCGAGCGTCGCCGCCCCGTACAGCGTGGAGACCTCGAAGATCTGGGTGCGGTGCTCGTGCACGGCTCAGGCGGCCCTTTCCGGCTTTCCCGTACTGTCCTGCCCGCCCGGCCTCCCGGGCCTCCCCCGCCCCGACGCGCGCAGGTGACGCAGCATCCGGCCGCGCTGTTCGTCCATGCCGCGCAGGGTCTCCTCCAGCACGTCCTGCGGCATGCGCCGCAGCGCCTCGGCGGAGGCACGCTCCAGGCGCCGGGCCAGGCCGGGCTCCAGGCGTTCCGCGTTGCCGCGGTGGAAGGCGATGAGGGCGCAGTAGGTGCGTACGGCCTTGGGCAGGAAGCGGTCCGCTTCCGGGTCGGCGCGGACGGCGTCGAGCATGGCGTCGTGCGCGGGGATGAAGTCGAGCTGGCGGTCGTCGCTGATCTGTGTGAGGGAGGTCTTGACGCCGCGCCGGTAGAAGACGCCGAGCAGGCCGGTGACCGCGAAGGTCTCCGCGGTCAGGTGCAGCATCCACGTCCACAGCCGGTCCTCGGCGGTACGCAGCCCGGCGGCGAAACGCCCGGCGCCGTCGTCGAACATACGCCGGTGGTATATCCCGGCCCAGACGAAGGGATAGTCGACCATCGTTTCGAGGTGGGCCTGGCCGATGCCGTCGCGGGCCGCGAGGATCGTGTCGCGGCGGCGGGCGGGGGCGCGGCGCACGACGCGGTCACGGCCGTGGGACTGCACGTGGTCGGTGCGGACGAAGTCGGTGCCGTACCGGTCCATGGCGGCGACGAGGTCGTCGAGATAGCCGGGCGCGTACCAGTCGTCGCCGTCCAGGAAGGTCAGATAGTCGCCGCGGGCGGCGTCGATGCCGCTGTTACGGGCGCCGGCGATGCCCTGGTTGGTCTCGTGCCGGATCACGCGGGCGCCGGGCAGGGTCCGCGCGGCCCGGTCGACGATCTGCGCGGTGGCGTCCGTCGAGCAGTCGTCGACGAGGAGGAACTCCCGGTCGGAACGGGCGTTGCGGGTCAGGCTGCGCAGGGTGTCCTGGGCGAATTCCTGCACGTTGTGAAAGGGCACGATGACCGACAGTTTGAGCACTTCGCAAGGCTGGAACGGCAACGGTTCGAAGAGTTGCCGCGCAGAAGGCCGGCGGGTGAACTCTCGGTGCCCGTCATGCAAACGCGCGTGGTGGCGGTCATGCGGCGCACTGGCGCCGCATGGTCTCCTTGTCCGCCGCCGTCACGGGCAGCTCGTACTTCAGCGCCACCTGCGCGAACCGTACGCCGTACGCGCAGCGGATCGCCTCGTCCGGCGGCAGCCACGCCGCCGGCCCCGAGTCGCCCTTCGAGGAGTTCGTGTCGCCGTCGACCGCGAGGAGGTTCAGCGGATCGTTCGCAAGCTGCCGGCGCTTGTCCTCCGCCCACCCCGCCGCGCCCATCTGCCACGCGTACGACAGCGGCACCACGTGGTCTATATGCACCTCCATCGAGGAGGACGGGCCGCGCTCGAACGCGATGTCCCGGCCGGCGTACGGATCCGCCAGCTTCATGGCCTCGACCACGCAGTCCTCGCCGCTCTCCAGCCGTACGTCCCGGCCGTCGCGGCGCAGCAGGTCGTTGCGGGTGTCGCAGCCGTTCCCGGCCAGCGGGACGCCGGCCGCGGTGTCCATCCAGGCGTAGCCGAAATCGTCGCGGTCGTAGCCGGATCCGCTGCCGCGGCTGCCGGCGGCGAGGCGGTCTATCACGCGCCGGGCGGCCTCGCGGTCGGCGGCGGAGGTGAGGGGGGCGAGGCCGGGTGCGGTGCCGTCGGGGTTGTCGAGAGGGGAGGCGGCGCGGCCGGGGGCGTCATCGGCGGGCGGGCCGCCGGTGGCACTGCCGGCCGGGGGCCTGCCCCCCGGGCCCTTGTCCGCCGCGACCTCGCAGCCGGAGGTCAGTGTCACGGTCGCGGTCGAGGCGGCGGCGAGGAGCAGCGGCAGCAGGCGGCGTATTCGTCTCACGGCACTCGCACTTCCGGGTCGGAGCCGGAGCCCCGGCCGGGACCCGCTCCGCAGCCTAGCCCTCCGGTTTCGCGGCGCAACGGGGCCTTTACTCGCCGGCGCCGCCGAAGCCCGGTCCGCTGGACGCGGACCGGGTCCCTGAGCGGGGGCTCTCCTTCGACCCGGTGCCCGGCCCCGCTCGTGGCGGTGCCGTTCACCGGCCCGGTTTCCGGCTAGTACTACAGGGCTAGATCTTGATCATGGGGTGGTGGGAGACTCTGGCTGTGGCCACGACACAGCCCCGTGATCAAGATTGTCCGTCGGACGCCGTCAGCCCGGCCGATTTAGCCGTCTGGGACCGAGAGTTCGCCGCGCTGGGCGAGCGGATAACCCCACTGTTCTACCGCCCGGAGTCCCAAGGGCACGCCCTTCAGTACCTGCGTGGGCTCCTCTCCCCGTTGCAGCGCAAGAACGGCTGGACCATGGCCGAGTTCGCCGGTGAGAAGGAGCCCAAGGCACTCCAGCGGTTCTTGAACCTCACCCCGTGGAG
>NZ_AXVU01000039.1:0-62313 GCF_000482585.1 Streptomyces sp. CNQ329 | reverse complement strand
CGGGGGCCGGACCACCGGAGTCGGGCCCCGCCCCGATCGCGGGCACCCCGGAGGACGGGGGCCGGACCACCCTGTCGGGGCCTACCCCGATCGCGGGCACCCTGGCGGACGGAGGACCGGAGACCGGAGCCGGACCCGGCCCGATCCGCGGACGGCCTGATCGCGGGGGGCCGGAGGCCGGTGCCGGGGCCTGTCCCGATCGTGGATGCCGCGGCGGAGGGGGCCGAAGCCCCTGGGCGGGGCGTGTCCTGATCACGGACGGCTCGGTAGGCGGGGGCGGGGGCCGGAGCCGGGTCTGCTCCGGCCGCCGAGGCGGCGGCGCGCGAGGGGCGGAGGCCGGAGTCGGGCCCGCCCTGGGCGCGGACGTCCCGGCTCACGGGGCGGCCGGGACCCTGGAGTGGGGCCTTCCGGCGCCGATGCTCCCGCCAGACGGAGGGCGGCCTGGGTGCTGGGCAGGGGGTGTCGTGGCAATCGTCGGGTCGGGGCTGAGCCGGGGCCTGGCGGGGGGCGGCGGGTGTGCGTGGGTGGGTAAAAGTCGGGGCACGTGGGCGTTTTAGCCGTATCTGATGGGTGGGTTACCGCGGGTTGGTCCCGGCGACGTGCACACACGCCGCCCTGGCCGCAGATCCGGGGCTGCGAGCGGGTCTGTGTCTCTCGCGGGGCAAAACTCCAGCCATGTGGGCGATTTGGGTAAATTTGGTAGACGGGTCACCGCGAGTTTGTCCCGGCGACGTGCACACCGGCCGCTCCCGGCCGCGAATCCGGAGCCGCGGGGTGAGTTTTTGCGTCTTGCCGGGCAAAACTCCGCCCGCGTGGGCGTTTTAGGTAAGTTTAGGGGGCAGGCTGCCGCGAGTTTGTCCCGGCGACACGCATGTGAGCCGCTTCTGGCCCCGAATCAGGGGGCATCGGATGGGTCTGCGCGTGTCGCGGGGCGAAACTCCAGCCTGCTGGGCGATTTGCCCTAGGTTCGCGGGCCTGCGATGGAGAGTTTGTGCCGGTGGCCCTCATTCCGGCCGAATGGAGTGGTGACTTGCGTGGGCTGGGCGGGTCGTCGCGCCTGGCGGGGCGGAATATGGGCTTCCAGGCCCGGATCGGGCCGGATCGAGGGAGGTTACCCCGAGTTACGACCAGTTTTCTCCGCTCGGGCGTCCAGCACGCAGGACTGCCACCCCCACCACTCCGTCCCCGAACCACTCAGGCTGGTCCCCGACTTCCGCCCTCCGAGCTTCGCTCAGGCCATCCACGACGGGGCACCCCCTGGCCCGATCCGCCCCCGGCCCGGTACCCCACCGCGACCGGCACCAACCGACACAGGCACCCAGCCCTCAGCCCTCGTTCACCAGGGCATCGTGACCGCGCAGAGCCGCGCCGGACTGCGCCCCCCAACCACCGAGGGCGTCCGCAATCGGGGCGGGCCCAACTCCGGGCCTCCGGCCCTCGTCCGCCGGGGCGTCCGCGACCGGCGCGAGTCCGACTCCAATCCCGACCCTCCGTCCGCCGGGGCGCCCGCGATTAGAGCAGGCCCAACTCCGGGCCTCCGGACCACCACCTACCAGGACATCCGCAAGCAGGTGGTGCCCAATCCCGGGGCTCCGGCCCCCCCGTTCACCAGGGCGTCGTGACCGGCCCATACCTTGCGCCGGGCCGCCGCCCCGTCTTCCCGGGGCATCCGCGATCCGGGCAGCCCAACTCCGGCCGGCGGCCCCCGTCCGCCGGGCACGGCATCCGTAGCCCTGTCGGAGGGTGCCCGCTCCCCCTGGGCCCCCCTTAGCTGCCGGTCGTTCACGGGCCGGAGTCCGGGGTCAAGGGTGGGGCGAAGCCCCATCGCGCAGCGACGCCCCCGCAGCGAAGCGGAGGGGGCGCCCTTGACGCCGGACGCAGGCCCGACAATCAACAAGCGGGGTGGCCCGGGGGGAGCCCCAACGACACCGCCCCACCCCGACACCGACCCCACCGACGCCGCCTCCGTCACGGACGGGCACCCACCCCGACGCGGGCACCCCCGTACACCGGCCCACCTCACGTATCACCGCCCGCCCCGGCGCGTACCCCCGTACACCGGCCCACTCAGCGAACCACCGTTCCGCTCGGCGCGTACCCCCGCACCCGCCCCACGCACCACGCCGGCCAGCCGCCGACACCGGCGACCCGGGCCCACTGTCAGAACGGGCGCATACCCTTGGGCGGGCGTGAGGGGACGCACGTTTCGGGGCGAACAACGGCGCCCACGACGCGGCACCCACCGACGTCCGCCTCGGTCACGGACGGGCGCCCACCCGGCCCCCACCGGCACCGGGCCCACCCCACGTATCAACATCCGCCCGGGCACGTACCTTCGCACACCGGCCCACCCCACATACCAATGCCCTCCCCGGCACGTACCCCCGCGCACCGGCCCGCTCGTCCGCCCCGTGCGTACCCCCGCACCCGCCTCCCGCACGCGACAGACCAGCCAGCCACGTCCGTCTCCCGGGAACTCCAACCGCACCGCCCCCCGACGCCCAACCACGACACCGGCCCCCGCCGCGGACGGCTGCCAAGCCGCCTTCCGTGGTGGCGGTTAGCCGGCGATGTCAGTGCGGGCGCACACCGTGGTGGCGCTGGCGCCGGAGATGACGGACACGCCGGTGCTGGACACGCACCGGCCGCCGGGCGACACCGACGAGCAATGGGCGGCGCGGACGGCGGAGTTCGGCCGGCAGGCGATCGACGCCTTCAAGCGGATGGCGACGCCCGAGGATGGCGCCGGCAACACTGGGCCTCGTGCCGGACGACATGGGTTTCCAGACCGGTACGACGGTGCTGGTCGACGGCGGGCGACTGGCGGGCATGTGACGCCGGCGGTGCGGTGACCGCCGGGCCGGGGCGCGGCGGTCACCGCACGGTTCCGCGTCGCGGGCGGCGGTCAGGCGGTGATGCCGCCGCGCGGCGGCTCCGTACGGACATCCCGTCCCCCGCCGCCGGGGTCGCGGCGCCGGCCCGGGCGGCAGACCGGGTCAGAGCCGAGTCAGAACCGGATCGGGACCAGGTCGGGACCGGGTCACCACCGGGTCGGGACCGGTCCTCCGCCCCGCCCCGTCTCACCCCGCGCGCTGTACCGCGGGCAGCGCGGCCTCCACGGCGGCGTACGTCGCGCCGTGATCGGCCAGCACCTCGGCCGGGATGCCGGGGGCGGCGGCGAGGGCGAGCAGGATGTGCTCGTCCCCGATGACTCTGTCCCCCCGCCCCTGGGCGATCCTGAGGGACCGTTCCAGCACGGCCTTGGCGTCGGCGTCGAACCGCGTGGGTCCCCGCCGCCACGCCCGCCGCCGGGCGAGGGCGCCGGGGCCGTGGGCGGACTCGACGCGGTCGACGACCGCGGCGACGTCGATGCCGATCCCGGCGAGCGCCTCGGTGTCGGACTTCGTCAGCCCACCCCGCCGCCGTGCCTCGTCGAGCCCTCGCACGACCCCGGCCCGGCGCTCCTCGCTGTCGATGCCGGCCGTGGCCAGCGCGACGGCCCCCGGGGTGCCGGATCCGTCGAGGAGTTCCCGAAGCAGGTGTGCGGCGGCGACGCGGGGCTCGCCGTCCCGTTCCGCGCGGGCCGCCGCACCGCGGACGGCTTCCCTTGCGGCATGCGTGAACCGTTCGAACATCAGCGCCTCCCGTGCTTCTTGTGTACCGCCTGCCGGCTGACTCCCAGCTCGGCCGCGATCTCCTGCCACGACCAGCCCTGATTGCGCGCGCTGTGCACCTGCACGGCTTCCAGTTGTTCCAGCAGCCGCCGCAGCGCGGCGACGGCCCTGAGTCCTTCCCGGGGATCGGCGCCCCCGGCCCGCTCGGCAAGTTCGGTCGCCTCACTCATGCCGTCAACCTACGTTGACGGGCGCCGCATGTCAACCAAATTTGACGACAGACGGCCGGACCCCGTCCCCGGGGTCCGGCCGTCGCACGGTTTCGCACGCCCTTCCGGAGGGTCCGCACCAGGGCCGCTCGCGACCCTGGCATCCGTGACGCGCCGCGCCCTGCCAGGTCCTCCTGAACTGCCCCTGCCAGGGCGTCAGAACGATCCGCCCTGTCAGGGCGTCAGGACCACCTTGCCGAAGAGGTCGCCCGCGGCCATCTTCGCGAAACCCTCCCGCGCCCGGTCCAGCGGCAGCACCGTGTCGATCACCGGCCGTACGCCCTTCGCCGCGCAGAAGTTCAGCAACCCGGCCAGCTCCTCCCTGCTGCCCATCGTCGAGCCGACGACCTTCAGCTCCAGGAAGAAGATCCGCTGCAGCTCCACCGCGGACGGGTTCGGCCCGCTCGTCGTACCGGAGATGACCAGCGTGCCGCCGGGGCGCAGGGACTTCACCGAGTGGGACCACGTCGCCGCGCCCACCGTCTCCAGGACCGCGTCCATCCGGTGCGGCAGGCGCGTGCCCGGTGCCACCGCCGCCTCCGCGCCGAGGTCCTCGGCCCGCTTGCGCTTCGTCTCGTCGCGGCTCGTGGCGAATATCCGCAGCCCCGCCGCCGCGCCCAGCACGATCGCCGCCGTGGCGACACCGCCGCCGGCCCCCTGGACGAGGACGGAGTCGCCGGGGCGGACGCCGGCGTTGGTGAAGAGCATGCGGTAAGCCGTGAGCCAGGCCGTCGGCAGGCACGCGGCCTCCTCGAAGCTCAGCTCCTTCGGCTTCGGCAGCAGGTTCCAGGCCGGGACGGCGACCTGCTCGGCGAACGTGCCCTGGTAGCGCTCCGTCAGGATCGACCGCGGCTCGTTCGGGCCCACCCCGTGGCCGGTCTGGCCGATGACGGAGTGGAGGACCACCTCGTTGCCGTCGGCGTCGACGCCGGCCGCGTCGCAGCCGAGGATCATCGGCAGGGCGTCCTCGCCCAGTCCGACGCCGCGCAGCGACCACAGGTCGTGGTGGTTGAGGGAGGCGGCTCTGACGTCGACGACGGTCCAGCCGGGCGGGGTCTGCGGCGCGGGCCGCTCCCCCGTCTCCAGGCCGTTCAGCGGTTCGTCACGGTCGATGCGGGCGGCGTAGGCGGCATACATGACCATGAAGTTACGCCCCGGGGCGGGGGCCGTACCAGCCCCCGCCCGGTGGAGCGCACCTTCTCCCACCGGGCCCGGTGAACCCGGGGCCCGGACGGAACTCACAGCACCTTGGACAAGAACGCCTTCGTCCTCTGGTGCTGCGGGTTCGTCAGCACCTCCCGCGGGTGCCCCGACTCCACCACGACTCCGTCGTCCATGAAGACCAGCGCGTCCCCGACCTCCCGCGCGAACCCCATCTCGTGCGTGACCACGATCATCGTCATGCCCGACTGCGCGAGGTCACGCATCACGTCCAGCACCTCGCCGACCAGCTCCGGGTCGAGCGCGGAGGTGGGCTCGTCGAAGAGCATGAGCTTCGGCTCCATGGCCAGCGCCCGCGCGATGGCGACGCGCTGCTGCTGGCCGCCGGAGAGCTGCGTCGGGTAGCCGGACGCCTTGTCCGCCAGGCCCACGCGGTCCAGCAGCCGCAGCGCGCGCTCGCGTGCGGTGGCCTTGGACTCCCGCTTGACCTGGACCGGCGCCTCCATGACGTTCTCCAGCGCGGTCATGTGCGGGAAGAGGTTGAAGCGCTGGAACACCATGCCGATGTCCTTGCGCTGGGCGGCGACCTCTTTGTCCTTCAGCTCGTAGAGCTTGTTGCCCTGCTGCCGGTAGCCGACGAGGTGCCCGTCGACGTACAGCCGGCCGGCGTTGATCTTCTCCAGATGGTTGATGCACCGCAGGAACGTCGACTTGCCGGAGCCCGAGGGGCCGACGAGGCAGAAGACCTCGCGCGGCGCGACCTCCAGGTCGATGCCCTTGAGTACGTGGGTGGGCCCGAAGGACTTGTGGACACCCTCGGCCCTGACCATTGCCGTCATCGCGGCGCTCACCTCGTTCCCCTCAGGCGCGGCCCGGAGAAGACGTTCCGCCGGAGCTTCTGCAGCGGTGTCAGCGGCAACTGGCGTACGGAGCCCTTGGCGTAATGCCGCTCGATGTAGTACTGGATCACGCTGAACACGCTGGTCATCGCCAGGTACCAGATAGCGACGACGATGTACATCTCCATCGGGTTCAGGTTGGTCGCGGAGATCTCACTCGCCACGAACGTCAGCTCGGTGTACTGGATCACCATCGCCAGCGACGAGGTCTTGAGCATGTTGATGAACTCGTTCCCCGTCGGCGGCACGATCACCCGCATCGCCTGGGGCAGCACGATGCGCCGCATCGTCCTCCCCTGGCTCATGCCGAGCGCGTGCGACGCCTCCGTCTGGCCCTCGTCGACCGACTGGATGCCGGCGCGGACGATCTCGGCCATGTACGCGGCCTCGTTGAGGCCGAGACCGAGGAGGGCCGCCACGAACGGGGTCATGACGTCGGTCATCTCGTTCTTGTAGAGCGGACCCAGGTTGAGGGTCTGGAAGACGAGGCCGAGGTTGTACCAGAGCAGGAGCTGCAGCAGCACCGGGGTGCCGCGGAAGAACCAGATGTAGAGGTTGGCGAACGCCGAGGTCACCGGGTTGTCCGAGAGCCGCATGATCGCGAGCACGATGCCGAGCACCACACCGAGCAGCATGGCGAGCACGGTGATCAGCAAGGTGTTCCCGGCGGCCTCGACGACCCGGTCGGAGAACAGGTACTCGGGGACGTCGCCCCACTCGATCTTGGCGTTGGCGAAGGCGTAGACGAGCAGCCCGAGGAGCGTGAGGACGATGGCGGCGCTCACCCAGCGCCAGGGGTGCCGCACGGGTATCGCCTTGATCGCCTCGGGCGGCACCGCGGTGGCGGCGCCGGTCTTCGAGGGCACGGGCCCGGCCGCTTGCTTGTCGGCCGGGCCCGGTGAGGTCGGGTCGGTCACGGAAGAACTTCTCTCTGGAACGGCTGCGGGCGGTGGTTACTCGTTGCCTCCGTTGACGGCGGCCTTGTCGACGCTGCCCTTCTGGACGTTCCACTTCTCCAGTACCTTCTGGTACTCGCCGTTCTCGATGATCGCGTCCAGCGCCTTGGCGAGCGCGTCCCGCAGCTCGGGGTTGTCCTTGGAGACCGCGATGCCGTACGGAGCGGCGTCGATCTGCTCGCCGACGACCTCGAAGTCCTCGCCGCCGCCTGACTCCCGGGCGTTGTACGCGGCCACCGGGAAGTCGTTCAGGTCCGCGACGGCCCGGCCCTGCTTGACCTGCTGCAGCGCCTCGGTGTCCTTGGTGAAGGGCAGCGTCTTGATCGGCTTGTCGCACTTCTGGTTCTGCGCCTTGGCGATGTCCGCGCTGACCGTGCCCCGCTGGAAGGCGACGGTCTTGCCGCACAGGTCGTCGAGCGTGGCGATGCCCTCGGGGTTGCCCTTCTGGACCAGGATGGAGACGCCGGCGGAGAAGTAGTCGACGAAGTCGACCTCGGCCTGGCGCTCCTTGTTGTCGGTCATCGACGACATGATGATGTCGAAGCGGCCGGAGTCGAGCGACGGGATCAGGTTGTCGAAGACGTTGTTCTGGAACTGGAACTCGACGCCCAGCTCCTCACCGAGCGCGTTGGCGATGTCGATGTCGACGCCGGCGGGCTTGCCGCCCTGGTCGAACTCCATCGGGGCGTACGCGATGTCCGAGCCGACCTTGATCACGCCGGCGTCCGCGATGGCCTTGGGCAGCGCGCCGGGCGCCGCGTTCGCCGAGGTCTCGGAGCCACCGCCGTCGCCGCCGTCGCCCCCGTCGTCCGTCTGGTCGCCGCAGGACGAGAGCACGAGGGCCCCCGCGGCAGCGAGTGCCCCGACGGCCACCAGTCGTGACTTGGCTGCTCCGGTGCGCCGGGTGGTGCGAGGGCTCATTGCGGGATCCTCCTGCGGGGGGTGAACGGGGGTCGGGAGTTCACGGCCCCGGACGCGGCAGTTTGGTGCGCCTGGGGCGGATGTCGGCGACTGCCGACGACGGCATCTTTGCATCCGGAAGACACGCCTCAGAAAGGCTGCCGGGTCAAAATCCGATAACAGGTTCGGTAATGAGACGTAGCTCACGCTTATACAAACCTGGCAAACCCTGCGATTCGCGACTTTTCGCAGTATGCGAATTCTCGTATGCCCATACGTTTCGTCTCCGCCCGCTCTCTAGCAAGTAGCTCGCACGGAGCGCTCGGCTTCCTGTACAACGGACACTTACACCCCAAATCCGGGGCCCAGGGCGCGAGTGCGGCGCGCCCGGTGTCCGGGCCTCACCGTGGCCATGGCGCTCACTCCGCGGCCAGGCGGCCGGACACGTGCCCGCCCACCCCTCGACCGAGAGGGGTGGTTCCTCTTTCTATGACTGCGACTAAGGGGTCAACAACGTGGCAGCGGAGATCGTCAACCCTCCGAGCGCGACGGATACGTCCGACAGCCCAGACGACGACTACTTCGATCCGGCCTTCGCCCTCCACCGGGGCGGCAAGATGGCCGTCCAGGCGACCGTACCGGTGGACGACAGGGACGACCTGTCGCTCGCCTACACACCCGGCGTCGCCAAGGTGTGCACCGCCATCGCGGAACAGCCCGAGCTCGTCCACGACTACACCTGGAAGTCCCAGGTCGTCGCCGTCGTCACGGACGGCAGCGCGGTCCTCGGCCTCGGCGACATCGGCCCGGAGGCATCCCTTCCGGTGATGGAGGGCAAGGCCATCCTCTTCAAGCAGTTCGGTGGCGTGGACGCGGTCCCGGTCGCGCTGGACTGCCGGGAGGTCGACGAGATCGTCGAGACCGTGGCGCGGCTGGCGCCCTCCTTCGGCGGGGTGAACCTGGAGGACATCTCCGCCCCGCGCTGCTTCGAGATCGAGCGCAGGCTGCAGGAGCGCCTGGACATCCCGATCTTCCACGACGATCAGCACGGCACCGCCGTCGTCACGCTGGCCGCGCTGCGCAACGCCGCGAAGCTCAGCGGCCGGCCGCTCGGCGAGCTGCGCGCGGTCATCTCCGGGGCGGGCGCGGCCGGTGCGGCGATCGCCAAGATCCTGGTGGAGGCCGGCATCGGGGACGTGGTCGCCACCGACCGCAAGGGCATCGTCTCCGTGGACCGCGAGGACCTGACCGACGCCAAGCGGGAGCTGGCGGAGCTGACGAACCACGGGGGGCGTACGGGCTCGCTGGAGTCGGCGCTCGCGGGCGCGGACGTCTTCATCGGCGTCTCCGGCGGCACGGTGCCGGAGCAGGCGGTGGCGACGATGGCGGAGGGCGCGTTCATCTTCGCCATGGCCAACCCGAACCCGGAGATCCACCCGGACGTCGCGCACAGGTACGCGGCGGTCGTGGCCACGGGCCGCAGCGACTACCCGAACCAGATCAACAACGTGCTCGCGTTCCCCGGCATCTTCGCCGGGGCGCTGCAGGTGCGCGCCTCGCGGATCACCGAGGGCATGAAGCTGGCGGCGGCGGAGGCGCTGGCGGACGTGGTGGCGGACGAGCTGAGCCCGGACTGCGTGATTCCGTCGCCGTTCGACGAGCGGGTGGCGCCGGCGATCACGCGCGCGGTCGCCGCGGCGGCCCGCGCGGAGGGCGTGGCGCGGCGGTAGACCTCCGCGCGGGCCGTACGGCGCAGCCCGGCGGGCGGCGCACGTACGGCCCGCGAAGGACCCGCGGCGGGGCCGCCCGGCAGTGCACCGGGCGGCCCCGCTCTCTCGTTGGACGGACGGCGGCGTACGCCGCCGTACGCCGCCGTCCGTCGCCCTCAGGCCGCCACGCGCTCCTCCGGGGGCCTGCGCCGCAGCCCGGCGCGCAGGATCGCCGGCGGGTCGTACGCCATGTCCAGCCGCCCGACGTCGGTGCCCGGCGGCACGATCGCGTCGATCCCGTCCAGCACCTCGTCGGTGAGCGTCGCCCCGGCGCCCGCGAGCAGGTCGTCCAACTGCTCCATGGTGCGCGGACCGATGATCGCGGACGTGACGCCCGGGTGGGAGATCACGAAGGCCAGCGCCATGTGCGTCAGCGGCATGCCGGCCTCGGCGGCGAGCGGAAGCAGCCGTTCGACGGCGTCGAGCCGGCGCTCGTCGGCGAGGTACTTGAAGCCGTAGCCGCCGCGGAAGGTCCCGGGCTCCTGACCCTTGCGGTAGCGGCCGGTGAGCATGCCGCCGGCCAGCGGGCTCCACACCAGCGTGCCCGTCCCGTACCGCTCGCAGACGGGCAGCACCTCGCGCTCGATGCCGCGGTCCAGGAGGGAGTAGTTCGGCTGCTCGGTACGGAACCGCACCAGGCCGCGCCGTTCGGCGACCCACTGCGCCTCGACCAGGTCGGAGGCGGGGAAGGCGGAGGTGCCGACGGCCCGCACCTTTCCGGCGCGCACCAGGTCGGTGAGCGCGGACAGGGTCTCCTCGATGTCGGTGTCCGGCGCGGGCCGGTGGATCTGGTACAGGTCGACGTGGTCGGTGCCGAGCCGGCGCAGGGAGTCCTCCAGGGCGCGGACGAGCCAGCGGCGGGAGTTGCCCTGCCGGTTGGGGTCGTCACCCATGGGCAGGTGCGCCTTGGTGGCGAGCACGACGTCGTCGCGGCGGCCCTTGAGGGCCTTGCCGACGATCTCCTCGGACTCCCCGTGGCTGTAGATGTCGGCGGTGTCGACGAAGTTGACGCCCGCGTCCAGCGCCTTGTGGATCATGCGGACGGACTCGTCGTGGTCGGGGTTGCCCTGGGCGCCGAACATCATCGCGCCCAGGCAGTAGGGGCTGACCTTGATCCCGGTCCGGCCCAGCGTGCGGTACTGCATGGCTCTCCTCCTGCGTGGACTGCGGGTCGGGCGTCCCGGTAGGCTCAATACGGAACGCCGTTCAGTCCGAGAATACGGAACATTGTTCCGCATTTGCAAGGGGTCCGAGCATGCCTGAGCGCAGCACCACGGGGCAGCCGGCCGCCGGCCGCCGCATGCGGCCGGACGTCCGGCGCAGCCTGGACGCGCTGCTGACCGCGGCGGCGGAGGTCTTCGAGACGGAGGGCGTGGACGCGCCCGTACGCCGCATCACGGCGAAGGCCGGGGTCGGGGCGGGGACGCTCTACCGGCACTTCCCGCAGCGCTCGGACCTCATCACGGCCGTCTTCCGCAAGGAGGTCGACGCCTGCGCGGCGGCCGCCCCGGAGCTGGCCGCGCAGTACGAGCCGTGGGAGGCGCTGACGCGGTGGCTGCACCGCTTCACGCAGTTCATCGCCGCCAAGCAGGGCCTGAAGGCCGCCCTGCACTCCGGCGACTGCGCGTACGAGAGCCTGCCCGGGTACTTCCAGGAGCGCTTCGTCCCCGCCCTGACCGGCCTGCTGGACGCCGCCGCGGCGGCCGGTGACATCCGCTCCGACGTGACCCCGGACGACCTGCTGCAGGCGCTCAGCAGCATCATCGACCCGGACGACCCGGAGTACACGCGGCGCATGATCGCGCTGCTCGCCGACGGGCTCCGCCACCGCGTCTGACGGCGCCCGCCGGCGCGGGCGGTCAGCGCAGCGCGAGCACCGCCGCGTCCCGCGCGGAGGCCCAGATGGTCCGGGCCTCGGCGAAGCCCGCGGCGCGCAGCGTCTCGGCGTGCCACGCGGGCGGCTGCACGTCGCCGTCGGCGTGACCCCCGTTCGGGTCGTTCGGGTTGCCGAAGATCGCGAAGCGCTCGGCCGCGGGCCCGGCGAGCACGGGGTCCGCGGCGACCAGGCGCCACCAGTCCGCCCAGTCCGGCACCCCTTCGGCCCGCTCGCGGTCCTGGCGCACCTTGCTCCAGTTGCGCACCGCCTCGTTGATGCCCGGCGTGGCCGGGTCGGGCATGTGGTCGGCGTTGACGAAGATCCCGCCCTCGCGGACGACGCCGGCGATCTGCCCGTAGAGCGTGGCGAGCTGGTCGGAGAAGAGCCAGTGCAGCGCGGTGGAGGTGAGCACCGCGTCGTACGAACCGTGCGGCAGGTACGCCGTCCAGTCGGGCCTGGAGAGGTCGGCGGTGACGAACTCCGCGCGCGGGTCGTCCGCGAAGGTGCCGCGCGCGATGGTGAGCAGAGCGGGGTCGAGGTCGACTCCGGTGGTACGCGCGCCGGGGAACCGGCGCAGCAGCCGGACGCTGATGCTGCCCGTACCGCAGGCCAGGTCCAGCACGCGCGGCTCGGACCCCACCAGGGCCTCGACCGCGTCGAGCACCGCCCGGAAGCGCTCCTCGCGATCCGGCATGTACCACTCCTGCTGGCGGTCCCAGCTCGCCTGCCACCCCTGCCAGTCGGCACCCACGGGCGTCCCGGCGTCGGTCGTTCCGGCCATTGCTGCCTCCCTGCCTCCGCGGCGTAATACCCTCTACAGGGGATCGTCCATTACGACCCCGCCGCGTCAGCATAAGCCGAGCTCGTAAGGACTACAAGTGGAACTGGCCTATTACTCCGATATGGCCGTGCGCCTCGTCAACACCGAGGAGCCTGAGCGCGGCACCGACTCGCTGACCTCGCTGGACGCGGCCAAGGAGCTCTTCCGGGACAGCGGCAACTTCACCCGGCGCGCCACCGACGCCGACGTCAGCCGGCTGCGCCAGGTGCGCGGGCGGCTGCGGGGGATCTTCGAGGCGGCCGACGAGGGCGACGAGGTACGCGCCGTGGACATGCTCAACGCGCTGCTCATCGACTTCCCCGTCAGCCCGCAGATCAGCGGGCACGACTTCCGCGACGAGGACGGCCGCCCCAAGTGGCACCTGCACGTCGCCGAGCAGTCGGCCAGCTCCGGCGCCGGCTTCGCCGCCGCGGCGTGCATGGGGCTGGCCGTCCACCTCACGGACTACGGCGTCGACCGCCTGGGCCTGTGCACGGCCGCGCCGTGCCGCAACGTCTTCCTCGACACCTCGACGAACCGCTCCCGGCGCTACTGCTCCGACCGCTGCGCGACACGCGCGAACGTCGCGGCCTACCGCGCCCGGAAACGCCAGGCCAGCGGCCGCACCGCGGACGCCGCCCACCACACCGCCGCCGGCACCGAGCGCACCGAGCGCTGAAGCCCCCGCGGGGGGCGCAGCCGCAGGAAGGCGCGGGCGACGACCAGTTCGTCCGGTACGGCGCCGAACTCCCTGCTGTCGTTCTCGACGAACCGGTTGTCGCCCAGCACCCACCAGCCGCCGTCGCGGCGCTCCACCACCCGTTTCACGATCAGCAGATCCTGCTGGAACGGGTGGCGCAGCACCGCCACGTCACCCGGCCGCACCGCCGCCCCGTACTGCACGATCAGTTGATCCCCCGGACGCAGCGTCGGCACCATCGACGGACCGTCGACCGCCGCGAGGCCGAGGCTCTGCAGTCCTCGGCGTCCGGCGTCGTGCCTGCGCTCGTTCACCTGGCCCTGCATCGGGCATGCACCTCCGGCCTGTCGTCCACAAGGCCCAGCCTTCCACTGGACTTTTGACCTAAGCCCTCCGGGGCACTCGCGAATTTTCGTTCCCCACGGAGTAATGTCCCACCTGGAAGACGATCACGAGGAAGGACGGCTGCTTTCCATGTTTTCTCGCCTGTTCGCCCCCAAGGTGACGGTCAGTGCCCACTGTGACCTCCCCTGCGGCGTCTACGACCCGGCCCAGGCCCGTATCGAGGCCGAATCGGTCAAGGCCATCCAGGAGAAGATGCAGGGCAACGACGACCCGCACTTCCAGGCGCGGGCCACCACCATCAAGGAGCAGCGCGCGGAGCTTGCCAAGCACCACGTTTCGGTGCTGTGGAGCGATTACTTCAAGCCCCCGCACTTCGAGAAGTACCCTGAGCTGCACCAGCTCGTCAACGACACGCTCAAGGCTCTCAGCGCCGCCAAGGGGTCCACCGACCCGGCCTCGGGCCAGAAGGCGCTGGACTACATCGCCCAGGTCGACAAGATCTTCTGGGAGACCAAGCGGGGCTGAGCCCTTCGCCGCCTTCGGACATCCGCGTGCCCGTACCGTCGCGTACGGTACGGGCGCGCCCGTCCTCCGTCCCCCCGCGCGCGGGCCCCGCCGCCGTGGCAGTTCTCTGCTACCTCCGCGCGCCGGCGGCGTCCGTTCGCCGCGCGCACGTCGTCCTTCCTACTTCTCGAGGTCGGTGAGCGCGGTCTTCGTCTCGTCTTTCAGCATCTTCTCCACCTCTTCGGTCGACGGCGGATCGCCGGAGTCGGTGCCTCCGTAGTAGCTCCAGTCCATCTCGTAGGTGAACCAGCCGGCGCGCACCGCGAGGCTCATCGAGCGGCTGCTGCTGTCGCCCTCGCCGTTCTCCCTGACGAGGTACGCCTCGTCGCCGAAGCCCTCGACGGGCTCGGTCACATACTCGTAGTCGTCGTTCGAGCGGTCCTCGAAGCCCTTGTACGTGGGGGCGAACTCCCCGGTGGGGTCCGACGCCTCGTGCCAGACGGCGCTGACGGAGACGTACGTACTCGCGTAGTCGTCCGGGTCCGCCTCACGGTCCGTCAGGCTCCAGCTGCAGAAGCTCTGATCCAGCCCCTTCCGCTGCGAGCCCCAGCCGGTGCCGTCGTCGGCGGAGTCCGCGACGTCGTAGCGCTCGTCGAACGCCTTCAGCCCCGTGCTCTCGCAGAGGTCCTTCTCGAAGCGGTGGCCGAGGACCGGCTCGGGGTCGCCGGACGAGTCGAAGCCGCCGGTGGCGAAGAGGGCGCCCGCCCACACCGCGGAGGCGACCACGACGCCCCCGAGACCCCACAGCCAGGCCGGCACGCCCTTCTTCTCCGCGGCGCCGAAGCCCGGTGCGGCCGGCGGCTGGCCCGGCGGGCCGCCGGAGGGCTGGCTCGTGATCGGGACGCCGGCCGGCATCGTCGGCTGTGCGTAGGGATACTGCTGCGGCACCGAGCCCTGGGGCTGCTGTTGCGCGTAGGGGTTGGGGTTGTTCTGCTGGTACGGATTCGGCGGCGGGCCCGGCGGTATCGACATGTGCGCAATGTACCGCCTGGCGGCGACGGCGGGCCGCGGACCGGAAGGCTCCGGGCGACGGGCTCCTTCCCGGGTTCCTCCGCCGGCCGGGCGCCGTCCGTCAGCGCAGCCGGGCCGCCCGCAATTGGAGATAACGCTGCTCGGGCACGCTCAGCGTGCGCTCCGCCGCGCGCCCGTACGCCTCCCGCGCCGCCCCAGTCTCCCCCGCGAGCTCCAGCAGGTGTGCCCGTACGGCGTCGAGACGGTGGTGCTCCGCGAGCCGGGGGTCGTCCGCGAGCCCGGCCAGCAGGTCGAGTCCGGCGCGCGGGCCGTCGGCCATGGCGACCGCGACCGCGCGGTTGAGGCTGACGACAGGGCTCGGGGCGAGGCGCTCCAGCAGGTCGTACAGCCCGAGGATCTGCCGCCAGTCGGTGTCCTCGGCGCGCTCCGCCTCGTCGTGCACGGCGGCGATGGCGGCCTGCACCTGATACGGGCCGAGCGCGGTGGTCGTCAGCGCGTGGCCGACCAGAGCCACGCCCTCCTCGATCTGCTTGCGGTCCCAGCGGTCGCGGTCCTGCTCGTCCAGCGGCACGAGCGCGCCGCCGGGCCCGCTGCGGGCGTCGCGCCGGGCGTCGGTGAGCAGCATCAGCGACAGCAGCCCCGCGGCCTCGCCGCTGCCGGGCGTCAGGGCGTGCACGGCGCGGGCGAGGCGGATCGCCTCGGCGGCCAGGTCGGCACGGCGGAGGGTGGCACCGGAGGTGGCGGTGTAGCCCTCGTTGAAGATCAGGTACAGCACGTGCAGCACGGCACTGAAGCGGCCCGGCAGCTCCGCGGGCTCCGGCCGGCGGAAGCGGGCGCCCGCGTCCTTCAGCGTCTTCTTCGCCCGGCTGATCCGCTGCGCCATCGTCGCCTCCGGCACCAGAAAGGCGCGGGCGATCTCCGCCGTGGTCAGACCGCCGACCGCGCGCAGGGTCAGCGCGATGCGGGACGGCTGGGTGAGGACCGGGTGGCAGCACAGGAACAGCAGGGTGAGCGTGTCGTCCTCGGAGGGGTGGCGCGCCTCCCCCGGCGGCGGCATGCGGAAGTCGTCGCGCGGCGTCAGCGCGGCGGCGGACTCCTCACGGCGTCGCCGGGCCCCCTCGCTGCGCAGCTCGTCCGTCAGCCGGCGGGAGGCGACGCGGATCAGCCAGCCGCGCGGATTGTCCGGCACCCCGTGCTTCGGCCACTGCCCGGACGCGGCCAGCAGCGCCTCCTGTACGGCGTCCTCGGCGGCGTCGAAGTGGCCGTAGCGGCGCACGAGGGCGCCGAGGACCTGCGGCGCGTGACGGCGCAGCAGGTCCTCGACAGGGGCGCTCACTGGCCCGGCGCCGCTTGCAGGATGGGCCGGATCACCACGTCGGAGACCGGGGAGCCGGCCGGGGCGGGGCACTGGTGGACGCGCTTGGCGATCTCGGTGACCCGCTCGTCACTGGCGCAGTCCAGCACCCAGTAGCCCGCGAGGACCTCCTTGGTCTCGCCGAACGGACCGTCGGAGACGACGGGCGCGCCGTCGGGGCCGCCGGTGACGACGATGGCCTGCTTGGGCGCGGACAGCCCGTTGCCTTCGAGGACCTCCCCGGTCTCGGCGAGGTCGTTGTTGATCGACTCCATGTGCTGGAACATCGCCTGGAGGTCCTTCTCGGTCCAGGCAGGGTGGCCCTCGGAGCCGTTGCCGTTCATGGCGTCGTAGTCGGCCTGCGAACCGTAGATCATCACCAGGTACTTCATGGTTCTCACTTCTTCCCGTGTTACCGGCACCCGCCGCGGGCGCCTCTCACAGGAGACGTCGGGGCCGGACGGCGGTTCTCGACATGCTCCGCCAAAGATTTTCACGGGATTTCCGCCGGCCCGCCCGTTCTCTCTCCACAGGCGACGGCGTAATGTCGATTACATGATTACATCCCAGGACACGGAGGAGATCCGCGGGTGGCTCACCGGGCGGCTGCCCGACGGGCTGTTCGCCTCACCGGTCGAGGTCACGGTCGACCGGGAGGAGATCTGCGTCGTCGGCACGGTCCCCGAGCCCGCGGAGCTCGCCGCGGACGTGACCGGCGCCGAGCGCGACGCGGCGCTGGACGGCCGCATCGCCGAGTTCCGCGAGCGCACGCGCGAGGAGCGGATGGCGGTGGCACGGGCGGCGGAGCGGCGCTACCGCAGGAAGGTCTCCTGGGGCGCCGAGTGCGGCGGCCGGCGGGAGATCTTCACCAACGTCTCCGCTCCCGTGATGACCCGGCTGCGGCAGCCGCAGCGGCAGGTGCTCGACACCCTCGTCGCGGCAGGTGTGGCGCGCAGCCGGAGCGAGGCACTGGGCTGGTGCGTACGGCTGGTGGAGAGCCACGCCGACGACTGGCTGCGGGAGCTGCGGGACTCGCTGGAACACGTGCGGCACGTACGGGCCCAGGGGCCGGACCGCCCGGCGCAGACCGCGCCGTCGAACGGGGCACCGCCCAGCCCGCCAGGACGGGACCCGGGGGACGGGACGGAGGACGGGACATGAGCGAGGACACACCGGGCGGGTGAGCCGTCGCGGGCGGGGCCGGCGGGCCGGGAGAGCGGAGCGGGCCGCGGGGGTCCTGAGCCGACGTCAACTGGCCTGGGTGGTCTGGACATTGGCACACGCGGTCGGATAAACAGGGTGTCCGTCGCACATGCGTACACGGAGCAGCGTGCCGAACCGTGAAAGGACCGCCATGCGATCTGGGCCCGTGTATGTCTCCCGGCGAACCGCGCTCAAAGCCGGCGCCGGCGCCGCACTCACCGTCGGCGGAGGCGGCGCGCTGGTGCTCGGCGGCAGCGCCGCGGCCGACAGCGGCGCGTCCCTGCGCCGGACGGCGGACGACCCCTCGTACGTGATCGGCACCGCGGACTGGGGCGCCCGGCCGCCCGCCGGGAACGTCTCGGTCTCGTCCGGGACGACCACCAAGATCGTCGTCCACCACACCGCGTTCCCGAACAGCACGGACTACTCGTACGAGGCCGCCGTCTTCATGGCACGCGAGATCCAGGATCTGCACATGGACGACAACGGCTGGATCGACAGCGGCCAGCACTTCACGATCAGCCGCGGCGGCCATGTCCTGGAGGGCCGGCACGGCAGCCTGGAGGCCCTGTCCGACGGCGGCTACCAGGTCGTCAGCGCACACGCGGTCGGCGAGAACACCCGCGGCATAGGCATCGAGAACGACGGCCACTACGTCAACGACACCCCGCCGTCCGCGCTGCTGTTCTCGCTCCGGCGGCTCTGCGTGACGATCGGCACGAAGTACGGCTTCGGCGCGGACCGCATCTTCGGCCACTGGGACTTCAACGACACGCAGTGCCCGGGCGCGCTCTTCTACCGCGAGTTCCCGGCGCTGCGCCGGCAGGTGGCGCAGGTGCTCGGCCAGAGCCCGGACGAGATCGCGGCGCGCACCTGGCCCGACACGTACTCGTCGAGCAAGGGCGGGACGGTCGAGATGGTGCAGCGGCTGCTGCGCGCCTACGGGTACGAACTCCAGGCGGACGGCGTGTACGGGCCGGTGACGCTGGAGGTGGTGCACACCTTCCAGCGCACGATGGGGCTGCCGACCGCGGAGGACGGCACGCTCGACAACGCCACGTGGGAGGCCCTGACCGTGCCGGTGAGCACGGGCCACAGCGGGGAGGCGGTGCTCGCGGTGCAGCAGATGCTGGTGCGCAAGCTGCACCTGGAGCAGGCCACGGGCCGCTACGACGCGGCGACGACCGCCGCGGTGGCCGAGATGCAGGAGCTGCACGGGCTGCAGGCGACGGGCGCGATGGACGTGGCCACGTGGTGTGCGACGGCGGGCGGGGTCGTGCGCGAGGAGTTCACGACCGTATGAGACGGGGGACGGCGCGGCTTCACCGGCCTAGCCGGGAGGGGCGAATCTGACCTCCGTCTTCTCCGCCTCCGGTGCGGCGAAGGCCAGCAGATCCGCGGCCGCCGCCGCCAGCCGGTCCCTGTCGGAGCCGGACAGGGCGGAGAACGGCCTGAGTTCGACCGCGGCCGAGGCGCGCTTCAGCTCCGGCCGCCACACGCCGGCGACCCGGCCGTCCAGCAGCATCGTGCCGCGCACGATGCCGTTCGCCGTGAACACCCGCCGCTCGTCGGCCTTGTCGATGATCCGCGTACGGTCCGCGTGTGCGAGCAGCACGTTGTCGAAGGGGCCCAGGAGCAGCGGCGGCACCGGGGCGGCGGGGTCGGGCAGTTCGGTGCCGGCGAGGTCGAACAGCTCCCGCCCCGCCGCGTCCCGGTACGCCGCCAGTCGCGGGCGCAGCCGGTCGAAGACCGGCTTGAGCCGGGTCAGCGACAGCCACTTCTGCGCGTCGGCGACCGACGCGGGGCCGTACGCGGCGAGGTAGCGCAGCACCGTCTCGTCCGCGGCGGGGTCGGTGGCGGAGGGGGCGCCGAGCCACTGGTCGGCGTGCGCGTAGACCAGCCCGCCGCTCGCGCCCCACACGCCGCGCGGGGGCACCTGCACCAGCGGCAGCAGCGAGCGGGCGAGGTAGGCCAGGTCGTTCGGTCCGGCGTCGGGCCAGCGGGCGGCGAGCCGGGCGCCGAGGTCGTGGTTGTGCAGAGGGCCGGCGGCCAGCGCCGCCCGGGCGGCGTCGGCGAGTGCGGCCGGGTCGAGACCGGGGACCCGGCGGCCTGCGGTGGTGGCGGACAGCGTCCTGTCGAGGGAGGGCTGCACCACGGCCCGCAGCCGCAGCGCGTCGCGGGCGCTGACGAGGTGGATCGTGCCGCGCATCATCACCAGGCGCACCGCCCGGCGCCCGGTCAGCAGCGTCGACAGATCGCGGGTGGTGAAGCCCGCGAGCCGGCTCCAGAGCTGGTAGTACGGGGCGTCGCCGGACTGCGCCTGGAGCGCGACGAGGTGCTCCACGGCATCCAGCGGCGGCGCCTCGCGCCGCTGGAGGAGCCACTGCCGGCTGAGCAGGGCGCGGCCCAGCGCGCGGGCGTCGAGAACGGTGCCGGGCGAGGTCATGCGCGTTCCCTTCGTCGTGCAGGTGTACGAGCATGCCACCCCGTGATCCGCCGCCGGCCCGGCCGCGCCCCGCCGTACCGGTGCCGCACGGCCCCCGTCAGCCGCTCGCCCCCCGCGCCGGAGGGCGCGACGGGGTCCGTACCGCGCCGATGCTCGCCGCGATCACCATGGCGATCGCCACGCACTGCACCGGCGTGAGCCCCTGGTCCAGCACCAGGTATCCGGCGAGCGCCGCGAGCGCCGGCGCCAGGCTCATCATCAGCGCGAACGTCGCCGCCGGCAGGCGGCGCAGAGCGAACTGGTCCAGCGCGTACGGCAGTCCGGAGGACATCACCGCCACCGCCAGGCCCAGCCCCAGGGTCGCCGGCTCCACCAGCCGGCTTCCCGCGCTCGCCACCCCGACCGGCAGGCTGATCACCGCGGCCACCGACATCGCTATCGCCAGCCCGTCGGCCCGCGGGAAGCGCATCCCGGCCCGCGCGCTCAGCAGGATGTACGTCGCCCACATGGTGCCCGCGCCGAGCGCGAAGGCGATGCCCAGCGGGTCCAGCCCGCCGAACCCGCCGCCGCTCAGCAGCACCACCCCGCCCAGCGCCAGCGCCGCCCACAGCAGGCTCGCCAGCCGCCGGCCGGCGAGCACGGACAGGGTCAGCGGCCCGAGCACCTCGAACGTGACCGCGGGGCCCAGCGGGATCCGGTCGACGGCCTGGTAGAAGACCATGTTCATGCTGCCGAGCGCGACGCCGAAGCCGCACAGCACCGCCCAGTCGCCCCGCGCGTGGCCCCTCAGCCGTGGCCGGAAGACGAGCATCAGCAAGACCGCAGCGAGCGTCAGCCGCAGCGTCACCACGCCCAGCGCGCCCGCCCGCGGGAACAGCAGCGCGGCGACCGCGGCACCGAACTGCGTGGACAGCGAGCCGGTCACCACCAGCACGACACCGCCGAGCCGCCCGGCCCGTACGTCCGCGGCGGCGGCCCCGACGGGCAGGGACGCTGCGGGGGAACCCTCGGAAGCGGAGGCGGCGGCGGGGACGGGGACGGAGCTCTGGGACGTCACGCCCCCACGCTACGAGGGCGGGGCCCGCGCGTGAAATGCACGGCATGCCGCGATCTCCGCCGTGCGTAGCGCCGGTGTCACCGCCGCGGCCACCGCGCGGACGCACCGCCCTCACTCGGTTGCCCGCGTCCCGCCGGCCGCGAGCGCAGGCCGTCCCCGTGGCGCCCGCGCGGCGGGACCTGCCGGGCCACCCCCGCGGTTCCCGCGCTGCCGGGATGCTTGCGCACCCGGTCGCCGGGAACCCGCCCAGGAACCGGCGGACCCGGGGAACCGTTGATCCATAAAGTGGCGCGCGGGATACTTGGGAACATAGCGGTAGAAGCGGAAGAATCCACCCCAGCACGTCAGGCGACTTCGTCAGGAGACAGACATGGCAAGCTTCATCGACCGCGCGAAGGAGAAGGCGGAGACCGCGCTCAACCAGGGCAAGGAGAAGGTCGGGGAGGTGCAGGCGCAGCGCGAGGGCCAGGCCCTCCTGCGCCGGCTCGGCGCGGCCTACTTCAACGAGCAGCGCGGCAGCGGCTCACCGCAGGAGGTGCAGGACGCCCTGCAGGCGGTCCATGCACACGTCGCCCAGCACGGCGACGGATTCCTCACCCGCGGCTGAGCCCGGGGCGGGCCGGGCCGCAGGCCCGGCACCGGCCCCGCCGGCCAGCGAGCAGCGTTCCATGCACGCGCCCAAGCCTTCCGGACCCGCGACTCCGCCGTCCGGCGACCCGCCGCCCGCCGGCCCGCCCGGCGGGCTTGCGGCGCTCAGCCCCCGGCTGCCCTCGCCGCTGGAAGAGGTGGCGGACGACCGCCTCGCCGCCCGCGGCGTACGGCTGCTGCTCAAGCGGGACGACCTGATCCACCCGGCACTGCCGGGCAACAAGTGGCGCAAGCTGATGCCGAACCTGGAGCGGCGCGCGGCCGGCTGCCCCGGCGGGGACGGCAGGCCGCTGCTCACGTTCGGCGGCGCGTACTCCAACCACCTGCGGGCCACCGCCGCCGCCGGCCGGCTGCTCGGCATCGGCACGGTCGGGGTGGTCCGGGGCGCCGAGCTGGCGGAGCGCCCGCTCAACGCGTCCCTCGCGCAGGCGGCGGCGGACGGCATGCGGCTGCACTTCGTCTCGCGCGCGGCGTACCGGAGGCGCACCGACCCCGCCTTCCACGCCGGACTACGCGCGGAGTTCGGCGACTTCCAGCTCATCCCGGAGGGCGGCAGCAACGCGGCGGCGGTCCGCGGCTGCGCCGGACTCGGCCGCGAGCTCGCGGGCGTGGCGCAGACGGCGGTGGTCGCGTGCGGTACGGGCGGCACGCTCGCGGGTCTGGCCGCCGGGCTGCCCGCGGGAGCGCGGGCGATCGGCATACCGGTGCTCAAGGGCGGCTTCCTCGGTGCCGACGTCGTACGGCTGCAGACCGCCGCGTTCGGGGGCAGGCGCGGCGACTGGCGCCTCGCGGACGGCTTCCACTTCGGCGGCTTCGCCCGCCGCTCCCCCGAACTCGATGCCTTCGCCGCCGACTTCAGCGCCCGCCACGGACTCACCCCCGAACCCGTGTACGTCGCGAAGATGCTCTACGCCGTCGTCGCCCTCGCGGCCGACGGCGCGTTCCCGCCCGGCTCCACGGTCGCGGCGGTCGTCACCGGCTGACCCGGTTGTCGCCCGGACGAGGGAAGCCGGTCGGCAGTTGTCGGCGGGCCCTGACATAATGGCAACCCGGAGTGACCGCACGGGAATTGGGACGAGAAAGCCCTAGCCACGGAGCGTAACGAGGGTTTACTATTAGTGACAGCCGCGGGATGGGGTGGCCTTCTCCGGTCCAGGAGACAGCAGCTCATCGCACGCGGTAGCGTCGCAGGCGAACGATTTGCCACGCCGGTCCGTTACTCTCGGTGACGGAGGGCAGGCCGGCGTTCCCATGGCAGAGAGTCGCCACGCACCTTGGAGGTGAGGGTGTCCCAGTTCGAAGGCGAGCCCAGTCCGAAGGACTTCGTCGAAGTCCGGCTGCCGGCTGCGGGGGCGTACCTATCGGTGCTCCGCACCGCCACGGCAGGGCTCGCTGCCCGCCTGGACTTCACGCTCGACGAGATCGAGGATCTGCGCATCGCGGTCGACGAGGCCTGCGCCATCCTCCTCCAACAGGCCGTTCCCGGCTCCGTTCTCACGTGCGTCTTCCAGCTCGGGGACGATGCGCTGCTGGTGACGGTGTCCGCGCCGACCACCGACGGCCGGGCGCCCGAGCGCGACACTTTCGCGTGGACCGTGCTGTCCGCACTCGCCGGCAGGGTGGACGCGACCGTGGGGGACGACCGCACGGTCACGATCAGCCTGCTCAAGGAGCGCGGCGCGGCGCCGGGGCTGACGTGACGTACGTCAGGGGCGTTCCGATGCGAGACGAGGGCCGGCTGGCCGCGGCGGAGCGAGAGCGGGCGGACCACATGGACGGACTGCAGCAGCACGACAGGCGTGAACCGCAGGACCGCAGCGGCGCGCGGGCGATGTTCCACGAGCTGCGCAAGCTGCCCGCGGACTCCCCCGAGCACGCCGAGCTGCGGAACGCCCTCGTGCAGATGCACCTGCCGCTGGTGGAGCATCTGGCCCGGCGCTTCCGCAACCGCGGCGAGCCGCTGGACGACCTCACCCAGGTCGCCACCATCGGCCTGATCAAGTCCGTGGACCGCTTCGACCCCGACCGCGGCGTGGAGTTCTCGACGTACGCGACCCCCACGGTCGTCGGCGAGATCAAGCGGCACTTCCGCGACAAGGGCTGGGCGGTGCGGGTGCCGCGGCGGCTGCAGGAGCTGCGGCTGTCACTGACCTCCGCGACCGCCGAGCTGTCCCAGTTGCACGGCCGGGCGCCGACGGTGCACGAACTGGCGCAGAAACTCAACATCTCCGAGGAAGAGGTCCTGGAGGGCCTGGAGTCGGCGAACGCGTACTCCACGCTCTCCCTCGACGTCCCCGACACCGACGACGAGTCTCCGGCCGTCGCCGACACCCTCGGCGCGGAGGACGACGCCCTGGAGGGCGTCGAGTACCGCGAGTCGCTCAAGCCGCTGCTGGAGGAGCTGCCGCCGCGGGAGAAGAAGATCCTCCTGCTTCGCTTCTTCGGGAACATGACCCAGTCCCAGATCGCCCAAGAGGTCGGCATCTCGCAGATGCACGTCTCCCGGCTACTGGCACGCACGCTGGCGCAGTTGCGCGAGCGGCTGCTCGTCGAGGAGTGAGCGGCGGGGCGCGTGCGCCCCGCCGTGACCCGTGAGGCGCCGTACGCCGTTCTCCGCCGCCCGGATGCCCTGCCGCGGGGGGACGGGAGGTCTTCGTACCGAACGGGCCGTGCGGCGGGCCGTACGCGCTCCTGCGCCCCTCCCGCGCCGCGGTGCTACGCCGTCCGGCCCGGACCCACGCCCAGCGCCTCTGCCGTGCTCGGGCTGAGCACGCAGACGAGCGCCGCCATCGCGACCGCGCCCACCGCGAGGCCCAGCGGCAGCATCACGCCGCCCGTGGAGGCCATCGCCACGGCCACCGGCAGCGCCAGGATCTGCGTGATCATCGAAGGACCACGGCTCCAGCGGCGCTGCCGCCACAGCCCGTGCGCCGCGGCCAGCGGCAGCGCACCGAGGGCCAGCACGGTGAGTCCGCCGAAGACGGCCTGACGGGTGCTGTCCGGTTCGCCGACGATCCCGAGCAGCAGCTCGTAGCCTCCGAGGACGGCGATGACGAGCCCTTCGATCGCGGTCAGGAAGGCTGCCACGGTCACCCGCGGCGGTCGTGGCCCCCGCTCCTCGGCGGACGTCTCCGCCCCGTCCGCCGCGGCCTTGCCGGCCCCGGAGTCCTTCGGCGCCGCCGGCTTCCGCCCGGGGGTCTCCCCCGTGGCCGGCTGCGTGCCGCGCTTACCCGGCGCACGCCCGGCCGTCCCGCTCCCGGCGGCGTCCCCCGCGCTCCCGCGCTCGGCGGACGTAGCGCCCGGCGCCCCGGCCGCGGCACCCGCATCGGCCGCGGCGGCGGCGGCAGCCTTCTTCCGTCCCGGACCGGCCGTCTTCTCCCGCCCGGACCGGGCCGCCTGCTTCCGCCCGCCCCGGCCCTGCGTTCCGCTCATGCGCCCCAGCCTACTGGGGGCCGGCCGCCCGCCGTGCCGGGGCTGGGCCCGGCTACTTTTCCGTAGGTAACCTGCATGCCATGCGCGCGCTCCTCGTGGTGAACCCCGCCGCCACCGACACCAGTGCCCGGACCCGCGACGTGCTGATCCACGCACTCGCCAGCGATCTGAAGCTGGAGACGGTCACCACCGAATACCGGGGCCACGCCCGCGACGTCGCGCGGCACGCGGCGGACAGCGGCGGGATCGACGTCGTCGTCGCCCTCGGCGGCGACGGCACCGTCAACGAGGTCGTCAACGGCCTGCTGCACCACGGCCCCGCGCCCGAGGAACTGCCCCGTCTCGCCGTCGTCCCCGGCGGCTCCACGAACGTCTTCGCCCGCGCCCTCGGCCTGCCCAACGACGCGGTCGAGGCCACCGGCGCGCTGCTCGACGCCATGCACTCCGGCAGCGAACGCACCGTCGGCCTCGGGCTCGCCTCCGGCACCCCGGACACCGACGACGAGGGCGCGCCGGCGCGCTGGTTCACGTTCTGCGCGGGCATGGGGTTCGACGCGGGCGTCGTCGGCCGCGTCGAGCAGAAGCGCGAGCGCGGCAAGAAGTCCACGCACCCGCTCTACGTCCGGCAGTTGCTGCGCCAGTGGCTCGGCGAGGGCGACCGCCGGCACGGCTCGATCACGCTGCGGCGCCCGGCCCAGGAGCCCGTCGAGGGCCTGGTGCTCTCGCTCGTCTGCAACACCTCGCCGTGGAGCTACCTGGGCAACCGTCCCCTCTACGCGACCCCCGGCGCCTCCTTTGACACCGCCCTCGACGTGCTGGGGCTCGCCCGCCTCTCCACCCCCTCCCTGCTGCGCTACGGGACCCAGTTGCTGACCTCCTCGCCGGAGCGCGGGCCCCACGGCAAGCACGCGGTGTCCCTGCACGATCTCACCGACTTCACCTTGGAATCACAGGTGCCACTGCCCTTCCAGATGGACGGTGACCACCTGGGACTGCGTACGAGCGTGACCTTCACAGGCGTACGGCGCGCACTGCGTGTGATTGTGTGAGTGGAAGACCCGAAAGTCCTTCCAGTCGAACGTTTAGGCTGCGCCTCACCCCCTGGAAGTGGGGCCCTTAGTCAACTGAGACCAAGGAATCCAAAGAAACTTCCCGGAAGGGGTTGTATCCGAAGCTGAGGTTTGCGAACCTCTTCATGGCGGCCGGAACGCCTCCCCTCAGGGACCTCCCTCCGGCGCACTCGCCCCCTCCACATGTTGAAGGTCACACCGGAAATCTGGTCGGACCCCTTCACTTGTCGGAGGATTCGTGAAAGCGTTCACATTCACAAGCAACCGACAGCAACGCGAAGAGATGGAGCAGTCATGGACTGGCGTCACAGCGCCGTTTGCCGCGAGGAAGACCCCGAGCTCTTCTTCCCGATCGGCAACACCGGTCCTGCGCTGCTGCAGATCGAGGAAGCCAAGGCCGTCTGCCGTCGCTGCCCCGTGATGGAGCAGTGCCTGCAGTGGGCGCTGGAGTCCGGTCAGGACTCCGGTGTCTGGGGTGGCCTCAGCGAGGACGAGCGCCGCGCGATGAAGCGCCGCGCCGCCCGCAACCGGGCGCGCAGGGCAAGCGCCTGACCCGACACCCCCCGGATGCGCGAAGGCGCCGTGGGACCCACGGCGCCGCTCTCCCCGAGCCGCAGCGCAGCAGCCGCACCACGAGTCACCTGAGAGCCCCGGAGCCGACGGCCCGGGGCTTTTTGCTGCCTGACACCCCTGGCTCCCCCGTTGATCCGACTCCCCGTTGATCCGGCTTTTCCGCCCGTCCCGGCGCGTGGTGCCGCGGGCGGCGCCCGCGGCCGTCCACCCGTGCCGTCCACCCGCGTACGGCCGGTCCCCGGCGCGTCAGCGCTTCTCGGGTTGCACGGGAATGTCGAACACCACCCGGGTGCCCCCCTCCGGGGCCCGCGCCATCGAGAACGTGCCCGCCAACTCGCCCTCGACGAGCGTGCGTACGATCTGCAGCCCCAGGCTTCCGGACGTCACCGGGTCGAACCCCTCCGGCAGCCCTCGCCCGTCGTCCTGCACGGTGACCAGCAGCCGGCTGTCCCGCCGTCCGCTGGAGCGCAGCGCGGCGACCTCCACGCGCCCCGACTCCCCCGGCCCGAAGCCGTGTTCCAGGGCGTTCTGCAGCACCTCGGTCAGCACCATGGACAGCGGCGTGGCGACTTCCGCCTGCAGCACACCGAAGCGTCCGGTGCGGTGCCCCGTCACCCGGCCGGGGCTGATCTCCGCCACCATCGCCACCACCCGGTCGGCGATCTCGTCGAACTCCACGGTCTCGTCGAGGTTCTGCGACAGCGTCTCGTGCACGATGGCGATCGACCCGACCCGTCGTACCGCCTCGTCGAGCGCCGCCCGCGCCCGCCCGTCGGGGTCCTCGGCGGCCAGCCGGCGCGACTGCAGCCGCAGCAGGGCGGCGACGGTCTGCAGGTTGTTCTTCACCCGGTGGTGGATCTCACGGATGGTGGCGTCCTTGGTCATCAGCTCGCGCTCGCGCCGCCGGATCTCGGTGACGTCGCGCAGCAGCACCAGCGACCCGATGCGCGTCCCGCGCGGCTTCAGCGGGATCGCCCGCAACTGGATCACGCCGCCGTTGCCCTCCACCTCCGCCTCCCGCGGCGCCCACCCGCTGGCGAGCTTGACCAGCGCCTCGTCCACCGGCTCCTTGCTGACCGCCAGTTCCGAGGTCGCCTGGCCGAGGTGGCGGCCGACGAGGTCGGCGGCCTGGCCGAGCCGGTGGTAGGCGGAGAGTGCGTTGGGCGAGGCGTACTGGACGATGCCGTCCGCGTCGAGCCGGATGAGCCCGTCGCCGACCCGGGGTGAGGTCTCCGTGTCGCCCTGCTGGCCGGGGTAGGGGAACGCGCCCGCGGCGATCATCTGCGCGAGATCGGAGGCGCTCTGCAGATAGGTCAGCTCCAGCCGGCTGGGGGTGCGCACGGTCAGCAGGTTGGTGTTGCGGGCGATGACGCCCAGGACACGGCTCTCCCGGCGCACGGGGATGGACTCGATCCGTACGGGCACCTCCTCGCGCCACTCCGGGTCGCCCTCGCGCACGATCCGGCCCTCGTCGAGGGCCGCGTCGAGCATGGGACGCCGGCCGCGCGGGACGGTGTGGCCGACCATGTCGTCCTGGTACGAGGTGGGGCCGGTGTTCGGGCGCATCTGCGCCACGGAGACGTAGCGGGCGCCGTCGACGGTGGGGACCCACAGCACGAGGTCGGCGAAGGACAGGTCGGCGAGCAACTGCCACTCCGAAACGAGGAGGTGCAGCCACTCCAGGTCGGTCTCGCTCAGCGCCGTGTGCCGGCGGACGAGTTCGTTCATGGACGGCACACCTGGAGCCTACCGGCGAGGTCACGACGCGGCCGCCGGCAGCCGCGGCACCCGCGGCGCGGGCGGGAGCCGGAACGCACTTCGGGCCGCGATGCCTGGACCGGGACCCTCAACCCGTCCGGCACCGCGGCCCGGAGCCAAGCACCGGTGCGCACGTCGCGGAGTGTGCGGCCCCGCGGCGTCGCAGCCGGTGAAGAGGCCGGGACGCAGTCAGGGCAGAGAACGTCTCGGGCCTCGTTCCGCCCCGTCGTGCGGAAGGGGCGGAAGCCTGACAAGCATTGTGGACTAGACCACTCCCGGCTGTCTACGCCCCTGACGTACCGACTTGGCGGCCCTCGGCGCTCGCCGCGAACCCCGCCGCGGCGACCTCCGCCACCCGCAGCAGCAACTCCCGGGGGGCACCGTCCCTGGCCTGCGTCGACAGGCCCTGGAGCACGGCTCCGGCGTACCCGGCGAGCATCTCGGCGTCGGTCTCTGGAGGCAGCACGCCGGCGGTCACGTCGGCCTGGACGCGCGCGGTCATGGCGGCGAGGTTCAGCTCCCGCAACTCGCGCATCTTCTCCACCACCTCCGGCGTGGTGGCGCTCACGCCGACGCTGAGGACCATGCAGCCGCGCGGGCGGCCCGGAGCGGTGTAGCCCACCGCGGCCTCGCGCAGGATGCGCGTGAAGGCGGCGACGGCGGTGGGCTCCTCGGCCATCGCGCGGTCGATGAACGTGCCGTTGTCGGTACGCACGTACGCCTCGACCGCCGCGTCGAAGAGCGCCTTCTTGTCGCCGAAGGCGGCGTACAGGCTCGGCGCTCCGATGCCGAGGAGGCGGGTGAGGTCGGCGACGGACGTGGCCTCGTAGCCCTGCTGCCAGAAGGCGTGCAGGGCCTTCTCCAGCGCCTCCTCGCGGTCGAAGGAGCGGGGGCGTCCACGCTGCTTGGTGGCCATGGCAGCAATTCTATAGCGCCCGCTAGCTAATGTGATACGGTCCTTTCTGTAGCGACCTTTACAGAAAGGGGGGCGCGGCCATGGGCGCGCTCACTGGCAAGACGGCACTGGTCACGGGCGCAAGCCGCGGTATCGGCAGGGCGATCGCGGAGCGGCTGGGACGGGACGGCGCGCGCGTCGCCGTGCACTACGGGAGCAACGAGACGGCGGCGAAGGAGACCGTCGCCGCGATAGAGGAGGCCGGGGGCGAGGCGTTCGCGATCAGGGCCGAGCTGGGCGTGCCGGGGGACGCGGCGGCGCTGTGGGCGGAGTTCGACCGGCACGCGGACGGGCTCGACATCCTCGTCAACAACGCGGGTGCCGCCCTGCAGGCGCTCATCGAGGACACCGAGGAGGCCGACTTCGACCGGTTGTTCGCGGTGAACACCAAGGCGCCGTTCTTCGTCACCAAGCTGGGCCTGCCCCGGCTGCGGGACGGCGGGCGCATCGTCAACGTCTCCACGGTGGCCACACACGCCGCGATGATGCCCACGCTCCTGGCGTACACGATGTCGAAGAGCGCGGTGGACGCCTTCACCAAGTTCCTGTCGAAGTCCGTGGGCGAGCGGGGCATCACCGTCAACGCGGTCGCGCCCGGTGCCCTGGACACCGACATGAACGCGGCCTGGCTGCGCGACAACGACGACGCCAAGGCGGGCGTGGCGGCGATGTCGCCGCTCGGCCGGATCCCGGACGTCAGCGAGGTCGCGGACACGGTGGCGTTCCTGGTCTCCGGCGACGCCAAGGCGCTCACCGGTACGTACGTCGACGTCTCCGGCGGCGTGCTGCTCTAGCCCCGTCCAGGACACCGAGCGGCCCCGGCCCCCGCGAGGGGGCCGGGGCCGTGGTCGGTCCCGGCCGGGCGCTCAGCGCGTCTGGGTGACCTTCGCCAGCGAACGCGGCGCGTCCGGGTCCTGGCCGCGGGCGATGGTGACCTCGTACGCGAGCAGTTGGAGCGGCAGGATCTCCAGGATCGGCTGGACCTCCTCCGCCACCCCGGCGGTCGGCAGCGCGAAGCCCCCCGCGGCGGCGTCGACCTGCGCCCCGGGGCCGATGACGACGAGGTCCGCGCCACGGTCGCGCAGCCGGTCCAGCACCGGCTGCAGCGCCTCGCCGCCGCGGCCGTCGGTGACGATCGCGATGACCGGCGAGACGTTGTCGACCATGGCCAGCGGACCGTGCAGCAGGTCGGCGCCGGAGTAGGACAGCGCCGGGATGTACGACGTCTCCATCAGCTTCAGCGCCGCCTCCTTGGCCGTCGGATAGCCGAAGCCGCGCGAGGTGAGGACCATCCGCTCGGCGAAGCGGTAGCGCTGGGCCAGGGCCTTCACCTCGTCCTGCCGGGCGAGGATCTGCTCGGCCAGCTCCGGCAGCATCGCGGCGGCCTCGCCGCGCCCGCCGCGCATGCCCTCGACGAAGAGGTAGAGCGCCAGCAGGGAGGCGGTGTACGTCTTGGTCGCCGGCAGCGCCTTCTCCGGGCCGGCCTGCACGTCGATGTGGTATTCGCTCACCCCGGCCAGCGGCGAGTCCGGGTTGTTCGTCACCGCCAGGGTGATGGCGCCGACCTCGCGGGCGGCCCGGGTGGAGGCGACGAGGTCGGGCGAGCCGCCGGACTGGCTCACGGTGATGACCAGCACGTCGGTGAGGTCCTGCTTGGCCTCGTACGCCGTCGTGGTGGACATCGACGTCAGCCCGCAGGGCAGTCCGAGCTGGATCTCCATCAGGTACTTGGCGTACAGCGCGGCGTTGTCCGACGTGCCCCGCGCGGTGAGCAGGACGAAGCGCGGCGCGCGGGCCGCGATCGCCTCGGCGACCCTGCGGATCTCCGGGGCGCCGTGCGCCAGGACGCGGCGCAGGGCCTCGGGCTGTTCGGCCATCTCGCCGGCCATGATCCGGCCCGGCTGGGCGGCAGTCATGCGGAGTGCCTCCGTAGTGCGGTGTCAGGTGGTGGGGCGGGTGGCGGTCAGGCCCCGGCGCCCTTGCCGGTGATGACCTCCGCGGCGGCGCGTCCGCAGACGCGGGCGGCACCGTGTGTCGCGATGTGCGGCGCCCCGCGCGGCGGCGCCTGCGGCACGCCCATCTCCACCACGACGGTGTCGGGACGGGCGGTGAGCAGGGCGTCGAGCGCATCCGCCATCCAGGGGTGACGGTGGACGTCGCGCACCACTGCGACGATCCTACGATCACCCGCCGCCGCGAGTACATTTGCGGTCAGCGCCGACAAACCCTCCCGGCTCGCCGTGGCCCCGCTGCCGCCGCCGTCGGCGCCCGCCGCCGAGCCGTCGAAGACCGCGGACTCGGTGCCGGGCAACTCGCGCTCCAGCTCCGCGCCGACCCCCCACGGGGTCTCCTGGCCCACCGCGATGCTGGCCACCGGCGTGAACCCGGCCACGTACACCGGGCCGGCCGGCGGCTCGTATCCGGCGGCGCCGGTGACGCGCAGCGCCCTGCGGGCCGCGGCCTGGCCGACGCCGGGGTCCGGCGCGATCCCCTCCACCGCGCCGGACGCCGCCGCCGACCAGGCGGCCAGCGCCCGTACCCGGGCGGCGGCGTCCGCGAGCCGTTCCTCGGGCAGGTCCCCGCCGCGCACCGCGGCCACCAGGGCGTCGCGGGTGCGCAGCACGATCTCCTCGTCGCCGCGGGCCCCGATGCACATCGCGTCGGCGCCGGCCGCGACGGCCCGTACCGCACCGCCTTCGATGCCGTACGTCGCGGCGATGGCCTGCATCTCCAGTGCGTCCGTGATGATCAGGCCGGTGAAGCCGAGCCCGCCGTCGGCCACCGGGGCGCGCAGCAGGCCGCTGAGCACCGCGGGGCTGACCGTGGCGGGCACGTCCGTCCGCAGCGCGGGCAGCAGGATGTGCGCGCTCATCACCGCCTTGGTGCCGGCGGCGACGGCGGCCCGGAACGGCACCAGCTCGCGCTCGCGCAGCACGTCGACGGGGACGTCGATGCGCGGCATGGCGTGGTGGGAGTCGACGTTGGTGTCGCCGTGACCGGGGAAGTGCTTCGCGCAGGCGCTGACGCCCGCGTCCTGCAGGCCCTCGATGTACGCGGCGGTGTGCCGGGCGACGAGCGCGGGGTCGGTGCCGAAGGAACGCACACCGATGACCGGGTTGTCCGGGTTGGAGTTGACGTCGGCCGACGGTGCCCAGTCCAGGTTCACGCCGACCTCGGCGAGCCGGCGGCCCAGTTCCCGGGCGACGGCCCGGGTCAGCCCGGGGTCGTCGACGGCGCCGAGGGCGAGGTTGCCGGGGAACGAGGAGCCGGTGCGCACCTCGAGCCGGGTGACGTCGCCGCCCTCCTCGTCCATCGCCACCAGCACGTCGGGCCGGACGGCGCGCAGCCGGGCGGTGAGCCGGGCGACCTGCTCGGGATTTTCGATGTTGCGGCCGAAGAGCCCGACGCCGGTCAGGCCCTCGTCGAGGCGGCGCAGCACCCAGTCCGGGGGCTTGGTGCCCAGGAAGCTCGGCTGCAGTACGGCGAGGGCGTCCCGGGTCAGGGTGTCGGTGGTCCCTGCGAGTGTCGTCATGGCCGTCGTGCTGTCCCTTCCCGCGACGGGTGGTCCCGCCGCAGCTTACGAGGTGGTACGTCAGCCCTTCACGGCACCGGCCGTCAGGCCCGCGGTGACCTTGCGCTGGAGGTAGAGGAAGAGCAGCAGGATGGGCAGGGCGAACAGCGACGCGGCGGCCATGGTGGCGCCCCAGTCGTCGCCGAACTGGGTCTGGAACTGCGACAGCCACAGCGGCAGGGTCTGCGCCTCGGCCTCCTTGTTGAGGACCAGCACCATCGGGAACTCGTTCCAGGCGGTGATGAAGCCGAAGAGCGAGGTGGCCATCAGGCCCGGCGCCAGCAGCGGGAAGATCACCTTGCGGAACGCCTGGGTGCGGGTGGCGCCGTCGACCATGGCCGCCTCCTCCAGGTCCTTGGGCACCGCTGCCACGAAGTTGCGCAGGGTCAGGATGGTCAGCGGCAGCACCATCACGGTGTAGAAGAGCGTGAGCGGCACCAGGCTGTTCAGCATGTCCGCGTCGCGCACCAGCATGTACACCGAGATGACCATGACCTCCCAGGGCGCCATCTGCGCGAACATGAACACCAGGATGAGGCTTGTCCGGCCCCGGAAGCGCATCCGCGCGATGGCGAAGGCCGCCAGCAGCGCGATGAGCAGCGAGAAGCCGACCGCCAGCAGGGTCACGGTGAGCGAGTTCCTCCAGAAGTTCCAGAAGTTGTCGGCGTCGAAGGCCGTGCGGTAGTGCTCGAAGGTCGGGTCCACGGGGAACCAGACCGGGTCCTCACTGATGATGTCGCCGGTCGGCTTGAGGGACGTGGCGAACATCCAGTACACGGGGAAGAGGAAGATGACGAACAGCACCAGGGCCGTCGCGTTGGGCCAGAAGCGGCCGAAGAGCGAGCGCCTCACGAGTCTTCCCTCTCCTGCTTCATGAGCAAGCGGATGTAGTACGACGTCAGCCCCATCAGGACCAGGATGGTGAGGACGGAGATGGCCGCGCCCATGCCGTAGTGCTGGTTGCCGACGCCCTCGACGAAGGCGTAGACGGGCAGCGTCTCCGTGAGCCGGTCGGGCCCGCCGCCGTTGATCGCGTAGACGTGCGGGAACGCCTTGAAGATCCAGATGATCTCCAGGAACGTGGTGGCGAGCAGGAACGGCCTGATGAACGGGAGGGTCACCGACGTGAAGGTGCGCCACGCGCCGGCGCCGTCGAGCCCAGCGGCCTCGTACAGCTCCTTGGCGATCGTGGTCGTGGCGGCGTAGAGGTTGATCGCCACGAACGGGACCGACGTCCAGACGAGCATCACCGTGATCACGAAGAAGGTGGAGAACTGGCTGCTGGTCCAGGAGTGGTCGGCCATCGCGTGCCAGCCGAGCTTGTCCAGGACCCAGTTGACGACGCCGTAGCGCTCCGCGAACAGCCACTGGTAGACGGTGGTGGCCGCGATGATGGGCATCGCCCAGGCGAGCACGAGCGCCATCATCAGCGTGAGCCGCATCCTGCGGCCGAGCCGGGCGAGCAGCAGCCCGACCAGGGTGCCGAGCACCATGATGAGCGAGACGTTGACCGCGGTGAAGACGATCGTGCGGAGCGTGACGCGCCAGAAGTCCTCGCCGCCGAGGGCGTCGGTGTAGTTGTCGACGCCGTTCCATACGGTGAGGTGCTGGATCAGCTCCTTCATGCCGAGCTGCTGGAACGACAGGATGCCGTTCTTGACCAGCGGCCAGCCGAGCAGCACCACGGTGAGCACCAGCGCGGGCAGCAGGAGCAGGTACGGGAGGGTGCCGGCGGTTCCCTGGGCCTTGGGGTGGCGTCCGGGCGGTGGGGGCGGTGTCGTACGGGCGCGGCCTGGGGCCTTCTCGGTGGCCGGCCTCGGTGTCTGCACTGTCATGATGCGGCGATCTCTTCGGGACGAGGTGGTTTCGGACCCGCGGGTGCGGGCGGGGCCGGGTCGTTCCCGGTCCCGCCCGCCCGATGACGCTTACTCCTGTGCCAGGCGCTCGTTGAGATCGCCCTCGACCGATTCGGCGGCTTCCTCGTGGGAGTCGCCGTTGAGGAAGGCGGTCATGTAGGACTTGATGGGGTTGGGGGTGTTCTCCACCGCGCCCCACTCGGGGATGAGCGGCGTGGTGCCGCCGACGGCGGCGGCCGGCGCGGCGGCCTCGGCCGCCTCGTTGCCCTCCAGCTTCGCCAGCAGCGCGTCCTTGTTGGGGATCACGCCGTTGGCCGCCGCGAGGGCGCCCTCATGCTTGTCGGAGAGCACGATCTTCAGGAACTCCCGGGCGAGTTCCTGCTTCTCGCTGCCCGCGGCGACGGCCAGGTTGGAGCCGCCGAGGAAGACGCTCTCGGGGGTGTCGGCGGTCTCACCGGGGATGGTGAAGTAGCCGATCTCCTTCTCGAAGTTCTTGTCCTTGCTGGCCTCGATCGCGATGCCGGACTCCCAGCCCATGCCGATGATCGCGCCGGTCCTGCCCTTGCCGAAGACCTCGCCCTGCTGCGGGGTGGCCTCGTCCTTGTCCTTGGGCGCCGTGGAGTAGTCGGCGTACTGCTTGTAGATCTCCATGGCCTGCCCGACCTTGGGGTCGGAGAGGTTGGAGACCCACGTGTCGCCGTCCTGCTTCACCAGCTCGGCGTCCTGGCCGATGAGCAGGCCGTCGAAGAAGTACCAGTTCTGGCCGGGCATGTAGATCGGCTCGGCGTCGGTGTTCTTCTCGATCTTGTCGAACGCGGCGAAGAGGTTGTCACGGGTCCGGGGAAGCTCCTTGATACCGGCTTCCTTGAAGATCGACTTGTTGTACAGCACCACGCGGTTGGCGAAGTACCACGGCACGGCGTACTGCTTGCCCTCGTAGATCGACGACTCGTTGAGGGACTCGGTCCACTCGGTGCCGATCTCGTCCTTAAGCTCTGTCAGATCGGCCAGACCGCCGGTCGCCGCATAGGCGGGCGTCTGGGTGTTGCCGACCTCGATGACGTCGGGCGGGCTCTCCTCGGACAGGGCGGTGGTCAGCTTCTGCTGAATGCCGTTCCACTGCTGCACCTTGTATGCGAGCGTGGCGCCCGTCTTCTTCTCGAACTCGGCCTCGACGTCCTTCAGCCAGTCGTCCGGTGTGGAGCCGTCCATGGCCCAGAAGGTGAGCGTCTCGCCCTTGAACGACCCGGGGCCGCTCCCCTGGGAGCCGTCGTCGCCACCATCGTCAGAACCGCAGGCGGCGAGGCTTGCCACCAGGCCAGCCGCCGCCAGCACCGCTACCGCCGTGCGCTTCACGTCACCCTCCTCAACATGCCGGCCCACGCCCCCGCTGCCGTCTTTCGCCGGCGATTCGCCACCGAAAAGTCCTTGCTCCCGGACCCTGCCCGTGGAGTGGACTTGTGGTCTTTAATGGTTTAGACCAGGTTGACGGTCTTGGTCTGGACCAATCGTGGAACGAAGCCTGGCCTAGACCAATGAGGGTGTCAAGGGTGTGCGGCCTGCCGGTCCGGCTTCCGTTACCGGACCGACATGTGAGCCATCCCGTCACCCCGCGAGGCACCGACGGGTGACGAGCCGTGCCAGGATGTGAGCCGCTACCAGACGGAGGAGTCATGAGGACGAACGCCGGACCGGCCGAGGGAACGCCGGCTGCGACGGTACCGGCAGCCGACGAGCCGGGACGTGCCGGGGGGAACACCGGGCGGACCACCCGTGTGCCCAAGTACTACCGGCTCAAGCGGCATTTGCTGGAGATGACCGAGACCCTTCCTCCCGGCACGCCCGTGCCGCCGGAGCGTACGCTCGCCTCCGAGTTCGACACCTCCCGTACGACCGTGCGCCAGGCGCTGCAGGAGCTGGTCGTGGAGGGGCGGCTGGAGCGGATCCAGGGCAAGGGCACGTTCGTGGCCAAGCCCAAGGTCTCGCAGGCCCTCCAACTGACCTCGTACACCGAGGACATGCGTGCCCAGGGTCTCGAACCCACCTCGCAGCTCCTGGACATCGGCTACGTCACCGCGGGCGACCAGCTCGCCGAGCGGCTCGACATCACCGCCGGCGGGCGCGTGCTGCGCATCGAGCGGCTGCGCCTGGCCAACGGCGAGCCGATGGCCATCGAGACCACCCACCTGTCGGCCAAGCGCTTCCCCGCGCTGCGCCGCAGCCTGGTCAAGCACTCCTCGCTCTACACCGCGCTCGCCGAGGTCTACGACGTCCACCTGGCCGAGGCCGAGGAGACCATCGAGACCTCGCTCGCCACGCCCCGCGAGGCCGGGCTGCTGGGCACGGACACGGGCCTGCCGATGCTGATGCTCTCGCGCCACTCCGTCGACACCCAGGGCGAGCCGGTGGAGTGGGTCCGGTCGGTCTACCGGGGCGACCGGTACAAGTTCGTCGCCCGCCTGCGCCGCCCGGTGGGCTGAGCGGCCTCGCGGCGGCGGACCCGGCGCCGGGCCGGGTCCGCCGCGGCCTCCGGCGGCCGGCAGCGCCCCGGCCGGGGACTTTCGTGATCGGATAGCGACGGCGCACCCTAGTGACGGCAGCCTGCCCCTGCTCTACATTTCGAGCGCATTGCAAAAGAGTGAGAGCTCAGGGGACGGAGCCGCCATGACTGTGCAAGCACCCCCGGACGCGCCGCGAAGGCCGCGCCCGGATCCGAAGAGCGTGATCCTCTGGACCGTCGTCGCCCTGGTGGGCGCCCTCGGGTGGACGGTTCTGGCGCTCTCCCGGGGCGAGGAGGTCTCCGCGGCCTGGATGGTGGCCGCGGCCCTCGGCTCGTACGCCATCGGCTACCGCTTCTACTCCAAGTTCATCGCCTACCGCGTGCTCAAGGCCGACAGGACGCGCGCCACCCCCGCCGAGCGGCTCGACAACGGCATCGACTTCCAGCCCACGGACCGCCGGGTGCTCCTCGGCCACCACTTCGCCGCGATCTCCGGCGCCGGTCCGCTGGTCGGTCCGGTGCTGGCGGCGCAGATGGGCTTCCTGCCGGGCACGATCTGGATCGTCGCGGGCGTGATCTTCGCCGGCGCGGTCCAGGACATGGTGGTGCTGTTCTTCTCCACCCGGCGCAACGGCCGGTCCCTGGGCCAGATGGCGCGCGAGGAGATCGGCCCGGTGGGCGGTGCCGCCGCGCTGCTCGCCGTCTTCGCGATCATGATCATCCTGCTGGCGGTGCTGGCGCTGGTCGTCGTCAACGCGCTGGCGGAGTCCCCCTGGGGCACCTTCTCGATCGGCATGACGATCCCGATCGCCCTGTTCATGGGCTTCTACCTGCGGATGATCCGGCCGGGCCGGGTCGCCGAGGTGTCGCTGATCGGCATCGCGCTGCTGCTGCTCGCGCTGATCGCGGGCCGGTGGGTGGCCGAGTCCTCGCTCGCGGACACGTTCACGCTGAGCAAGGAGTCGCTGGTCATCTGGATGGTGATCTACGCCTTCATCGCCTCGGTGCTGCCGGTGTGGACTCTGCTCGCGCCCCGCGACTACCTGTCGACGTTCATGAAGCTCGGCACCATCGCGCTGCTCTTCATCGGCGTGCTCGTGGCCGCGCCGACGCTGAAGATGGAGGGCGTCACCGACTTCGCCAAGGACGGCACCGGACCGGTCTTCGCCGGCTCGCTCTTCCCGTTCGTCTTCATCACCATCGCCTGCGGCGCCCTGTCGGGCTTCCACGCCCTCATCTCCTCCGGCACCACACCCAAGATGGTGCAGAAGGAGACGCAGGTGCGGATGATCGGCTACGGGTCCATGCTGATGGAGTCCTCCGTGGCGATCGTGGCGATGATCGCCGCGTGCGTGCTGGACCCGGGGCTCTACTTCGCGATGAACTCCGCGCCCACGGTGATCGGCGACACCGCCCAGTCGGCCTCGGAGGCGATCCAGGGCCTCGGCTGGGAGATCACGCCGGCGGCCCTGCAGGCGGCGGCCGACTCCGTCGAGGAGCCGTCGCTGCTCTCCCGTACCGGCGGCGCACCGACGTTCGCCCTGGGGGTCTCGGAGATCTTCTCCAGCGTGACCGGGGACAGTCTCAAGGCGTTCTGGTACCACTTTGCGATCATGTTCGAGGCGCTGTTCATCCTCACCGCGCTCGACGCGGGTACCCGGGTGGGCCGCTTCATGCTCCAGGACACCCTCGGCAACGTCTACAAGCCGCTCAAGCGCGTGAGCTGGTGGCCGGGGCTCATCGGCACCAGCGCGGTCGTGGTGGGGCTGTGGGGCTACTTCCTGTGGGTCGGCGTCAACGACCCGCTCGGCGGCATCAACCAGCTCTTCCCGCTCTTCGGCATCACCAACCAGTTGCTCGGCGCGGTCGCGCTGACGATCTGCACCACGCTGCTGATCAAGTCGGGGCGGCTGAAGTGGGCGTGGGTGACGGGGATCCCGCTGGCCTGGGTCGCGGTGGTCACGCTCACGGCGAGCTGGCAGAAGGTGTTCTCCGACGACCCGCGAGTCGGCTTCTTCGCCCAGGGCGACGTGGCGCAGGAGGGCATCGACTCCGGCAAGCTGTCCGGGCAGGAGCTGGAGGACGCCGAGACGATCGTCACCAACACGACGGTCGACGGGGTGCTCTCCGCGGTCTTCGCGCTGCTGGTGGTCGTCGTGATCCTGGACGCGGCCCGGGTGTGTGTGAAGGCGCTGCGTAACCCGGAGTCCGTGGTCAGCCACGAGGAGCCGTACCACGAGTCGTCGATCATCGCGCCGGCGCAACTGATCGCGACCAAGGAGGAGAAGGAGGAGCTGGCCGCGGCCGGGCTGGGCAGCGGCGGCGGCTTCAAGCCGGGCACGGGACCGGGCGCCGGCGCCGGTGCCGCTGCCGGTGCGCGCGACGGAGGCGGCTCGTGACGGGGACGGCGACGCTGGCCGCGGCCGGGCGCAAGGTCTGGTGGTACGTCCGCGAGGTGATCGGCGACACGGCCTACGAGCGCTACGTCGCGCACCTGCGCGCGCACGACCCCGAGGCGGAGGTGCCCACCCGGCGCGCGTTCGAGCGGATGCGCACGGACGCGGGCGACGACCCGCGCAAGGGCTTCCGCTGCTGCTGAGAGCGGTGCGGCCGATGCCGCAGACGGACGGGCCGCCGTCCCCGGCTTCCGGGGGCGGCGGCCCGTTGTCGGTGGCACAGGGCAGACTCGGAGGATGGACTTCACGGTGCGGCCGGTACGGCCGGGGGAGTACGAGCGGGCGGGCGACCTGGTCGCCGAGGCGTATCTGGCGGACGGGCTGCTGACGTTCGGCGAGGCCGACGAGTACGTGCACGAGCTGCGCGACGTGGCCCGCCGGGCGACGGCGGAGCACGCGGAGGTGCTGGTCGCGGTCGACGGCGACGGCCGGCCGGACGGCGGGCGGATACTCGGCAGTGTGACCTTCGTGACGGCGGGGTCGCCGTTCGCGGAGCTGAGCGGGCCCGCGGAGGGCGAGTTCCGGATGCTGGCGGTCTCCCGGGAGGCGCGCGGCCGGGGCGTGGGCGAGGCGCTCGTACGGGCCTGTCTGGACCGCGCCCGGGAGCTGGGCGCGCACCGGATGGTGCTGTCCAGCACCCCGGAGATGGCGACGGCCCACCGGCTGTACGGGCGGCTGGGGTTCGTCCGCACACCGGAGCGCGACTGGATGCCGCTGCCCGGTCTGCCGCTCTGGGCCTTCGTCGCGGACCTCTGACGCCCGACCGGCAGGCGACACAACATATAGGGGCACTTCCCTGACGAGCCACTAGATGTATGCTCTTCCTAGCTGCCGACGCAGGGGAATCCGGTGGAAGTCCGGAGCTGTCCCGCAACGGTAAGCGACGTAGCGCCCTGCCCCGCCGCGCGCCGGCGGGTCGGTACGTCGCGAGCCCGAACACCTCCGGCGGCTGTCGATGACGTCCGGGTCTCGCGGATTGGGCTCACGGACGCAAGCGGGTCCGCTCCCGGCGGTGTTCGGATGGGGGCACGGTGCACGCGCGCCCTGCGCGCTGCGGGGACCCCGCGTGCGCCCGTACCGCCTCTCTCCCGCGCGGCCCCGCCGAGCGAGGGAGAGCAGCACCTTGACGATCGCACCACCGGCCGCGCTCACGGAGCCCGCCTCAGCCACCCCCCGAGCGGACGACGGCCCCGCCGCCGCGCTCGCCCGCACCCTCGCCGAGCTGACCGCGGACCTGCCCGCCACCGCCCCGGACCGGGTCGCGGCCGGCGCGCTGCGGGGCCGGCACCCGGGCTCCGGCGAGGCGGAGCTGCGGGAGCTGGCCACCGAGGCGGCGGCGGCGCTGATCGCCGAGGAGCCCGAGTACGCGCGGCTGGCCGCCCGGCTGCTGACCCGGGCCGTCGCCGAGGAGGCCGCCGGCCAGGGCGCCACGAGCTTCTCCGCCTCGATCGCCGTGGGCCACCGCGAAGGCCTCGTCGCCGACGGCACCGCCGCCTTCGTCCGGCGGCACGCCGCCCGCCTCGACGCCCTGGTGGACGAGGCCGCCGCCGAGGGCCGCGACGACCTCTTCGGCTACTTCGGCCTGCGTACCGTGTACACCCGCTATCTGCTGCGCCACCCGACCGAACGCGCCGTCATCGAAACCGCCCAGCACTTCTTCCTGCGCGTCGCCTGCGGTCTGGCCGCCGACGAGTCCGACGCCGCTCTGGGCGAAGTCGCCGAGCTGTACGGGCTGATGAGCCGCCTGGGCTACCTGCCCTCCTCCCCCACGCTCTTCAACTCCGGCACCCGCCACCCGCAGATGTCGTCCTGCTACCTGCTGGACTCCCCGCGCGACGAGCTGGACTCCATCTACGAGCGCTACCACCAGGTCGCCCGGCTCTCCAAGCACTCCGGCGGCATCGGCATCCCCTTCACCCGCGTCCGCGCCCGCGGGTCGCTGATCCGCGGCACCAACGGCCACTCCAACGGCATCGTCCCGTTCCTGCGCACCCTGGACGCCTCCGTCGCCGCCGTGAACCAGGGCGGCAAGCGCAAGGGCGCCGCCTGCGTCTACCTGGAGCCCTGGCACGCCGACGTCGAGGAGTTCCTGGAGCTGCGGGACAACACCGGCGAGGAGGCGCGCCGTACCCACAACCTCAACCTCGCGCACTGGATCCCGGACGAGTTCATGCGCCGCGTCGAGGCCGACGGCCTCTGGTCGCTCTTCTCGCCCGCCGACGTACCCGAGCTGACCGACCTGTACGGCGAGACGTTCGACGCGGCGTACGCGCGCGCGGAGGCCGAAGGCCGGTACGTCAGGCAGGTCCCCGCACGGCAGTTGTACGGCCGGATGATGCGTACCCTCGCCCAGACCGGCAACGGCTGGATGACGTTCAAGGACGCCGCCAACCGCACCGCCAACCAGACGGCCGAGCCCGGTGCCGTCGTGCACTCCTCGAACCTGTGCACCGAGATCCTGGAGGTCTCCGACGACGGCGAGACCGCGGTGTGCAACCTGGGTTCGGTCAACCTCGCCGCCCATCTGGGCGACCCCGCCGGCGGCTGGGAGGAGGCGATGGACTGGGAGAAGCTGGACGCGACGGTCCGTACCGCCGTGACGTTCCTCGACCGCGTCGTGGACATCAACTTCTACCCCACCGGGCAGGCCGCCGCGTCCAACTCCCGCTGGCGGCCCGTGGGCCTGGGCGTGATGGGCCTGCAGGACGTCTTCTTCCGGCTGCGGCTGCCGTTCGACTCCCCCGCGGCACGCGCGCTGTCCACACGGATCGCCGAGCGCATCATGCTCGCCGCGTACGCCACGTCCGCCGGCCTCGCCGAGCGGCACGGCGCGCACCCGGCCTGGTCGCGCACCCGCGCGGCCCGCGGCGTGCTGCACCCCGACCACTACCCCGAGGCCGACGTGACCTGGCCGGAGCGCTGGACCGCGCTGCGTGCCCGGATCGCCGCGAGCGGTCTGCGCAACTCGCTGCTGCTGGCCATCGCGCCGACCGCGACGATCGCCTCCATCGCCGGCGTCTACGAGTGCATCGAGCCGCAGGTCTCCAACCTCTTCAAGCGCGAGACGCTGAGCGGCGAGTTCCTCCAGGTCAACTCCTACCTCGTGGCCGAGCTGAAGGAGCTCGGGGTATGGGACGCGCAGACCCGCGAGGCGCTGCGCGAGCACGAGGGGTCCGTCCAGGAGCTGACCTGGATCCCCGAGGAGGTCCGCTCGCGGTACCGCACGGCGTGGGAGCTGCCGCAGCGCGCGCTGATCGACATGGCCGCGGCCCGTACGCCCTACCTCGACCAGGCCCAGTCTCTCAACCTCTTCATGGCCGCGCCGACCATCGGCAAGCTCAGCTCGATGTACGCCTACGCCTGGCGCTCCGGGCTCAAGACGACGTACTACCTGCGCTCGCGCCCGGCCACCCGGATCGCCCGCTCGGCCCGCGCCGCCGGGCCCGCCGGCGTACCCGCGGGCCCCGTCCCCGTACCCCTGCCCGTGCAGCAGCCGCACGCCGACGACGCCGTCGCCTGCTCCCTGGAGAACCCCGAGACCTGCGAGGCATGCCAGTGACCACCGCCGCCGAGGAGAAGAACCTGCTCGACCCCGGCTTCGAGCTGACCCTGCGCCCCATGCGCTACCCGGACTTCTACGAGCGCTACCGGGACGCCATCAAGAACACCTGGACCGTCGAGGAGGTCGACCTCCACTCCGACGTCTCCGACCTCGCCAAGCTCTCTCCGGGCGAACAGCACCTCATCGGCCGGCTGGTGGCGTTCTTCGCGACCGGCGACTCGATCGTGGCGAACAACCTGGTGCTCACGCTCTACAAGCACATCAACTCGCCGGAGGCCCGCCTCTACCTCTCCCGCCAGCTCTTCGAGGAGGCCGTGCACGTCCAGTTCTATCTGACGCTGCTCGACACCTACCTCCCCGACCCGGACGAGCGGGCCGCGGCCTTCGCCGCCGTGGAGAACATCCCGTCGATCCGTGAGAAGGCGCAGTTCTGCTTCCGCTGGATGGACTCCGTGGAGAACATCGAGCGGCTGGAGACCAGGGAGGACCGCCGCCGCTTCCTGCTCAACCTCATCTGCTTCGCCGCCTGCATCGAGGGCCTGTTCTTCTACGGCGCGTTCGCCTACGTCTACTGGCTGCGCTCCCGCGGCCTGCTGCACGGTCTCGCGACCGGCACCAACTGGGTGTTCCGGGACGAGAGCATGCACATGAACTTCGCCTTCTCCGTGGTCGACACGGTCCGCGAGGAGGAGCCCGGCCTCTTCGACGAGGAGCTGGGACGGCAGGTGCGCGACATGCTCGACGAGGCGGTGCGGGCGGAGCTGCAGTTCGCGCGGGACCTGTGCGGCGAGGGCCTGCCGGGGATGAACACCGACTCGATGCGCGCGTATCTGGAGTGCGTGGCCGACCAGCGGCTCGTCCGGCTGGGCTTCGCGCCCGTGTACGGATCGCAGAACCCGTTCGCGTTCATGGAGCTGCAGGACGTGCAGGAGCTGACGAACTTCTTCGAGCGCCGCCCGTCCGCGTACCAGGTGGCGGTGGAGGGCTCGGTCGCCTTCGACGACGAGTTCTGAGACGACGGCCTGGAGTAGGGGCGGTCTTCGGGGAGACGGCCTCCCGGGACGCAGCGCGCCGGCCGGACCCGCGGGGCGGATCCGGCCGGCGACTGCCCGCTGCTGCGGCGCCGTTGCCGCGCTGCTGCGGTCTCCGGCGGTCAGATGCCGCAGGAGGGAGCGGACCAGTAGCGCGAAGACCGGCCGTCCACGTGCGTGTGGTCGTTGTGGCCCGGGTAGCCGGGACCGAGGATCCCGCCGAAGCCGTGGGTACGCGCCTGCTGGGCGAGCCTGCAGAACGACGGGGAGCCGACGAGGTCGGCCGCCGTGCCGTACAGATGCTGGCTGTTCGAGGCGCCACCGACCGCGTTGTTGCACGAGACGGAACGGAAGCCGCTGCTGATGTTGATCGGCACGTCGCCCAGGGCGTGCCGCATCGCCTCCAGCTTCCACATGGTGCGCTTGGCGTTCTCCTTGGCCGTCGCCGCGGAGACCGCACCACCGCCCCAGGTGGAGTTGCACTTGTTCAGTTCGGGGAAGGTGAAGTGCACCGGCGTGCAGTCGGCGTCCTGCAGGCTGTAGATCTTGCTGAACGTGTTGGGGCCCGCGACGCCGTCCGAGGCGAGCCCGTACGCACTTTGGAACTTGGCGACGGCGGCCTTGGTGCGGGGGCCGAAGTTGCCGTCGATGGCGAGGGTCTCACCGGACGTCACGTGGCCCGCCACCCGGATCTGCAACTGGGTGACGTCGGAGCCGGACGCGCCTTCCGAGAGCGTGCGGTTCCAGGTGTAGCACGAGTCCGCCTGCGCGGTGCCGGCGGTCGCGACCGTGCCGACGACACCTGCCGCCGCGATCATGGCAATGCTGAGGATGAGTCTGACCGTACGTCTGAGCATCGGGCCTCCGTACCGTACGAATGGGGGGCTCCGAGCCTCGCGTGCGCCGGGCGCGCGGTCAACGCGCTGTCCGGGCGCCAGTGGTCTCGACCACTGCCGTAACCGCCGCGCAAGGGGCGGCGGTGACGGCAGTGGCGCGCCGGCCGGCGGCCTGCCCGGCAGGCCGGGGGCGTCAGTCGTTCGGGACCGTCTCGTAGCGCGGGGTGTTCTCCGCCATCTGCTGCATGACGTCCTTGCGCTCGCGCTTGGAGAGCCGGTCGATGTAGAGCCGCCCGTGCAGATGGTCCGTCTCGTGCTGCAGGCAGCGGGCGAAGTAGCCCGTGCCGTGCACGCGGACGGAGTTGCCGTCGAGGTCGCGGCCGCTCACCACCGCGTAGTCCGGGCGCGCCAGCGACATGTACGCACCGGGCACGGACAGGCACCCCTCGTTGCCGTCGTCGAGCTGGCGGCGGTCGGCGGGCAGCTCCTCCAGCACGGGGTTGCACAGGGCGCCCACGTGTCGTACGCCGTCGTCGTCCGGGCAGTCGTAGACGAAGACCTTGAGGTCCACGCCGATCTGGTTGGCCGCCAGTCCCACGCCCTCCGCCGCCCGCTGGCTGGCGAACATGTCGTCCACGAGCTGCCGCAGCGTGTCGTCGAACTCGGTGACGTCCTGGCACTCGCGGTGCAGCACCGGATTGCCCACCACCGTGATCGGCCTGACCGTCCCCCGCTCGCGGGCCGCCCGCTCACGCGCCTCGGCGTCCGTCACGTCGTCGAGGAACACGTCCGGCGACTCCGCTTCCCGCCCCACCTGCTGCTGTTCCGCCTGCTGCGTCATCCTCGCCGTACGCCTTCCTGGTTCCCGCCCACACGAGCTTTGCGTCAAGACCGGAGTCCAGGGTACGGCCAGGCGGCGACAGCCTCAGACGACTTCTTCCAGATCCCGCCAGTCCCGGGTGTCCGGGCTGTCCGCGGCCCAGCTCTCCAGCAGGCCGCGCACCAGCGACGCGGGCGCGGCTATCCCGCACTCCCGCTCCGGCACCCACAGACCGTCCTCGGTGCGGTGCACCAGCGGCCCCGGCTGACCCGGCTCGCTGTGGTCGTGCGGGTCGAGGGTCGCCTGCAGCGAGCCCTCGGCGCTGGGCATGCAGCTCTCCGAGCAGGTGCGGCAGAGCAGCCGCACCGACGACGACCAGTCCTCGGCCGCGTACCCCGCCTCGGCGGCCAGCAGCTCGACGGCGTCCCGGTCCGCCTCGGTGGCCGCCTCCAGCAGCACCACCCACGTCGGCACCGGCGACGGCGCCCACAGTTCTATCTCGTCGAAGACCGGGTACGAGGGGCCCGCAAGCGTCGCCCGCTCGCCGTGCGGCACCCCGTCGTGCAGCACCACCTCGCCCCAGCGCCGCCCCGACGACGGCAGCGGGATGCTCTGCACCTCGATCCGCGCCGGGTCCAGGCGACGGCCCCAGACGACCTCCGCCTCGCCCTCGGGTGACAGCCGCACCGCGGCGCTGCCCAGCTCCATGTCCTCCGGCGGGTCGCCCGCCCCCTGGTGCGTGGCGCCTCCGGGCACGTTCAGCCCGTACGCCTGCCAGGCCCGCCGCGCCAGCGGCCAGTCCTGCAGCGCGGTGGCGGCGATGCCGACGTTCCACCAGTCCGGCGCGCCCGCCTCGCGGTCGAGCAGCGCGACGGCCCGCAGCCCCGCGGTGCGCGCCTGCTCCCAGTCGTGCCGGAACTTGTGCAGCAGCGCAAGGTTGAACCACGACTCCGACAGCCAGGGCTCCAGGCCCGCGGCACGGGTGAGCAGCGCGCCCGCGTCGTCGTACCGGCCGTCGCCGATCAACGTGAACGCGCGGTCGGTCGCCTGCCGCCACGAGGCGGAGGGCCGATGCCGTGTTCTGCCGAAGATCTTCACGATTCCTGCCTGCCGTCTTTGACTCCAGGATGACCACTGTGCGGCCCGTCCGCACGGCGTGCTCTCCCGGGGGTGCCGTTGCTCCCCGCAACTTCCTGTCCGCTCGGGTGCCGGGCTATGCCCGCATCCAACCACGCGGTGCCGTACACCCGCTTCTTACCGGTCAGTTCGCGCACACGCCACTCGCCAGCACCTCCCGCAGCGCGTCCACCACGGCCGGGTCGTACTCCTCCGCGGTCGCCAGCCGCAGCCGCTCCAGGGCAGCGAGCGGCCCGGCGGCTTCCGCGCCCTCACCCTTCGCGTTCCCCGTCACCAGTACGTCGTATGCAGCCGCCACGCGCACGATACGGGCAGCGACCGGCTGGTCACGGTACGGCTCCGCCTGCCGCTCCACGACGACCGCCACCTCGGCGGCCACGCCGGTCTGCCGCACCACGGCACCGCCCAGCAGGGCGATGCGCCGCCGGTCGGCGAGGCCGGCCGATCCCGCCGGCTCCGAGGTGCCGCCGGCCGGCACGGGGTCGGCCAGCGACAGCTTGCCGAGGTCGCGCATGAGCGCCGCCTGCTCCAGCACGTCCAGCTCCCGCTCGGAGAGCCCGAGCACCCGGCCGGTCGCGCGGCTGAGGGAGGCGACGCGGTGGGCGTGCCCCTGGGGGTGGTACCCGGCCATCTCGGTGGCGCGGGCCAGGGAGGCGATGGTCTGGCGGTACGTGCGCCGTACGGCGGCGTAGCGGCGGAAGGAGACCTGGGTGAGGAGCAGCGGCAGGCTCAGCACGGGCAGCGCCCACGGCCCGGTCACCTGGGCGGCGAGCGCGATGACGACGCCGGTGGCGCACATCGCGGAGCCGACGCCGGGCAGCGCACGCAGTTCTTCGCGCAGCAGAGGGCCGTACGGCCAGCCGGTGCGGGCCCGGGCGAGACAGGCGGCGAGCGCGGCGTCACAGAGCGCGGTCAGGGCCAGGACGCCGAGCAGCGCCAGAACGTAGCCGGGGCCCGCGGAGAGGCCGGCGACCGGGCCGCCGGCGCGGTCGTCGGGGGCGCCGGCGCACAGGGGGCGGCAGCAGGCGGCGGCGAAGGCGGTGCCGAGGACCCGGCGGACCAGGTGCTCCGCGGTGGGACCGCAGCCCCGGGCGACGTGCGGGACGGTGCCGACGACGGTGGCGGTGAAGGATACGGCGGCGATCTCCAGTACGGCGCCGCCCGCGGTGTCCGCGGGGATGCAGAGCAGCGCGTACCCGAGCGCACCGGCGGTCGCCAGCGGCGCGGGGATGCGCGGGGAGGCGCCCGCCCGGTGGTCGCCCGCCACTTCGCCGACCACGATGAGCAGGCCGAAGGCGAGCGCGGCCCCGGGCTGGGCGAGGCCGTGCCACAGCGTCCAGCAGAACCCGGCCGCGGTCACCGCCCCCGCGGTCCCGACCGCCACGCGCACCTCGGGCGGGGCCGGGTGCCGGGAGCGGAGAACCGATTCGCTCACGGGGCGCCGCCGCTGCGTACGACGGCCTCGGCGGCGGCCGTACCGTCCGCCGCCCCGCCGCGCAGCGGCGCGGGGACCGTCACGGGCTCGTCCGCGGTGACCTCGGCGTGCCAGCCGCGGCGCTCGACCGCACCGGTCAGCGCGCGCACCATCCGGGGATCGAACTGCGTGCCCGCGCACCGCCGCAGCTCCGCCAGCGCCGCGGGCACCTCGCGCGCGCGGCGGTAGGAGCGGGTCGACGTCATGGCGTCGAAGGCGTCGGCCACCGCCACCACCCGGGCGTATTCCGGAATCCGCTCGCCGGTGAGACCGTACGGGTAACCGCGGCCGTCCATCCGCTCGTGGTGGTGCAGGATCGCCGAACGCACCTCCTCCAGGAAGCCGATGCCGCGGACGATCTCGTGCCCGTACTCCGGGTGCAGTTCGATGACCCGCCGCTCCTCCGGCGTCAGCGGCCCCTCCTTGCGCAGGATGCGCGTCGGCACGCCGAGCTTGCCCACGTCGTGCAGGATCCCGGCGAACCGCAGCACCTCCTGCCGCCGCTCGTTCATGCCCAGTTCGCGCGCGATGAGCACCGAGGCGCGGCCGACCCGTTCGCTGTGCCCGCGGGTGTACCGGTCCTTGATGTCGACGGCCTGCACCAGCGCGCGGATCGTCGCCTGGTGCGCCGCGCGTTCGCGGTTGGCCTGGGCGAACGCCCAGCAGGACATGGCCATCGGCAGCAGCACGAGCAGCCCGCTGGCGGGGCCGTGCGGGCTGTGCCAGAGCATCGCCATCATGAGCCCGGCGAGACCGTGGACGAGGTACGTGCCCGCCGCCGCGGGCGCTCCGGCGAGCGCCGCGCGCGGCGGGCGGCGCTCCGCGGCGGCCTGCATCAGGGCGCCCAGGCAGGTGAGCACGGTCCAGAAGGCCGCGACCGCGACCAGCGCGGCGGGCAGCAGCTCGGGGAATCCGGCCTCGCCGAGCCCGGCGCCGCCGGGCACGTGCCCGGCGGCGTACGCGGCCGCCCAGCCGGCGAGCGCCAGTTCCGCGGCCCGCCACAGCCGCCGCGGGAGGGCGGGCTGCTCGGCGATCCGGGCCGTCAGCGCGCCCGGAAGGGGGACGAGGGCCGCCGCGGAGGGCGGCAGCAGAAACGCTCCTGCAAGCAGGAGCGGGAAGAACGCGCCGATGCCGCCGGGCAGCCCGCCGGCGAGCGGCGGGACACGCCAGAGGTGTTCACCGGCCGCGTAGACGGCGGCGAGCAGCGCCAGCGCCGCCCACGGAGTCGCCGCACCGGGCCGCAGCGCCGGAGCGGCACACGCCGCCGTGGCGAGCAGGGCGGAGAGCAGACAGACGCGCCCGGCCGCAGAGACTCGCGCCACCTGCCCCATCGGCCCCACGCTCCTCGTCCGCGCTGTACTCCGTACGAGTTGGGGAGCATAGGGCCGCACCTACGGCCGAATGGGGCTCAGTGACGAAAAAGAACACTACGAGCCGGGTGGATTCGCACCTTCGAGTGATGTGGGGCGGCCCTCGTCCCCGCCGTCGAGCACCGGCTGCTCCGGTACCTCCTCGCCGGACCTGATGGTGTCGATCCGGCCCATCACCTTCGCGCGCAGGTCCGACGGCACGTCGTCCTGTCCGCAGCAGCGCTTGACGAGCTTCTTCACCGCCTGCTCCAGGCCGTACTTCTCCAGGCACGGGCTGCACTCGTCGAAGTGCACCTGGAACTTCTCGCAGTCACCCTCCGGCATCTCCTTGTCGAGATACTCGTAGAGGTGGTCGAGGACCTCTGAGCAATCCGTCTCGTGCGGCTCTCCGCAGCTCATGATCCCGAACCCTTTCCCGTGTGCGACCCGGCCGACTCCGGTCCGGCTCCCGCCGGCATCAGGCCCCGCTCCTGCGCGTAGTCCTCCAGGAGACCGCGCAACTGGCGGCGACCGCGGTGCAGCCGGGACATGACCGTACCGATCGGTGTCCCCATGATGTCCGCGATCTCCTTATAGGCAAAGCCCTCGACATCCGCCAGATAGACCGCGATGCGGAACTCCTCCGGGATCGCCTGGAGGGCTTCCTTCACGTCCGAGTCCGGCAGGTGGTCGAGCGCCTGGGCCTCGGCGGAGCGCAGACCGGTCGACATGTGCGACTCGGCGCGCGCGAGCTGCCAGTCCTCGATCTCCTCCGCCGCGCTGCGCTGCGGCTCACGCTGCTTCTTGCGGTACGAGTTGATGAACGTGTTCGTGAGGATGCGGTAGAGCCATGCCTTCAGGTTCGTACCCTCGCGGAACTGGTGGAAGGAGGCGTACGCCTTGGCATAGGTCTCCTGCACCAGGTCCTCCGCGTCGGCGGGGTTGCGCGTCATGCGCAGCGCGGCCGAGTACATCTGATCGAGGAACTGGAGCGCGTCACGCTCGAAGCGTGCGTTCCGCTCGGTGGACGTCTCCTCGGGCGCCGCCGGCTCCTCCGCCGGCCCGCCCTTGCCCGTGTCGGTCCCAGTGACGAGACCCACCTCCTCCAGCACCGTGGTGGAGCCTCCGGTGGCCCCGTACGGTTCGGAGGATAGACGACGTCCGTGCACATCCGCCGCCCAGTACTTCTCCGCTGCCGCCGGCTGCGGGCGCGACGGGCATGCAACCCCGGTCATGCGTGTCCCTTCGTCGATCGCACGTACGTACATCGTGGAGAACGCACGCCCCGGGTGCCGCATTCCCCCGCCCGCCCGCGGGGCCGCCGCGGCGCGGGACGCGCCGTGCCGGGGCGTCAGCGCAGGCCGGCGAGCCAGTCGGCCGCCGCGGCGGTGATCGTCGCGGCGGTCCCCGCGTCGTCGGCCGGCGCGCTCTTGGCCACGGCGAAGCCGTGGTCCGCGTACGGCACGGGCACGACGTCGACGTCCCCGGGGAACTCCGCGGGAGCGCCGAAGGGGTCACGCTCACCCTGCACCACCCGGGTCGGCACCCCGGCGTCCAGCAGCTCCGTCAGCCGCGACTTCTCCGGCTTGCCCGGCGGATGCAGGGGGAAGGCCAGGGCGAGAACCGCCCGGGCCCCGAGCGCCCTCGCCGTACGGCACGCCACCCGTGCGCCGGCGCTCCGGCCGCCCGCGACGACCGGCACGCCGGGCTTCTCCAGGGCGGGCCACAGCGCCGTCCAGCCGGCGTCGAGCGTCCTGGGCGCGGGCGCCAGCTTGCGTCCGGCGACCCGCCAGGGCTGCTCGACGAGCGCGACGGTGACCTGCCGGGCGGGCAGTGCGTCGGCCAGCGCCCGCAGGTCGCGGGCCTCGATGCCGCCGCCGGCGCCGTGGCTCAGGGCGAGCACGAGCCGGGGGCGGGCGGCCCAGTGCCAGGTGATGCGGGCGTCGCCGGGCGGGGTGGCGACGGTCTCGGTGGTGGGCTTCACACGCCTCAATCTAGGCGAGCGACAGGCGCCGGCCCGCACCCCGCGCGCAGGACCCGCGGATCCCTAGAACAGCGTCTCCTCTTCCGGTGCCGCCATCTCCTCCACCAGCTCGGCGCCGTTGTTCCGCACGTCGCTCACCTTCGTCGACACAGGGAACGCCCGCAGCAGCCCCGCGGGCGGCGGCGTCAGCAGCTCGCGCAGCGCCTCCGGGTCCTTGGCGGCCGGGTCGAGCCAGGCGTCCCAGCGGTCGGGGGTGAGCATCAGCGGCATCCGCGGGTGGATCTCGGAGAGGGTGTGCGGTCCCGACTCCCCCGCGGGACCGCCCGCGAGCTCCGTGGTCTCCGCCTCCGTCGTCACCACCGTGCACGTCACCCACCACGCGCGCGGATCGTCGTCCGGCAGGGTCTTGTCCCGCCAGAACTCGAAAAGCCCGGCCATCGCGAAGACCGAGCCGTCCGCGGGGGTGACGAAGTACGGCTGCTTGCGGGGCCGCTTCTTCCTGCCCTGCTCCTCGAGCTGCCGCTCGCCCCTGAACGTCAGCCACTCGAAGTAGCCGTCGGCCGGCAGCAGGCAGCGCCGGGAGGCGAACGCACGGCGGTAGGCCGGCTTCTCGTGGACGGTCTCGGCCCTGGCATTGATCAACTTCACGCCGAGGTCGGGGTTCTTCGCCCAGGACGGCACGAGGCCCCAGCGCAGCGCGCGCAACTGCCGGACCGGCCGGGGGTCGTCGGAGTCCCGCTCGGGGCGCTCCAGGACCGCGTACACGTTCTTCGTCGGCGCCACGTTGTAGTCGGGCGCGAGGGTCTCCTCCGCGTCCCACTTCTCCACCTCGAAGAGGTCGACGAGGTCCTCGGGTTTCCTGCTCGCCGCGTACCGTCCGCACATGGGTGACAAGCCTGCCACGCCCCTCTGACAGTCCGCACACGCCTCCTTGGCTACCCTGCTCGTCCGAGCACCGGGAGGGCACATGGAAGGAACCAGCCTCGGCGAACTGTGGGACCGCGTCGTCGGCACGCAGCCGGACCCCTCTCAGTGGCTGGTCGCGGTGACGGGGCTCGTGGCGCTCTCCGCCGTGCTGCCCTGGGGCATATGGCGGGTGGCGCGCAACGCCGTCACCATCGCGCACGAGGGCGGCCACGGCCTCGTCGCAGTGCTGACCGGGCGCCGTCTGGAGGGCATACGGCTGCATTCCGACACCTCGGGCCTGACCGTCAGCCGCGGCAAGCCCTCCGGCCTCGGCATGGTCCTCACCGCCGCCTCCGGCTACACCGCCCCGCCGCTGCTCGGCCTCGCCGGTGCCTGGCTGCTGGCCGACGGCCGCATCACGGCGGCGCTGTGGGGCGCGATAGCCCTGCTCGCGGCGATGCTGCTGATGATCCGGAACGCCTACGGGGTGCTGACCGTGGTCCTGACCGGGGCCGCGTTCTTCCTGGTCTCCTGGCTGACCGAGCCGGAGGTGCAGGCGGCGTTCGCGTACGGGGCGGTGTGGTTCCTGCTGCTCGGCGGGGTACGGCCGGTCTTCGAGCTGCAGCGCAAGCGGCGCCGCGGCCAGGCGCCGCAGTCCGACGCCGACCAGCTGGGGCGGCTGACGCACACCCCCGCCGGCCTGTGGGTGTTCCTGTTCTACGTCGTCGCGCTCTGCGCCCTCGCCGGCGGCGGCCGCTGGCTGCTCGACCTCTGATCCGCCCACTCGCCGGACCGCCCGGTACTGCGCCTTCGGCCCGTGCGCTCCGCCCCGGGCGGCCACTGTCCGCGGGTTGTCCACAGGGCGGCGGGCGGACCCTGCGAGGGACGGCCCGGCCCGCATAGGGTGAGGGCCATGACCGCTTCGCAGAGCAGCCCCTGGCCCGCGCCGACCGCCTCCGGCCCGGTGAGCGGTGCCGTCACCGTGCCCGGCTCGAAGTCGGTCACAAACCGGGCGCTGGTGCTCGCCGCGCTCGCCGCGGAGCCCGGCCGGCTGCGCCGGCCGCTGCGCTCGCGTGACAGCGCCCTGATGGCCGGGGGCCTGCGGGCCCTGGGCGTCGGCATCGAGGAGGGCGCGGGCCCGGACGGCGCCGAGGTGTGGCGCGTCACCCCCGGCGGCGGGCTGCGGGGCGACGCCGCGGTGGACGTGGGCAACGCGGGGACGGTCATGCGCTTCCTGCCTCCCGTCGCGGCCGTCGCCGACGGCCCGGTCCGCTTCGACGGCGACCCGCGCAGCCACGAGCGCCCGCTGCACGGCGTCATCGACGCGCTCCGCACGCTCGGCGCCCGGATCGACGACACCGCGCAGGGCAGCCACGGCGCCCTGCCCCTGACGGTGTACGGCACGGGCGCGCTGCGCGGCGGCCCGGTCGAGGTCGACGCCTCCTCGTCGTCCCAGTTCGTCAGCGCGCTGCTGCTGTCCGCACCGCGCTTCGACAAGGGCGTGGAGCTGCGCCACACGGGCCACCGGCTGCCCTCGCTGCCGCACATCCGGATGACCGTGGAGATGCTGCGCGCGGCCGGCGCCGCGGTGGACGCGCCGGAGGACGGCGGCGAGCCGCACGTGTGGCGGGTGGCGCCGGGCGCCCTGCGGGGCCGGGAGCTGACGGTGGAGCCGGACCTGTCGAACGCACAGCCGTTCCTGGCCGCCGCGCTCCTCACCGGCGGCCGGGTCACGATCCGTGACTGGCCCCTGCGGACGACACAGCCCGGGGACGCGCTGCGCGCGATCTTCACGGAGATGGGCGGCTCCTGCGAGCTGGTGACCACCGAGGAGGGCACGGACCTGGTCTTCACCGGCGCCTCCGCCGGCTCCCCGGGCGGGGGCGTCCGCGGCATCGACATCGACCTCTCCGAGGTGGGTGAGCTGACGCCCGGCATCGCCGCGGTGGCGGCGCTGGCGGATTCGCCGTCCCGGCTGCGCGGCGTCGGCCACCTGCGGCTGCACGAGACGGACCGGCTCGCCGCGCTGACCGAGGAGATCAACGGACTGGGGGGCGACGTCACCGAGACCGAGGACGGGCTGGAGATCCGCCCGCGCCCGCTGCACGGCGGCGTCTTCCACACGTACGACGACCACCGGATGGCCACCGCGGGCGCGGTCCTGGGCCTGCTGGTGAAGGGTGTTGCGGTGGAGAACGTGGAGACGACCGCCAAGACCCTGCCCGGCTTCCCCCGGATGTGGACCGGCCTCCTCGCCGGAGCGGAGAGCGGGCCCGGAGCCGGCACGCCCGCCGCCGTCCGGAGAGACTGATCCGCGGATGCGGCGCTACGGCAAGAACCCCGACGAGGACGACGTCCGCGTGCGCCCGGACCGCCGGGGCAGCCGGCCGCGCAGCCGTAACCGGCCCAAGCACGAGGACGCCACCGAGGGCTTCGTCCTGACCGTCGACCGCGGCCGCATCACCTGCCTGGTGGGGGAGCGCACGGTCACCGCCATGAAGGCGCGTGAGCTGGGCCGCAAGGGCATCGTCGTCGGCGACCGGGTCGCCGTCGTGGGGGACGTCTCCGGCGACCCCGGGACGCTGGCGCGCATCGTCCGGGTCGAGGAGCGCACGTCCGTGTTGCGCCGGACGGCGGACGACGACGATCCGTACGAGCGTGTGGTCGTGGCCAACGCCGACCAGTTGGCCATCGTCACCGCCCTCGCCGACCCCCCGCCCCGCCCCCGGCTGGTGGACCGCTGCCTGGTCGCCGCCTACGACGGCGGGCTCGACCCGCTGCTGGTGCTGACGAAGTCGGACCTGGCGCCCGCGGACGAGCTGCTGGAGTCGTACGCCCCGCTGGGCGTCCGGGCCGTCGCCTGCAACCGGGACGAGCTGGCCACCGGCGCGGGCGCCGCCCGCGTGCTGGATCTGCTGACCGACCGTGTCACCGCCTTCGTGGGCCACAGCGGCGTGGGCAAGACCACCCTGGTCAACGCGCTCGTGCCGGAGCGCCAGCGGGCCACGGGCGAGGTGAACCTCGTCACCGGCCGCGGCCGGCACACCACGACGTCCGCGCTCGCCCTGCCGCTGCCCGACGACAAGGGCTGGGTCATCGACACCCCGGGCGTGCGGTCGTTCGGCCTGGCGCACGTCGACCCGTCGCGCGTCATCCACGCCTTCCCCGACCTGGAACCCGGGACGGCGGAGTGCCCGCGCAGCTGCAGCCACGACGAGCCGGACTGTGCCCTCGACGCCTGGGTCACCGAGGGACACGCCGACCCCGCGCGCCTCGCTTCGCTGCGCCGCCTGCTCGCCACCCGCGAGCGCCGCGAGGGAGACTGACGGGGGCTCGGATCACGGGCCGAAGCGGTCCGGCGACGTCCACCGCCCCCCTCGGACGGGCGTTGGGCATAATCGCTGGAGCGTCAACCGAACGGGAGGCACTACACGATGGCGTGGCTGCTGGTCGTCGTGGCCGGATTCCTCGAAACCGGCTTCGCCGTCTGCCTCAAGCTCTCCCACGGCTTCTCCCGGCTCTGGCCGACGGTCGCCTTCTGCGTCTTCGCACTCGGCAGCTTCGGCCTGCTGACGCTGTCGCTGAAGAGGCTGGACGTCGGCCCGGCGTACGCGGTGTGGACGGGCATCGGTGCCGCGGGCACCGCGGTCTACGGCATGGTCTTCCTCGGCGACGTGGTCTCCACGCTGAAGATCGTCTCCATCTCGCTGGTGATCGTCGGCGTCATCGGCCTGCAGTTGTCCGGCTCGGCGCAGTGACCGCCAGCAGTCCGCGGACCGTCCGCTCCATGTCCTCGCCCTGCGCCGCGGGCGCGACCACGTACGACAGCGTCAGCCGGGTCACCGCCTCGCAGACCCGGCGGCGCTCCCCCGCCGACCCCGGCAACTGCTCCTCCAGCGCCCGCAGTACCCGGTCGCGTACCTCCTCGACCAGCTCCGCCGGCGACTCCACGCGCGGGTCCGCGCGCCGCGTCCCCGGCGCCCCGCCTCGGGCGGGCGCGCGCGTCGCGGGGGTCGGCAAGTGCTCCCCCCAGCACCCGCTGAGCGCGGCGCGCACCAGCGGGTTGCCGCGCGCGGCGCGCAGTGTCCAGGCGACCAGGGCGAGCAGCCGGCCGCCGGCGTCGGCACCGGATCTGCGGGCGCCGGCCAGCGTCCGTTCCACGCCCGCGAGATAGCCGTCGATCTCGCGTCTGACGAGGGCCTGGGCGAGGCCCTCCTTGCTGCCGAACTCGTTGTAGAGAGTCTGGCGGGACACGCCGGCCGCGGCGGCGACGTCGACCATCCGCACCGCTGCCCAGGGCCGGCTCCTGAGCGCCGCGAAGGCGGCGTCGAGGAGTCCTTCTCGCGCTGTAGGCATCGTGGCCTCCAGAGGGCGACCGTGCGCTCAGAATTGACGCACCGCCAGGTGCTGTCAAGGGTCCGTACGAGGGGCCCGCAGACCGCCACGGGCGCGGAGGAAGGTTGGCGGTGCACCTTTGGGGTTACTGTTCGTTGCATGGCCGGTTTTCATGATGATCTGCGTCTCGCCCACGTCCTGGCGGACGCCGCCGACGCCACCACGATGGAGCGGTTCAAGGCCCTCGACCTGAAGGTCGAGACGAAGCCGGACCTGACTCCGGTGTCGGAGGCGGACAGATCGGCGGAGGAGCTGATCCGCTCCTCACTGCGGCGCGCCCGGCCACGCGATGCCGTGATGGGCGAGGAGTACGGCACCGACGGCACCGGCCCGCGGCGCTGGATCATCGACCCCATCGACGGCACGAAGAACTACGTCCGCGGCGTCCCCGTCTGGGCGACGCTCATCGCGCTGATGGCACCGGGCGCGGAGGGCAACCAGCCGGTCGTCGGCGTGGTGTCGGCGCCGGCCCTCGGCCGCCGGTGGTGGGCGGTGCAGGGCGGCGGCGCGTACACCGGCCGCAGCCTGGCGAAGGCGACCCCCCTGCGGGTGTCGGGCGTGCACCGCATCGAGGACGCCTCGTTCGCGTACTCCTCACTGCACGGCTGGGACGAGCGCGGCAGGCTCGACGGCTTCCTGCACCTGACCCGCGACTGCTGGCGCAGCCGGGGGTACGGGGACTTCTGGCCGTACATGATGGTCGCCGAGGGGACGGTCGACATCTGCGCCGAGCCGGAGCTGTCGCTGTGGGACATGGCGGCCTGCGCGGCGATCGTGGCGGAGGCCGGCGGCACGTTCACGGGCCTGGACGGCGAGCCCGGGCCGCACAGCGGCAACGCGGCGGCGTCCAACGGGCTGCTCCACCAGGAACTGCTGAAGTACCTCGGCCCGTAGCCGCGCGCATGCCGGCCCGGCGGAAACCCGCGTCCCGGGGCGCGGCCGCCGAGGCCCGGGCTTCACGCGCCCCTTGTTGCTCTCTCCTGAGCGTGCCAGTCTGACAGAGACAGACCTTGTGAATTTGTGAAACTCTTCACAGGTGCACAAGGGGCCCGTAACGCCTAGGAGGTGGCTCCACCCCATGCTCGTCCGTGACGCCATGAGCACGGTGGTCCTCACCATCGGCCCCGCTCACACCCTCCGCCAGGCCGCCCGGCTGATGTCGGCGCGGCGCGTCGGGGCGGCGATCGTCCTCGACCCCGACACCAGCGGGCTCGGCATCCTGACCGAGCGCGACATCCTCGACTCGGTCGGCGCCGGCCAGGATCCGGACCGGGAGAAGGCCGACGCCCACACGACCACGGACGTCGTCTTCGCCGCACCCGGCTGGACCCTCGACGACGCCGCCGGCGCCATGACCCGCGGCAGCTTCCGCCATCTGATCGTCCTCGACGACGCGGAGCCGGTCGGCGTCGTATCCGTGCGCGACATCATCCGCTGCTGGACCACGGAGCGGCAGGAGCCGGAGCGCCGCGAGACAGCCCTCGCGTAGCGCCACCGGACGCACCAGAGGGGCCGGGGGCCCGACCGGCACCCCGACCCCCCTGTCCGTACACGGCAACCGACCCGTGGCCGCACAGGGCCTGGAGTGCCACCCCGGGACCGATCACCGCAGTCTTCGGGGGAAGACTACATTAGACATAGTCCAAGTCAAGATCCACATGAAGTTCGTATAGGTTCTGGCCATAGAGCCGTGCGCTGCTACCCTGAATGCATGAGTGACCTCCTGGAGCGACTGCGCGGCCGTGGCTTCCGGCTCACCGCACAGCGGCGAGTCGTGGCCGAGGTCCTGGACGGCGACCACGTGCACTACACCGCCGACGAAGTACTCGCGCGTGCCACCGCCCGGCTCCCCGAGATCTCCCGGGCGACGGTCTACAACACGCTGGGCGAACTGGTCGCGCTCGGCGAAGTGCTCGAAGTGAGCACGGACGGCCGCGCCAAGCGCTATGACCCGAACGCGCACAGTGCGCACCAGCACCTGGTGTGCAGCGTCTGCGGCTCCATCCGCGACGTGCGCCCCGAGGGGGACCTGGTGTCGACACTGCCCGAGGGAGAGCGCTTCGGCTTCCGGGTCTCCGGCGCGGAGGTCACGTATCGCGGCATCTGCCCGGACTGCGCGGAACGCCGCGGGAAGTAATTTGCGCTGGTCGATCGGCCGGGGGTAGTGTTGGTTTCACCGACGCGGGGTGGAGCAGCTCGGTAGCTCGCTGGGCTCATAACCCAGAGGTCGCAGGTTCAAATCCTGTCCCCGCTACCAGTGACAGAGGCCCGGACCACATGGTCCGGGCCTCTGTCGTCGTCTTTCCCGGGCGCGCGGGTCCCGGCCGGCCCCGGCACCGCTCGCTCCGCGGCTCCCCGTCCGCTGCCCCTCGTCCTCGCGTGCGGCCGGCGCCCGTGCCGCCGGCAGGGGCACGGACGCCGGCCCGGACGTATCGCGGGCGGCGCCCGTGCCGCTCAGGCGGTGAGTTCCTGCGCGAGCGCGTCACGCAGCCGCGCCGCGCGCTCGGCGACCTCGGCGGGGCCCAGCTCCACCGCCCGCGACGACCAGTGCTGGCTCTCCGGCAGGTCGCCCCGCCGGGCCGCGAGCAGCGCGAGCCGCAGCGCCGCACGGCCGTGGCCGTGCTCCGCTGCCCGGCGCCACCAGATCGCCGCCTCCGGGGCGCTGCCCTCCCGGGCCAGCAGCAGGCCCAGGTTGAACGCGCCGTTGCGGCTGCCCGCCTCCGCGGCGGCCTGGTACCACCGGCGGGCGGCCTCCGTGTCGCCCCGGCCGGCCGCGCGCATGCCCAGCCGCACCTGGGCACGCCGATGCCCCTGCCGCGCGGCCTGCTCGTACCACCGCTCGCACTCGGCGTCGGCGTCGGACCCGCCCGGACCGCCGGCGGAACCCGCGGACCCCGCGGACCCCGCGTCGCCCCACGCCCGCGCACTGCGCGGCCCCGCGGCGTCCGGCCCTGCTCCGGGCCCGGGCCGCCGGTCGTCCAGCAGCGCCGCCAGCCGGAACGCCCCCTCGGGGCTGCCGCCCTCGGCGGCCGTCCGCAGCCGGTGCTCCGCCTCCTTCTCCTCGCCGTCGCGCAGCAGCGCGATGCCCACCTGCAGCGCGGCCTCCACGTGCCCGGCCGACGCGGCGCGCTCGTACCACTGCCGCGCGCCCGTCTCGTCCTCCCGGCCCGCGTGAATGATGCCGAGGTTGAACGCCGCGTCGACGCTTCCCGCCTCCGCGGCCTTCGAGAACCACGGCTCGGCGCCCGCGGCGTCGCCGCGCTGCAGCAGCAGCACGGCCAGCGCGTTGGCCGCCTCGCAGTGCCCGGTGTACGCGGCCTGCCGGTACCACTGCTCGGCCTGCTCCATCCGGTTCCCGCCGGCACACAGCAGCGCGAGGTTGTACGCACCGTTGACGTCGCCCGCGTCGAGCGCCGCGCGGTACCACCGCTCCGCCTCCTGCGGCTCGCCGCGGTCCGCGTACAGCGCGCCGAGCGCGTTCGCCGCGTTGCCGTCGCCCTCCTTGGCCGCCTGGCGCCACCACACGGCCGCGCTGGCGTCGTCGCCGGCGTCGCGCAACAGGAAGCCCAGCGCGCAGGCCGCACGCGGCTCACCGCCCCGCGCCGAGATCACGTACCACCGGCCGGCCTCCTGCACCTCGGCACGCTCCTCCAGGAGCGTGCCGAGGTGCAGCGCGGCGCGCACGTGCCCGCGCGCCGCGGCCTGCCGGTACCACTGCTCGGCCTCGGCGACCGGGTCGTCGCCGGCACCGGCCACGCCGCGGACGAGGCTCACCGCACCCCGCGACGCCGGCGGCGCCAGCCGCGTACCCGTCTCGACGCCGCTGCCGGACCGCGCCCGGGTACCGGTGTCGAGGATGCGTGCCAGGCGGTACGCCGCCTCGCGGTGGCCCTTGTCCGCGGCGATCCGGAACCAGCGCTCCGCGCCCACGTCGCTGCGGTGCTCCAGCAGGTCGGCGAGCGCGTACGCGCCCAGCGCGTGCCCGGCCTCGGCGGACTGGCGCAGCCAGTACTCGGCGCCGGGCTCGTCGCCGTTCTCCCGGTAGTAGCGCCCCAGCGCGTGCGCGGCGGCGGGCGAGCCCCCGACCGCGGCGATACGCCACCAGCCGGCCGCCTCGTCCACCTGGCCGCGCTGGTAGAGCAGCACGCCGAGGTTGTTCGCCGCCGCCCGGTCGCCCTCGGCGGTCGCGGCGCGCAACACCGGCTCCGCGCCGTCAAGATCCCCCTTGCGCAGCAGGGCGGCGCCCTGCGCGCTGAGCTGTGCCACGGCCGGATCCTGGCCGCGGGCAGCGCTCAACTCACCGGCGGCGGCGGGAGCCTTGCGCTCCTGGCCACCGGTGCCCCCTGTCCTACGGGCGTCCAACACCCTTGCCTCGTCCCCCATGAGGTCCATCGTCGCACCACCTGCAACCCGCGTACACCTGGTATACCGCAGCCAGGAAGGTCACTTCAGCGGTTTGTCGACTTCCCGACACAACGACTCATCAAACCTTGTCACGTCCACAACCCCCAAAACAATGACCTCAAGAACACACGCCCGACACATCCGCTCCGGCCGCCCCGTGAGGCCGCGTCAGGAACCTCGGCGGCGCCGTCCCGGATGACGCGTCCAGGTCTGCGCACGCGTTCAGGCCCGGCTTCCCTGGGGAAGCCGGGCCTGAGTTGGTAGCGGGGACAGGATTTGAACCTGCGACCTCTGGGTTATGAGCCCAGCGAGCTACCGAGCTGCTCCACCCCGCGTCGTTGTGCCGTAAGGCTATCACGGTGCCGGGGGCCCCAACGCCGCCGCCCCTGCGGCCCGTGGCCCGCCGGACTTCCCGTCCGGCGGGCCACGGCCGCCCTAGGTGTTCTGTCTCGGGAGGTTGTGGACGGTGATGTAGGTCTCGGCTGGGGTTCTTGAACGGGTGAGGGCCTTCCGGGTTCGGTGTGGATTGCGACATCTCCACCGAGCGATCAGAAGGCCCTCATGCACCACCGTAATGCCCCGCTGACCGAGACCGGTCGTCTGCGTCTGGCCCGCTGCGTCGTTGAGGACGGCTGGAGCGTGCGGCGGGCCGCCGAGCGGTTCCAGGTCTCACCAACCACCGCATCCCGGT
>NZ_AXVU01000038.1:0-63225 GCF_000482585.1 Streptomyces sp. CNQ329 | reverse complement strand
CCCCCGACACCGGCGCCCACGCACCAACGCCCGCCCCCGGTGCGTAACCCCGGGCCCGCCGCACGCCACGCGAAGACCAGCCGCCAGCGCCGGCGACCCGGGCTCACTGTCAGAGCAGGCGCATACCCTTGGGCGGGTGTGAGGGGGCGTGGGGTTCTGGGCGAACACCGTCCGCCCTCGCGCATCCCCCCGCACCTGCCCCGCGCCGTACACGACGGACCAGGCTCCCGCAGGCGGCCTGCGGGCGGCAGCGCAGCCTCCCTGCCGGCTCCGGGACGGGTCCAAGGTTCACTGCGCCCGGAAGAGCAGCGTGGGCTCGGCGAGGATGTCGCGGTTCCCCTCGCTCTTGTAGATCAGATGGACGCTGCCGAATCGCGCCTCGCTGTAGTCCAGGCCGAGGTCCGCCGCGGCATTCCGGACCGCTTCCTCGGACGGCCCCTTGACTTCGGGGAATGCAGGCAGGTCGGGCCAGGTGTCGAAGTCGTAGGTGACGTCGTCGTGTCGCCGCCCCTCGCGGCGATTCTGCTGGTAGCGCACCTGCCGCAGACCGGCCGCCTCCGGGAGCGCGCACAAGGTGAGCCAGGTGAGGAACCGCGCACGACGCGCCGAGCACGGCACCGCTGGGGTCGCCGGCGCCGAACACGGCGCCGCCGGGCTTGCCCCGATCCTCCGGAGGCGCACGGCGGCGTTCACGCCGTTGATCCGGAAACCGCCGTGTACGGCCAGCGCTTCCAGACCACGACGTGCAGGATCACCGCGCTGCTCAGCGCGTTGAGCATGACGTGCGTGGTCCAGCTCCATTCGCGCGCTTCCGGCACCCCGACCGCGTGGGCGAGTTTCGGGAGCAGCCAGACCAGCAGCACGGTGAGGGCCACGGCGATCAGGACGGCGAGGGTACGGCCCGGGGCGGGGGTCAGCCGGATCGCCGGCCATGCCTCGAAGAGCATGGCCACCAGCAGGATGCTGCCGATGGCGGCGCCGGCGGTCGCGGTGATCCGGGCTCCGGGCCAGTCGAGGGCGCGGCTGGTGAGCAGGTAGCCGGCCCATCCGCAGGCGATCACGGTGACGTTGCCCAGCAGCAGGCGCCGCCACGTGCGGTCCATCCGGGCGAACGGCCAGCCGCGCAGTGCGACCCAGAAGAGCATCTGCCACGCGCCGATCGACGTGAACCAGGCGCCGTAGCTCTCCGACTCGATCGCGTCCGAGTCCACCAGCGCCGCCCAGGCGATCAGGCCGAGCACCCAGCAGAGCGCCACGGCGGTCAGGCCCGCCGGTGCGGGAGGCAGGCGGGCCAGCGGGCGGCGTTCGCAGACCAGGGTGAGCTGGAGCAGGAGGGTGAAGATGCTGCCGGAGAGGGCGTTCGCGGCCGGGTCGAGGCCGGGGTGTGCGGGGCCCGGGTCGAAGACTCCGACCAGGTCTGCCCCGTTGACGACGAGCTGGCCGAGCACGGCCAGCACCACGCCGCCCACCACGACGAGCGCGGTGTCGTACAGGCCGGACCAGGGGCGGGGGAACAACGTGCCGGGCCAGTCCTCCCACCAGAACGCGATCATCGCCATGATCGGCAGCGCGAACGTGGCGATCGGCCCGAGGACGACGAGGGAGTGGAGGGCGCCGTCCGCGGCGGCGGACAGCAGCACGGTGACGGGGAGGACGAAGGCCAGCCCGATCAGGCCGCGGACCGGCTGGTGCCGGCGGGCGTCGGCCAGCGCGGCCGGACTCAGTGCGTCCGGGCGGCTGACCGACGGGCGGCTGTCCGGCGGGCGGCTGTCCGGCGGGCGGCTGTCCAGCGGCCGGCTGTCCGGGGTGCCGGCGGGCCGTGCGGTGGACCTCCCTTCAGAGGACATGTTCCAGGCGGATCGGCAGCCGGCGGATGCGCCGGCCGGTCGCGTGGTGCACCGCGTTCGCGATGGCCGCGGCCACGCCGACCATGCAGACCTCGCCCACGCCCTTCACGCCGGCCCGGTTGAACCGCAGGTCCGGCTCGTCGATGAAGTCGACGTCGATCTGCCGGATGTCCGAGTTCACCGGCACCGGGTAGTCCTCCAGCGTGGTGTTGAGGAACCCGCCGAACCGCGTGTCCACCTCGCTCTCCTCGCGCAGCGCCTGCCCGATCCCCCACACCACCCCGCCGCGGACCTGGCTGGCCGCGGTGACCGGGCTGGCCACCCGGCCGCAGTCCACGACGGTGACCACGCGGGGCACCCGGATGCGCCGCGTGGCCGGTTCGATCCGGACCTCGACGAACTGTGCGACCCAGCTCATGGTGACGAACTCGGGGTAGACCGGTCCGCCGATGGCGAGGACGCCCTTGCCGAGTTGCGCGAGGTCCTCCTGGCTCTGGCCGGGTGCGAGCGTGGTCGCCTCCGCCGTCACCGAGGGCCTGCCCGTGGCGCGGACCGCGGCGGCCACGTCCACATCGCCGGAGCCGGGGACGCCCAGGGCCGTGCGCAGGTCGGCGAGGGCGGCCTGCACGGCGGGCAGCGCGCTCGCGGTGCCCCAGGAACCGGCGGTGAGGTGCTGCGGCGCCACCCGTGTGTCGCCGGCCTGTACGTTCACCGTGTCCACCGGCACGCCCAGGTCCCGCGCGGCGAGCAGCGCGACGGCCGAGCGGATGCCCTGGCCCATCTCGTGGCCGCCGACGTCGACGGTGACGGTCCCGTCGGCCGCCGCGGACAGGTGCGCGACGACCGGCACCATGCCGCCGGGGTAGCAGCCGGCCGCCATGCCCCAGCCGAGTGTCGAACCGTCCTCGGCGGTCATCGATTCCGGCTCCGGATCGCGCCGGTCCCAGCCGAAGCGGGCCGCGCCGCGGCGTACGCACTCGGCCAGGTGCCGGCCGGAGAAGGGCAGGCCGGTGACGGGGTCGGCCGCGGCGTCGTTGGCCAGCCGCAGTTCCACGGGGTCGACGCCCGTCGCGTAGGCGAGTTCGTCCATGGCCGACTCGAACGCGAACATGGACGGGCTCTCGTACGGCGAGCGCATGAAGCCGGGGGTCTGCACGTCCGTACGGACCAGGCGCTGTTCGCCGCGGAACGCGGGCGTCGCGTAGAGCCGGGACGAGACCGTGGTGATCTCGGTCGGGAAGAGGTCGTGGCGCGAGGTCTGCTGGTCGACCTCGTGGATCGCGGCGAGCAGTTTTCCGTTCTCGTCCGCGCCGAGCCGCACCCGGTGCACCGAGTTCGGCCGGAAGGCGCCGAGGTGGAAGACCTGGGGCCGGGGCAGCACCATCTTCACCGGCCTGCCGAGCCGGCGTGCGGCGACGGCGATCGGCCCGAGATGCAGGTGCATGGCGTTCTTCTGGCCGAATCCGCCGCCGACGTACGGCGAGCGGACCTCGATGTCCGCCGGGTCGATACCGAGCTGGGTGGCGAGCCCGAACCGTACCGCGTTGGCGTTCTGGGTGGTGTCGTCGATGATCAGCCGGTTGCCCTCCCAGTGCGCGACGCTCGCGTTCGGCTCCATCGGCATGCTGTGCTGGGCGGGCTGCTCGTAGGTGCCGGTGATCTGCACCGGGCTGGCCGCGAACGCCGCGTCCGCGTCGCCCACCTTGATGTCGGCCAGGACGGGCAGCGGGATCGCCTGCTCCTGCAGCACGGTCTCGGCGCCCTCGGCGTCGATCTCCACCGCGAACGGTTCGTCGTCGTATGCGGCCGTGACCAGCAGCGCCGCCTCGGTCGCGGCGACCAGACCGTCGGCCACGACCAGGGCGATCGGCTGGCCGCGGTAGGCGATGTGGTCGTCGCGCAGGGGCTGCAGGCTCTGCACGGCGTGCCCGCCGGCCATGAGGAAGCCGACGTCGCGCAGGTCGTCCGGCCCGAACCGGGTGATCACCAACTGGACTCCGGGCACGGCTTCCGCGGCGGAGGTGTCGACGCGCACGACGCGCCCCTTGCCGGTACGCGCGGTGGCCCACGCCCCGTACGCGACGTTCTCGGGTACCTGGTCGGCGGCATAGCGGGCGTGGCCGGTGACCTTCTCACGGGCATCGACGCGGCGGGTGTCCAGCGGCCGGCCGCCGGTGGGGGGAGCGTCGGTGACGGTCATCGGGTGGCTCGCTCTCCGGCGATGCGCAGCGCCTCGGCGACGGTGCGTACGCCCAGTTCGATACGGAATCCGTTCTCGCCGCCGGGGCGTGCCGCCGCGAAGGCGGCCTCTCCGGCGCGCCGGGCGGTCTGCGGGGTCAGCGGCTGCCCGATCAGGGTCTGTTCGGCCTCCGTGGCCCGCCATGGCCGGGTGGCCACGCCGCCGAGCCCGATGCGGCACTCGCCGACCGTGCCGTCCCCGTCGACGGTCAGCCCGACGGCGGCGGCGGTGAGGGCGAACGCGTAGGACTCCCGGTCGCGGATCTTGAGGTACGTGGATCCGCGACCGGCAGGGGTCGCGGGTACCCGGATGCGGACGATGAGTTCGTCCGGGGCGAGCACGTGTTCGCGGGTCGGGTCGTCGGCAGGTTCGACGTGCAGTCCGGCGAGCGGCACGCTGCGCTGTCCGCCGGGGCCGGCGACGTCGACCACGGCGTCGAACGCGATCAGCATGGCGGCGAAGTCGCCGGGGTAGACGGCGATGCACGCGTCACTGCCGCCGAGCAGCGCGTGCGCGCGGTCGTGGCCGCCGACGGCGGCGCAGCCGCTGCCCGGGTTGCGCTTGTTGCAGGGGAACTCCGTGGCGTTGCGGAAGTACGGGCAGCGGGTGCGCTGCAGGAGGTTCCCGCCGACGGTCGCCATGTTCCGCAACTGCTGCGACGCGGCGCGCCACAGCGACTCCGACAGGCCCGGGTAGGCGGCGCGGACCGCCGGGTGGTCGGCGACGTCGGCCATGCGCGCGCCGGCGCCGAAGACCAGTTCCCGCTCGCCGACGTCGATGGTGTCGAGTTCGGCGATGCGGTGCACGTCGATGACCGTGGGAGGGGTCTCGATCTCCAGCTTCATCAGGTCGTACAGGGTGGTGCCGCCGGCCAGGATCCTGCTGCCGGGCGGCGCGGTGCGCAGGGCGGTCACGGCGGCGTCCACGGTGTCCGGCGCGACGTAGGTGAAGGAGCGCACGGCGTCACGCCCCGTTCCGTACCGCGTCGGCGGTCTGCCGTACGGCGGCCACGATGCCCACGTAGGCGGCGCAGCGGCAGAGGTTGCCGCTCAGGTACTCGCGGATCTCGTCGTCGCTCCCGCAGTGGCCCTCGGCGATGCACGCGATACCGGACATGATCTGGCCGGGCGTGCAGTAGCCGCACTGCAGCGCGTCATGGTCGATGAACGCCTGCTGCAGCGGATGCAGGCCGCCGTCCTCCCCGGCGACGCCCTCGATCGTGGTCACCGCCTGGCCCGAGACCTGCAGTGCGGGGGTCAGGCAGGACAGCACCCGCCGGCCGTCCACGTGCACGGTGCACGCGCCGCAGTGGCCCTGGTCGCACCCCTTCTTCGTGCCGGTCAGCGCAAGCTGCTCGCGCAGCACGTCGAGGAGGGATTCCCGGGGATCCAGATCCAGCGAGACGTCCTTGCCGTTGACCGTGCAGGCCAACGCCGCTTTTGCGTCATTTGTGGGCATACCGGGAGATTGTAGGGACACTACAAGGCCCGGGAGCGGAGGAGCGGAGTCGGCGCGCCCGGCGGTGGGAGGCCGGCGCGGCCGGCTCAGCCGTCGCTCAGCCGGCCCACGCCGCCGTAGAGCCACACCTCGTCGAGGAGCCGCGGCCGGACGGGGCCGTCCGGGTGCCAGTACGGCAACTGGACGACACCCGGATCGACGACGTCGAAGCCGTCGAAGAGCGCCTCCACCTGGTCCAGGGGCCGGGGCACCATCAGCGCCGCGGCCCGCCTTTCGCCGTACACCGCGGCGGCGTCGGCGGCGCGCTCGGGCTGGATGTCGTTGGTGGTGTGGGACAGGGCCAGAAAACTGCCGGGCGGCAGGGCGTCCCGGAAGGCGGCGACGATACGGGCGGGCTCCTCCTCGTCGCGTACGAAGTGCAGGACCGCGGACAGCATCAGCGCCACCGGCCGGTCCCGGTCCAGGGTCCCCCACAGCTCCGGATCCTTGAGGATCTCCTCGGGGCGGCGCAGGTCGGCCTGGATGTACGCCGTGCGGCCCTCGGCGGAGCTGCTCAGCAGGGCGCGGGCGTGGGCGAGGACGACGGGGTCGTTGTCGGCGTAGACGACCCGGCACTCCGGGCTGATCTGCTGAGCGACCTCGTGGAGGTTGGGCGAGGTGGGGATGCCGGTGCCGACGTCCAGGAACTGCCGCACGCCCTGTTCGACGAGATAGCGGGCCGCGCGGCGCATCCAGGCGCGGTTCGCGCGCGCGGACGCCCTGACCTGCGGTGCGCGCCGGATGGTCTCCTCCGCCGCCTCGCGGTCGGCGGCGTAGTGGTCCTTGCCGCCCAGGAGGTAGTCGTAGATCCGGGCGGGGTGCGGGATGCTCGGGTTGACGGGGGTCTCGGGCTGGTCGCTTAAAGGCGGTTCGTGGGTCACGGGCGTCTCCTTCGGTCGGCGGCCGCCTGGCGCGTACCGGCGTTTCGACGGCCCAACTTAGAGCCACCGCCCCGCCGTCCACCATCCTGCCCCCGGCCCGGGCGCCTGACGCGGTCACCTCCCGGTGAACCACGCGGCCGGCCGCCGTGACCGGCCGGGTCAGACGATGCCGGCGCGGATCTCGTCGTAGAGGTGCCCGGGGTCCTCGGCCAGTGACTTCTTGACGTGGGCGCTCCAGTCGTCGGCGAGCACCTCGGCCGCGCCCGCCTCGATGCCGTCCAGACCGGCGCGGGCGACGGGGGCCGGGGCGCCCTTGGGGCCGTCGTAGGCGGCGCTGAAGTCGGTGTCGACGGCGCCCAGGTGGAGGGCGGTGACGAGGGTGCCCTGGCCGGCGAGTTCCATGCGGACGGCGTTGGTCAGGGCCCACTGGGCGGCCTTGGCGGCGTGGTAGCCGTTCGTGCCCGGGTAGGCGAACCAGGACTGGGCGGACAGCACGTTGAGGATCGCCCCGCCGCCGTTCGCCGCCAGTGCCGGGGCGAAGGCGCGGACGACGCTGAGGGTCCCCCAGAAGTTGGTCTCCATCTCGTCGCGTACGGCGTGCAGGTCGCCGGTGACGAGGTCCGTCCAGTGGCTGACACCGGCGTTGTTCACCACGAGGGTCACGTCGCCGGCCGCGGCGGACGCCTCCGCGACCTGGCCGGGGTCGGTGATGTCCAGCCGCAGCGGGACGACGCCGGGCAGGTCGATCGTCTCCGGGCGCCTGGCGGTCGCGTACACGCGGGTCGCGCCGCGCTCCAGGAGCTGCCGGGCGAAGTGGCGGCCCAGGCCCCGGTTGGCGCCGGTCACCAGGGCGACGGCGCCGTCGATCCGGAGGCCGGGGGAGGGGTGGGTGCCGGGTGCCGCGTTCGGTGTGTTCATGGCCGGTACGCTAGGACCTACCGCTGACGTCAGGTGCAAGTCCTGGGCGCGGATCAGACGAGAAGGGGAACGCGGCGTGCGTATCGGAGACGTGGCCCGGCGCTCCGGAGTGAGCGTCCGGGCACTGCGCTACTACGAGGAGCAGGGACTCCTCTCCCCCACGCGCAGCCCCGGCGGCCAGCGCGAGTACGCCGACGACGCCGTCGACCGGGTCCGCTTCTTCCAGCAGCTCTACGCGGCCGGCCTGCCCAGCCGCCGCATCGCCGAACTGCTCCCCTGCATCGACACCGGCACGACCACCCACGAGCAGCGCGCCATGCTCGATGCCGAACGGGCCCGCATCAAAAAGCAGATCGACGAGTACACCGCCGCCCTCGCCCGCCTCGACGAGATCGTCCAGGCGGCGGCCGACCGACGGGCGTGACCCCGGGCGGGCACGCGGAGCCGAACGCATCGCTCCGGTGTCGGCCGGAAGTAACCCCCGTCGAGCGGGACTTCAGTTCCGGCCGGCGCTCGTCAGGGGTTCCTGCGCTGGTTGGCGTGGAAGCGGGCCTTCTTCTGGCGGTTCCCGCACGTGTTCATCTCGCACCATTTGCGGGTCCGGCTTCGGCTGGTGTCGAAGAAGGCGGCCTGGCAGGTCGGTGAGGCGCACAGGGCCAGCTTCCCGTCCCGTTCGCCGCCGATGATGCTGATCGCGTCGGCGGCGATCACGCCGAGGGCGTCCTCCACGCCGGACGCCGGGCCGAGCCGCCATCGCCGCTTGCCCTCCGGCGTGAGGACCGCCACGGCCCGGCCCCGGGCACTGAAGTCGTTGATGACCCCGACGGCAGCCGCGGGAAGGTCGTCCTGCACCGCCGCCGCGGTCGCGGCGGCGTGAATCGCCTCCCTCAGCTCCCGCGCGAGGCCGAGCTGGGCCGCGGTGCAGGAGTCCACCGCGAGGCCGTTCACCGCCAGCCAGTCGACGAGCCGCTGCGGCGTGGGAATCCGCTCCACGGGCTCGCCGCGACGCTCCGACAGCGTCCCCGTGAAGCTGGTCGCCAGCACGCTGCCGAGGCGGAAGTCAGGGAGAAGCACACGCATGGAACCAGCTTAGCAGGTTGCGTGCTGATAATGAGAAATGCTAGAACCGTCTAAGCCGGTTCGCGAGAGACGGGAAGCCGGTTCCACGACGGCCAGGAGGTCTCATGCCCCGCCCGACCAGTGACGTGCAAGCGTTCGAAACCCACGCGACCGACGCCGACCTCGACGATCTGCGCGCGCGCCTCGCCGCGGCGCGACTGCCGGAGGCCGAGACGGTCCCTCGCGCCGCGCCGCCCGGCCCCCGCCGATGGGGGCAGGGCGTTCCGCTCGCCGACCTCGTCGATGTCGTGAACTACTGGCGCACCGGGTACGACTGGCGGCCGTTCGAAGCGCGTCTCAACCGGATCGGCCAGTTCCGTACGACGATCGACGGCCTGGGAATCCACTTCCTGCACCGCCGCTCCCCACGCGCGGACGCCACCCCTCTGCTCCTCACCCACGGCTGGCCGGACAGCGTCGTCCGCTTCATCGATGTCGTGGACGAACTCGCCGACCCGAAAGATGCGCACGCCCCGGCGTTCCACGTCGTGGTCCCGTCGCTGCCGGGCTTCGGCTACAGCGACAAGCCGGCCACCACCGGATGGGGAACCGAAAAGATCGCCGCCGCCTGGGTCGAACTGATGGGAAGGCTCGGCTACGACCGGTTCGCCGCCCACGGCGGCGACTGGGGAGGCAACATCACCACCGTCCTCGGCGGCAGGTTCCCGGCACACGTCCTCGGCATCCACACCACGTTCGCGGAGGGGCCGCCCGGGCTGACCACCGACGGGCTGACCACCGCCGAGCGCCAGTGGACCGAGGAAACCCGCGACTTCTGGCGCCACCGCGCCGCCTACGCGAAGCAGCAGGCGACCCGGCCGCAGACCATCGGCTACTCGCTCGTCGACTCACCCGTCGGGCTTCTCGCCTGGATCCTCGACAAGTTCGCCGAATGGTCGGACACGGAGGACAGCCCGTTCGAGACGATCTCCAGAGACCGCGTCCTCGACGACGTCACCCTCTACTGGCTGACACGGACCGGCGCATCGGCGGCCCGCATCTACTACGAAAGCCACAACTCGCTCGACCCCGAACTCCGGGTCGACGTCCCGTCGGCCCTCACGATGTACCCCCGGGACGTCGAAAAGTGCCCGCGCCCGTGGGCGCAGGAGCGGTACCGGCAGATCGTCCGGTGGCGGCTGCCCGAGAGCGGGGGACATTTCCCGTCGCTGGAGGTTCCGGAGTACTTCGTGAAGGACCTGCAGGAGGGCCTCGCGGCGGTACTGGCCGCTCGGCGGTGACGCACCTGCGAAACGCCGGCCCCGGGGTGCGGGTTCAGAGGCGGAAGTCCCCGCTCTTCACGGCTGAGACGAAAGACGCCCAGGCATCCGGGTGGAATAGCAGCGCGGGGCCGTTCGGATCCTTGGAGTCGCGGACGGGGATTCCCGAGGGATGGTCGTCTATGACCTCGACACAGCTACCTCCCTCGCTCCCGCTGTACGAGGACTTGCGCCAGCCGTGCATCACAGAAGCGTCGGGGACGGGTCCGGTCACGTCTCCCGGGTCGCGGACGACATCGAGCGGGTGCAGCTCGGGATGGCGGTCGAGCTGCTGGGCCACGCCGGCGGCATGCTTGAGGACGACGCGACCACCCTCCCGCAGTTCCGCTACCTCGTGGCGCGCATGGTGGAGTCGTTGAGCGACGTGCACCGGGTCGCCGAGAGCCGCGGTGCCCGGCTCCCCGTGCCTGACGGCGACGGAGGCTAGCCCGCCGGGGTCGGGGTGTTCGGGCCTGGGGTGGGGGTGCGGTAGGTGCGGAGGGGGGAATTGGCGGCGGCTATCGCCGCTATGCCCGCCGCCGCGGCCAGGCCGCCCGTGACCAGGGAGAAGCTCGCCGAGGTGGCGGAGGCGACCAGGCCGCCGCGGAAGTTGCCGAGTTCCGGGCCCGCCACGCCGATGACGTGTTCCACCGAGGAGACCCGGCCGCGGTAGGCGTCCGGGGTTTCGTGCTGGACCAGTGCGCTGCGGGTGACGACGGAGATGGTGTCGGCGGCGCCCGCCGCGGCGAGGCAGGCGAGGGCCAGCCAGAGAGGGCCGGCCAGGCCGAAGCAGGCGAGGGCGAGGCCCCAGACGGCGGCGGCGGTCAGTTGGACCAGGCCGCCGCGGCGGACGCGGGTGACGGTGCCGGAGAGCAGGCCCGCCGTGATGCCGCCGACCGCGACGGCCGACAGGAACAGGCCGAGGGTCTGCGGGTCACCGTCGAAGCGGACCTCGTTGACGAGGGGGAAGAGCGCGACGGGCATCGCGAGGAGCGTGGCGGACAGGTCGGTGGCCAGCGAGCCCCACAGGGTGTGGCGGTGCAGGACGATGCGCCAGCCGCCGCGTTCGGCCCGGCGCCTGCCGTTCGTCGCCCGTACGCCTTCGGGGCGCATCGGCGGGAGGCGGAGGACCGCGAGCACGGCGACGGCGATCGCCGCGGCCTGGGTGGCGTACGCGGCGGCCAGGCCCCAGCGGGCGATGATCAGGCCGGCCGTCGCGGGTCCCGCGAGCATGGCGACCTGGAAGCTGACGTTGTTCAGCGCGAGGCCCGCAGCCACCTGGTCGGCGGGCAGCAGACGGACCGGGAAGGTGCGCCGGGCGGGGGCGCCGAGGGCGGCGAAGGTGGTGGCGAGGGCGACCAGGGTGAGGAGGAGGTAGACGTTGCGGTTGTCCGCCAGCGCCTGGAGGCACAGGGCGCCGGCGGCCAGCAACTGGCCCGCGGTGGTGGCTCGTACGAGCGCGCGGCGGTCGACGGTGTCCGCGAGGGTGCCGCCGAGGAGGCCGAAGAGGATCATCGGCAGGCCGGTGGCCAGGCCGATGGCGCCGGTGCCGACCGGGCTGCCTGTCAGCTCCCAGACCTGGGCGAGCACGGCCACGAGGGTGATCTGGGCGCCGAGCTGGGAGGCCGCCGTGCCCGTCCACAGGGCCCGGAACGCGGGACTGCTGCGCAGCGGGCGGGTGTCGAGGAAGCGGATGCCCAGGCTCATCGGGGTGGCTCGGCGAGGCGGTCCTCGATGCGCCGGCGCATCGACCGGTCGGCCAGCGCCGCTCGTACGTCCTCCACCACCGCGGTCATCGGGTACGGCAGCGCGTCGTTCAGTTCGCTGACCGCCGCGTGGGTCGCGCGCCACTCGGCTTCCAGGAACGGCACGAGGGAGCGGCCCCGCTCGGTCAGGTCGATGCGCCGGGTACGGGCGTCGGGGCCCGGCTCGGAGGTGACCAGGTCCGCCTTGCGCATGGCGGCGATGGTCTGGCTGACGGCGGAGTGCGAGCGGTGCAGGGACTCCGCCAGCTCGCGGATGGTCAGCGGCCCGGTGTGGGCGAGCCGGATGAGCGGATACGCGAACCGGGGGCGTACGCCCTCGATGCCGCGGTCGGTGTAGACCTGCTCGATCTCGGCGTCGAGGGAGGCCAGCAGCGTGTGCAGGGTCTGCCAGGGGTCGGGCAGTTTGGTGGGGTCCGTAGATGTCACAGCGCTAATATAACAGCGCTGTGATAATTTCCAGGAGGACCCACCCCGCGGGCGGGCCCCCGCGGCTACGCTCGGCGCATGAGCGAGACGTGGGAGCCCGCCGCGGCCGGGGTGTTGCGGCTGCCGTCCGGGCGGTACGTGCGCGGGCGCGGGCTGCGCAAGCCGGTGCCGGCGGGTCCGGACCCCGAGCTGGGGGTGTACCTGCTGGGCCGGACCCCGCCGGAGACGGCGTGGGAGAGCCGCTGGATCCGGTGGCCCGACTTCCGCCTGCCGGCCGATCGCGCGGCAGCGGAGGCGACGCTGCGCGAGGCGTGGGAGCGGGCGGAGAAGGAGCGGGTGGAGGTCGCCTGCGGCGGCGGGGTGGGGCGTACGGGGACGGCGCTGGCGTGCCTCGCGGTGCTCGACGGAGTGCCGGCGGGCCGGGCGGTGGCGTACGTCCGGGAGCACTACCACCGCCGTGCGGTGGAGACGCCCTGGCAGCGGCGGTACGTCACCCGCTTCCCCCGGGGCCGGGGCGCGCCGGCGGGCTGACCCGCGCACCGCCCCGCGCCGGCTCCCGCCCGGGGCGCGACTCCCCGGCCGGGCCGGTCCTTTGCCGGGCGGCCGGAGTGTGCCGGGCGCACCGGGGGGCGGTACGGATCCGTGGCGGACGGCACATGGATCTCCGGCTCCGCCGGACGGATACTCGCCCCATGGCCGAGTCGTACGCGTCGCACCCGCCGTCAGCCCAGCAGCGCCCGCCCCGTGCCCCCGTGCTCTCCGCGGACGGCATGGCCGCGAGCGCACACCCCGCCGTCACCTTCGCCGGCGCCGCCGTGCTGCGCGACGGCGGCAACGCCGTGGACGCGGTGCTGGCGATGGCCGCGATGTCGTGGCTCGCGCTGCCGGGCCAGTGCGGCGTCGGCGGCGACGCCTTCGCCGTCGTGCGGGAGCCGGACGGCCGGGTGTGGACGGTGTGCGGCAGCGGCTACGGTCCCGACGGCGGCGACCTCGACTTCTACACGTCGCGGGGCCACGACGCCGTGCCGCTCTCCGGCCCGCTCTCCGTCGCCGTACCCGGCGCGCCCGCCGCCCTCGCCGCCCTGCACGCCGCGGGCGCCACGCGCGCACTCCCCGAACTGTGGGCCCCCGCGGCCCGCGCCGCCGAACGCGGCCTGCCCTGCACCGCGAAGACCCGGCGCGACATCGACGAGGAGAAGCAGCTCCTCGCCGCCGACCCCGAGGCGCTGCGGAACCTGCTGCCCGCCGGGAGCCCGCCCGCCGTCGGCCACCGGCTGGCGCAGCCGGACCTGGCGGCGACGATCCGTACCCTCGCCGCCGACCCCGCCGCCTTCTACACCGGCGCGTTCGCGGAGCGGGCCGTGGCCGCCCTGCGTGCGGCGGGCGCGCCGTTCAGCGGCGAGGAGTGGGCGCTGTGCGGCGACGTGGCACCGCAGCCGGCGATCAGCACCGCCTACCGCGGCCGTACCGTGCACCAGACCCCGCCCCCCAGCCCCGGCTGGATGGCCCTCCAGCAACTCGCCCTCTGCGACGGCACCCTCGGCGGCCTTCCCCCGCTCGGCACCGACGCCGTGCACCTGCTGGCGTCGGCGGCCCGGCTGTCCTTCGCGGACCGCGTGGGGCGCTGCGCGAGCGACACCGACGTGTGGCGGGAGACGCTGACCGCCGGGGAGATAACCGCGGCGCGCGCACGCCTCGCGCGCGACGAGGTCCCGCCGGGCGGGGCGGGCCGGGCGGACGGCGACACCACGTCGATGGTCGCCGTGGACGCGGAGGGGCGCGCGGTGAGCTACATCCACTCGCTGGCCTTCGCCTTCGGCTCCACGTTCACGCTCCCCGGCACCGGCGTGCTGCTCAACAACCGCCTGGGCCGCGGCGCGTACCTCCTACCCGGCCACCCCAACGCGGTCCGGCCGCGCCGCCGGCCGCTGCACACGCTGAACGCCTGGATCGTCACGGACGCGGCGGGCCGGCTGGAGCACGCCGGCAACACGCCGGGCGGCGACGGCCAGGTGCAGTGGAACACGCAGCTCATCTCCCACCTGGTGGACCGCGGCCTCGACCCGCAGGAGGCGGTGGAGGCACCGCGGTTCTTCATCCACCCGGGCAGCGACGCGGACGTCCTCGGGCAGCCGGAGGAGCTGCGGTGCGAATCGCGCCTGGGCCGCCCGGTGCTGGAGGGGCTGCGGGAGCGGGGGCACGAGGTGACCGACGCCGGGCCCTGGGGCGGGGGCGGCAGCGCGATGGTCATCTCGGCGGACGCGGAACGGGGCTGCCTGCTGGGCGGCGCGGATCCGCGGCAGGACGGGGTGGCGCTCGGCGCCTGAGGCCGGTCCTCAGCGCCCGGAATGCACCCGGTACGTGAGGTGGGCGACGCCGTTCCCCTCGACGGCCCGGACCTGCTCCAGCCGTACGTCCGTATCCCCGAGGCCGTCGAGGGGGCGGGAGCCGCCGCCGAGCAGCACCGGCACGACGTGCAGTTCGAGCACGTCGAGCAGTCCGGCGGCCAGGTACTGCCCCACGATCTGCCCACCGCCGTAGAGCATCACGTCCTTGCCGCCGGCGGCCTCCTTCGCCTGCGCGAGCGCGGACTCGATGCCGTCGGTGACGAAGTGGAAGGTGGTCCCGCCGGCCATCTCCAGGGGGTCGCGCGCGTGGTGCGTGACGACGAACACGGGGTAGTGGTAGGGCGGTTCGTCACCCCACCAGCCGGTCCACTGCTCGTCCTCGGCCCAGGGACCGCCGCCGACGGGGCCGAACATGCCGCGGCCCATGACGGCGGCGCCGATGCCGGCGATCGTCTCCTCGAACACCGGCGTGCTGGCGGTGACTTCGCCTCCCTCCATGCCGTGCATCTCCCGCCAGGCGGCGAGCGGAACCACCCAGTCGTGCAGGCCCTCGCCGCCGACGCCGAGGGGGTTCTCGACGCTCTGGCCGGGGCCGGCGACGTAACCGTCGAGGGAGATCGAGATGTGACATCTCAGCTTGCCCATGGGTGCTCCTCGGAGAGTCGGGCCGATACGGGGAGAGCATGGCCGGACGCCTGCAATGACGTCCAATGCCAAATCTTCGAAGATCACATCAATATCCTTGATGTGTGCTGAACCTCGTCCATCTCAAAGTGCTCGCGGCGGTGGCGCGCCACGGGTCGGTGACGGAAGCCGCGCGGGAACTGCACTACTCCCAGCCGTCGGTGAGCCACCACCTGTCGCGTCTGGAGGCGGCCACGGGCGCCAAGCTCGTCCAGCGCGTACGGCGCGGCATCCGCCTCACCCCCGAGGGCGAACTCCTGGCCCGCCGCGCCACCGAGATCGTCGGCCGGGTCGACGCGGCGACCAGCGAGTTCGCCGCCCAGGTCGGCCTGCGCACCGGCCGCGTCCGCCTCGCCGCCAACGCCTCCGTACTGAGCACGATCGTTCCGAAGGCGGCGCGGGACCTGGCCGAAGCCCACCCGGGCCTGGCGCTGAGCATCGTCGACCGGCATCCGGAGGAGGGGCTGCAGATGCTGCGCCGGGGCGACGTCGACGTGGCGCTCGTCTACCGGCACGCGCACGCCCCGCTCGAAGACGAGGGCTTCCGCCTGACCCACGTGGCGGACGACCCGATCCACCTGGTCAGCCGTCACCCGGACGACAGCGTGGCCCACCACCGCGACGGGGCGTGGATCGGCGGCTGCGCACGCTGCCTCAGCGAACTGACGGCGGTCTGCGCCCGCCACGGCTTCGCGCCGCGGATCGACTCGGTCTGCGACGACATGGTCGCGGTCCAGGCCCTCGTCGCGGCGGGTGTCGGCGTGACGACGCTCCCGGGCCTGGCCCTGCGTGCCCACCGCAACCCGGAGATCCACACCACGGAGATCCCCGACGCCGGGCGCCGCATCTACACGGCGACGTACGGAGACCCCCCGGACCCTCCGGGGACGAGCGCACTCATCGAGGCGATCCGGCGGGCGGCGGCGGGAACGGCGTCCCCGTAGGGCGCGGCCCTCGACGAAGGGCTGCGACGGCTACCGCTTGCGGGCCAGAAGCTGCACCGCCTGCGACCGGTGGCCGTTCATCGTGGCCACCTCGATCCGGCGCTCGTCCCTCACGCCGAAGTCCGACAGCAAAGCGTGCAGTTCCGCGAGGTCGTGGTGCCGGCACACCGCACCGTCGTCGGTGGCGAACACCCCGTACGGGGTGCCGAACTGCCGGGCATAGGCCGCATACCGGCTGTGGTTTCGTTCGTCGTCCTGCAGGACCACATCGCTGACGTAGAGCAGCCCGCCGGGCGCCAGGACGCGGTCCAGCTCCGTGATCAGCGCCCGCTGAGCGGTGCTGTCGGGGACGCACGTCAGCACGGCGAACAGCAGGATCAGATCGAAGCTCCCCGACGCGCGTGTCAGCTCCGGCGGGGACTCCAGGACGGCGAAGTCGAGGTCGGGCCGCAACTGACGACCCCGCTCGATGAGTGCGGGAGACAGGTCGACGCCGGAGACGTCACGGAAGCCGTGCTCGCTCAACTCGGCCATGACACGACCGTATCCACAGCCGTAGTCCAGGACCCGGGCGTCCGGACTCACCCCCGCCAGCCAGCCGAGATGCACCGGATGGGTGAACGTCTTCGTCGCACCGACGCCGTCCCAGTACGCGATCTGGCTACCGAGACCCTTCATACGAGTGCACCCTACGGCCCCTCCGGCTCCGCCCGTCACCACTCGATCCGCTCACACCCCGGTGCCATGTGATCCTCTGCCGGTTGCTTCGCACGGGTCCGGGCGCCCAGGAGCCTCGTCGGACGGTAGGATCCCTGATTCCTCATCAGGGATCTCGAAAGGCCGCCATTTGATGGACAGGGTACCGCTCGAAGCTGAAACGGTTCAGAAGCTGACTGAAGCCGGCTGGAAGCCAGGACGCGATACGGGAGATCAGGTGGACGACTGGGTCGAGCAGATCGAGTTGATTCGTCAGAAGCGAAACACCGCAGCCGGGCCGATCTTTTCCGACTCCGCCTCCTACCCCCCTCCGCCGCCGGCGGTCCGCACGATACTCCGGGAATTCGGCGGACTGGATATACAGGTCTCGGGGCCCGGCCGAACGATGTACAGGAATCCTTTCCAAGTGGATCCCCGGGAGGGCTTGTTGAGCCCTCGTGCGTATGCTCAGCTTTCCGAAGCGGCAGGAAGCAGCACCTTTCCCCTCGGTGTCCTCCATGGCGACAGAGCCGCACTTGCCGGTGATGAGCACGGGCGAGTTCTGCTGATAGGTTCAACCGGTGACATGATGGTGGGCAAAGATATACATGAGGCACTGAACAATCTCGTTCACGGGGTCATGCCCAGTGACCTGGACTAGCCGGATGGGCTCAGGTGCCGTCACCTGAAGACCCGGACCCATACGGTCACCGCGTCTAGCGGCGTACCTGGAACCGGAGGTGCAGGACCCTGTCGCCCTGGATGACCACGTGGGGATCCTCCAGCAGATGCTGCCCGTCGATGCTGCCGAAGTAGCGTTTGCCCGACCCGAAGACCACCGGCACCGCGTCCATCGCGACCTCGTCCACGAGGCCGGTCGCGAGGATCTGACCGCCCACCTCGCCGGCGCTCACGGCGACGTCCCGGTCACCGGCGATGCCGCTCCCGCCACCCGCATGGTCGTACTCCTGGTCGCCGCTGTCGATGAGAGGCGTGTCCCCGTTGAAGTACCAGTCGTGGAGCGGCCCGACGTTAAGAAGTCAATCGGCGCTCATCGGACCCGCGTCCGGCGGGAACCCCTGCTCGGCGGGGAACCGGCGCCGCAGCGCCAGGTACTCCGTCGGAGTGCGGCCGGTGAAGTCCTTGAACGCCCTGCTGAACTACGCGGCCAGGTGGTTGCCGCTCACCCCGGCGCCCGCGTTCAGCCCGCCGGCCTGGACCGCGCCGACGGCATCGGCGGGATGGTCATCCGGCGGTGGCGGGGCGTCCCGGTCAGGCAGTAGACGTCGTCGATGAACCGGTCGAGCGGTGGAGGGGGCACCCGGCCTGCGTACTCCATCGGGTCAGTGTGGCCGACGACCGTCCGGAGTGCGAGGCACGCCTCCCTCCCGCCGCCGGTCCGCTTCCGCGGTCACCGCGGCCCGAGCCCTCAGGGTCTGCGGTCGCGCGGGTCGCCCCCGTCGGTGACCGCGCCCGTCTGCCTCGGCTTGACGTTCGCATTGAGGCGGAAGAGGTTCCCGGGGTCGTAGGTCGCCTTGACCGCCGAGAGCCGTTCGTAGTTCCTGCCGTAGCCCTCGCGCAGGAGCCGCTCGCCCTCCTCCAGGAAGCCGGGGAAGTTGAGGTAGACGCCGCCGGCGGAGAACGGGTGCAGGTCGGCGCAGGTGTCGTGCACCCAGGCCACGTTCTGGGCCGAGTCGCTCTCCGCCTCCCAGTTCCCCTCGATACCGATCAGATAGGGGGCGTCGCGATTGGCGAAGGCGGTCTCCTCCTCGCCGACGCGGGCCATGGCGCCGCCCTGGTACCAGATGTCGAGGGTGGACCGGGGCGAGGGCGAGGCGGCGGCGTGGGCGGCAAGCCGCTCGATCAGCTCGTCGCTGAGGGCGGGTACGTTCATGGACTTCCAGTAGTAGCGCCAGCCGTCGGGGTAGTCCTCGTCCAGGATCGACTGGGCCCGGGTGTAGGGCATGGTGGCGCTGAGGTCGCAGATCGGGTCGGTGATCTCGCGCAGCGGCCGCAGGAGCCGCTCGCCCTCCGCCGGGTCTCCCGGGTACGGCGCGAGCAGCGCCGCGAAGTCCTTCCCGTACGCGTCGGGCGGGAACTCCTCCGCCTCCGGGACCTTCCCGAGGATCGCGATCGGGGCGAAGTCGTCCGGCCGCTGGGCCAGGTGGCGCTCGCAGGCCCGCAGCACGTCCTTCGCACGGGCCGCGGGGTAGAACACGAAGCAGACGAAGACCTCCGGCCCCAGGGGATGCACACGGTAGGTGAACGAGGTGACGACGCCGAAGTTGCCGCCACCGCCGCGGATCCCCCAGAACAGGTCCTGATGGTGGTTCCCGTCGGCGACCAGAACGCGCCCGTCGGCGGTGACAATCCGTGCGGACAGGAGATTGTCGCAGCTCAACCCGTGTTTGCGGCGGAGCCAGCCCATTCCCCCGGAGAGGGTCAGGCCGGCGATCCCGGTCTGCGTCACCACGCCCAGCGGAGTGGCGAGCCCGTGGCGCTGCGTCTCGCGGTCGACGTCCCCCAGCGTGCAGCCGCCCTGCGCAACCGCCGTGCGCGCCTCGGGGTCGACGTCGACGCCGCGCATCCCGGACAGGTCGATGACCAGACCACCGTCGCAGACCGCGTGACCGGCGACGCCGTGCCCGCCTCCGCGCACGGCGACCAGCATCCCGTTGTCGCGGGCGAAGTCGACGGCGGCGACGACGTCGTCTTCATCCGCGCACCGGGCCACCATCGCCGGGTACCTGTCGATCATGCCGTTCCAGAGCTCGCGCGCCGGATCATAGCCGCGCTGCCCGGGCCGGATGAGCTCTCCTCGCAGCCTGGAGGCGAACGCGTCCACGAGGGAGTCCGGAAGGTCCGCGTCCTCGTCGTGCCGCCCGCTCCGCACGGGTGTGCCACCCCTGTGGCCGTGCCTTCCGCTCATGGTGATCACCTCGCGGATTCAGCATCAGGCCTGGCGGGATGAGTCGCCATTCGAGCTGTCTGCACACCGTGGGGTTCGGCGGGTGTCCCGCGGGAGGGGAACGTCTTCATGCTCGGTGATCACCGGCGGATCGCCGCCCCGGCGCACGGAGCGGCTCCGGGCGCAGGGCCGGGCCCGGCCGCGCGGTGTGTACGAGCACGCGCGGGCGTCGGCCCGTGCGCCTCAGCCCGCCGCCTCCGCCAGGGCCATGTCCACCTGCCTCGGGGACAGCGCGTGCTCTATCGCCAGGATCCCCGCCCCGATCGCCGCCGCGTTCTCGCCCGTCCTGCTCGGCTCGATCCGCAGCACGTGCGTCGCCAGCGGATGCGACCTGCGGTACACCGCCTCCCGCACCCCGGCCAGCAACTGGTCGTGCACCGCGGCCAGGGCGCCGCCGACCACCACCGTCTCCGGGTTGAAGAAGTTCACCAGGCCCGCCAGCACCTCCCCCACCGCCCGGCCCGCCTCGCGGACCATGCGGACCGCCTCCCGGTTGCCCTCCTTGACCAGGCGTACGACGTCGAGACCCGCCGACGCCTCCAGGCCCAGCTCCCGGAGGCGGACCGCGAGGGACGCGCCGCCCGCTATCGCCTCCAGGCAGCCCGAGTTGCCGCAGCGGCACAGCTCCTCGCGCTCGCCCACGCGGATGTGGCCGATGTCGCCCGCCGAGCCCTGCGCGCCCCGGTGCAGCCGGCCGTCGGCGATGATGCCGCAGCCGATGCCCGTGCCCACCTTCAGGTAGAGCAGGTACGACGTGTCCGGGAAGGCCCGGCGCTGTTCGGCCAGTGCCATGACGTTCACATCGTTGTCCACGAGCGCGCGGACGCCGAAGCGCTCGTCGAAGAACTCGGGGATGGGGAACTGATGCCATCCCGGCATGATCGGCGGGTCCACCGGGCGGCCGGTGGAGAACTCCACCGGGCCCGGCACGCCCGCGCCGATGGAGCGGAGCGTCCCGGGGTCGCGGCCGGCCTCCTCCAGCAGCCGCTGCATCGTCCGTTCGACGTGGCCGAGAACCGCTTCCGGGCCGTCCGCGATCGTCAGCGGGTCCTCGCGGACCGCGAGCAGCGTGCCGCCGATGTCCAACAGCGCGACCCGGCAGTGCGAGGCGCCCAGGTCGACGCCGGCGACGGCGTGCTCGCGCGTGCGCAGCGAGAGGCGGCGCGGGGGACGGCCGCCGGTGGAGCCGGCTTCGGCGTCCTCGTCGACGAAACCGTGGGCGATCAGCGCGTCGACGCGCTGCGAGACGGTGGAGCGGGCGAGGCCCGTGAGGCGGGCGATCTCGGCGCGGGTGGCGGCGGCGCCGGAGCTGATGAGCGCCAGGACCTCGCCGGGGGACTGGCCCGCGGGCGGGCTGTACGGCGGGTTCCCCGGCCCTCCGGGGGGCGGTGTGCCGGAGGCCGATGGCGGCGGCGGTGGCGGCATCGGCGAAGAAGGAGAGGAAGCGGCTGTCACATCGACCACCATAGAGACGACCTACGACACCAACAAGACCTTCTTTGTTCGACATTCGGCCAAAGTCTTTGCCAACTCTTCGGCGAAAGCCCTTGCTTAAGCTCTTGACAGTCCAAAGAAGCCTGGGGACATTGCTTTTCATGCTGACGATGCAGGACGTCTCCAAGAGCTTTCTCGGGGTGCGGGTGCTGCACGGGGTGTCGCTCGACCTCGAACCGGGCGAGGTGCACGCCCTGGTGGGGGAGAACGGTGCGGGCAAGTCGACGCTGATGAAGGTGCTCGCCGGGGAGTACGCCCCCGACGAGGGCACGATCACGCTCGACGGCACGGTGCACGCCTTCTCGCACCCCGTTCAGGCCCAGGCCGCCGGGATCGGTCTCATCCACCAGGAGTTCGCGCTCCTCCCGCACCGCACCGTCGCGGAGAACGTCTTCCTCGGCCGTGAGCCGGTACGCCGCGGGCTCGTCGACCGGCGCGCCATGGAGCGCCGCACGGCCGAGCTGCTGGCCGAGCTGGACGAGACCGGGATCGCCCCCCACACCCAGGTCAAGGACCTGTCGGTGGCCCGCCAGCAGACGGTGGAGATCGTCAAGGCGCTGGCGGCCTCCGACGTCCGTGTGCTTGTCATGGACGAGCCGACCGCACCCCTGGCGGACCACGAGGTCGAGCTTCTCTACGCGCTCATCCGCCGCCTCGCCGCCCGCGGCATCGGCATCCTCTACATCAGCCACCGTCTCCGCGAGGTCTTCGACCTCTCCCGCCGCATCACCGTCCTCAAGGACGGCCGCAAGGTCACCACCCTCACCACCGCCGACACCACCCCCGACGACGTCGTACGGGCCATGGTCGGCCGCGAACTCGGCTCGTACTACCCGCCCCGCGCCCGCGCCGAGGAGATCGGCGAGCCCGTGCTGACGACGGCGGGCGCCGGCAACGAACGCCTCGCCGGCATCGACCTCACCCTCCGGGCGGGAGAGGTCACCGGCGTCGCCGGACTCCAGGGCTCCGGCCGTACCTCCCTGGTACGGGCCCTCTTCGGCGCCGCGCCCTTCACCCGCGGCCACATGACCGTCGCCGGCCGCGCGCTGCGCCCCGGCAGCCCGCGGCAGGCCATCCGCGGCGGCGTCGCCCTGGTCACCGAGGACCGCAAGGGCGAAGGGCTGGCCCTGCACCAGTCCGTACGCGACAACGCCCTCCTCGTCACCCGCGCGGTCCACGCCGGCGGCGCGCGGGCGAGCGAGGTCGCCGGGCTGCTCGACCGCGTCAACCTCCGTGCCCGCGGCCACGACCAGGAAGTCCAGTACCTCTCCGGCGGCAATCAGCAGAAGGTCGTCATCGCCAAGTGGCTCGCCGCCGGACCCCGCGTGCTGCTCTTCGACGAGCCGACCCGCGGCGTCGACGTCGGCGCCAAGGCCGCCATCCACACCCTGGTCCGCGAACTCGCCCGCGACGGCATGGCCGTCCTCATCGTCTCCTCGGAACTGCCCGAGCTGATCGGCATGAGCGACCGGATCCTCGTCATGGCCGACGGCACCTTCGCCGGCGAACTCCCCGCCGGCGCGAGCGAAGAGGAGATCATGCGACTGGCGACGGCGTCCGACGGGTCCTCCGAGGGGAGCGCCGCATGACCGCCGTACGCACCGACGCCCCCGCGCCGGCCGCCCGCCCGCGCCGGCTGCCCGCCGCCGGGCGGCTCAAGCTCACCGACCCCGTCGTCGGCGTCTGGCTGGCCGCCGCCGCGGTCACGCTCATCGGCTGGATCATCGTCGCCGCCGACGGCGGCCAGTTCATGACCCAGTCCAACTTCACCGGCATCCTGCAGAACTCCGTCGCCCTCGGGCTGGTCGCCGTCGGCCAGTCCGCGGTGATCCTCACCGGCTCGCTCGACCTGTCCGTCGCGTACCTCATCAGCCTCGGCACGCTGGTCGCCGCCGAGACGATGGAGGGCGGCAGCGTCGTCACGGCGGTGCTCGCCGTGCTCGCGCTCTCCGCCGCGGTCGGGCTCGCCAACGGCCTCATCGTCACCGGGCTGAAGGTCAACGCCTTCATCGCGACCCTCGGCATGGCGTTCATCCTGCGCGGCTACATCGAGGACAACTACACCGGGCCCGCGGGCGACGTCCCCGCGTCGTTCCAGCGGCTGGGCTACGACCGCATGGGCTTCATCCCGGTCTCCGTCTTCCTGCTGATCGCCGTGGCCGCCGTGCTCTGGCTGATCACCAAACGCACCCGCCTGGGCCACCACATGTACGCCACCGGCGGCGACGAGCACGCGGCCCGCCTGTCCGGCGTACGCACCCGGCGCACCGTCATCTACGCGCACGTGCTGTGTTCCCTGTGCGTCGGCGCCGCCGCTCTCTTCCTCGCCTCCCGGCTCGGGGCAGGCGCCCCCTGGGCGGGCACCGAGGCGCGCTACGACCTGGACTCCATCGCCGCCGTCGTGCTCGGCGGCACCGCGCTGGCCGGCGGGCGCGGCGGGGTGGCGGGGACGCTCGGCGGGGTGCTGCTGCTGTCCGTGCTGGACAGCATCTTCAACCAGCTCTCCGTCGACCCGTTCTTCAAGAACGTCGTCCGCGGCGTGGTCATCATCGCCGCCGTCGCCCTGTACGCGAGGCCGCGCGTGGCGCGGGCCGCCGGACGGCGGCGCAGGAGAGGCGGCGGAGGAGACGGGCAGCCGGAGAAGGCCCCGGCGGCGCCGGCCGGCCCGGCGGGGAAGGCGCGCGGCGCGGAGGGCGCCGCCTCCCCGGGCGACGCCCGGCGGGAGGCGCAGGACGCGTCCGGTAAGGAGTTGCCCGCATGACGACAGCGACCGCCGAACACACCGTCGGCCCGGGGCGGCGACTGGCCGCCGCGCTCGGCACCGGCGCCCCCGTCTACGTTCTCCTCGCCGTCCTGCTCGCCGCGCTGGCGATCACCGACCCCGGGTTCTACGAGCCCGACTCCTTCCTGGCCTTCATCAAGCGCGCCGCCCCGCTGGTGATCCTCGCCGCGGGCCAGTACATGGTGATCGTCTCCGGGGGCTTCGACCTCTCCGTCGGCGCGGTGGTCACGGCGGGCGTCGTCGCCGGGGCCGAGTTCTACGGTTCGTACCCGGACGCCCCCTGGCTCCTGGTCACCGCCGGGCTGCTGCTCGCCGGTGCGATCGTCGGCCTGGTCAACGGGCTCATCACCACCGTGCTGCTGGTGCCGTCGTTCATCACCACCCTCGGCATGATGCTGATCCTCGAAGGCGCCGTCTTCTACTGGACCGGCGGCTCCCCGCAGGGTGTGCTGCCCGAGTCCTTCCGTACCTTCGGCCGCGGTGAGGCCGGCGGCTGGCTGCCGTGGGCGGTCCTCGCGTGTCTCGCGGTGGGTGCGATCGCCGTGTGGCTGATGCGCTCCGACTTCGGCCGTACGCTCCTGGCCACCGGCGACAACGAGCGCGCCGCCGCGCTGGCGGGCGTGCGCGTACCCCGGGTGCGTACCCTCGCGTTCGTGCTCTCCGGCACCGCCGCGGCACTCGCCGCGGTGCTGGTCGCCGGGTTCTCCGGCGTCTCCGCGCAGGCCGGCCGGGGGCTGGAGTTCGAGGCCATCACCGCCGTCGTGCTCGGCGGAGTCATCCTCGGCGGCGGTCGCGGCTCGGTCGTCGCCGCCATGGCCGGCGCGTTCTCGCTCCAGGCGCTGTTCACGCTCCTCAACCTCCAGGGCGTCTCCGGCGCGCTGGAGTCCACGGTCCAGGGATTCATCGTCATCGCGGCCGTCGGCCTCGGCGCCACCGGCCGGTCGGGCTTCGCCAGGCTGCGCCGTACCGGACCACCCTCGCCCCGCTCCTCACCTTCGACGCCCTCGGAAGGGAAGTCCTCCTCATGAGCCGTACGCGCCGCACGACCCTCACCCGCGGCAGGAGCCGCCGGCTGGCCGCCCCGGCCGCCGCGCTGATGGCCGCCGCGCTGATCGCCTCCTGCTCCTCCGACGCGCCGAAGGACGACCTGGCGGACGACGCCGCGGCCTCCGAGCAGGCGGAGGACGGCGACAAGAAGTCGGAGTTCTTCGACCAGGCGGACTACGACCGCCAGTTGCGGCTCACCGAGGCGACTCCGGAAGGGCCCGAGGGCAAGCCCTGGGAGCAGATGCTCGACCCGCAGGCGGGCGGGATGGTCGACACCTCCCAGTACGCCAGGAAGGGCGGTATCGAGGGGACCAAGCTGTGCTTCTCCAACGCCGGGGTCTTCAACCCCTGGCGGCAGGTCGGTCTGAAGACCATGAAGGCGGAGGTCGCGCAGCACGACGAGATCGCCGACTTCACCGTCCTGGACGCCCAGGGCAAGGACGACAAGCAGATCTCCGACATCCAGGAGCTGTCCGGCCAGGACTGCGACGCGCTGATCGTCTCGCCGAACACCACCGCCACGCTCACCCCGGCGGTCGAGGAGGCGTGCGGCAAGATCCCGGTGATCGTCTTCGACCGGGGCGTGGAGACCGACTGCGCGGTGACGTTCATCAGCCCCATCGGCGGCTACGCGTACGGCGCCGCCGCCGCGGACTTCCTCGTGGACGAGGTGGACAAGGGCGGCAAGATCGTGGCCCTGCGCATCTCGCCCGGCGTGGACGTGCTGGAGACCCGCTGGTCGGCGGCCGAGATCGCGTTCGAGAAGGCCGGGCTCGACGTGGTCGAGGTGAAGTTCACCGACGGCGACCCGTCGAAGGCCAAGTCGATCGTCTCCGACGCCATTGCGCGGCACGGGCAGATCGACGGGGTGTGGATGGACTCCGGCGCCACGTCGGTGGCGGCGGTCGAGGCGTTCGAGGACGCGGGCGAGGACATCCCGCCGATCACCGGCGAGGACCAGCAGGACTTCCTTCAGGCGTGGAAGGACAAGGACCTCACCGCCATCGCCCCGGCGTACCCCACGTTCCAGTGGCGCACCCCGGTCATCGCCGCGCTGAAGATCCTCAAGGGCGAGGAGGTGCCGAAGGAGTGGACGCTGCCGCAGCCCGTCGTGACCGAGGAGAACTTCGACGAGTACTACAAGGAGGGCATGCCCCCGCTGCACTACGGCGCCTGCGGCTGCGAGGACCTGCCCGGCTACCCCGGCGACTGGGGCGGTGAGTGATGCCCGCCGGAAGACGGCTGATCGGCGCCAACCCGTGGATCTGGCACTCCCCGGTCACCGAACGCGCCCTGGAGTCGGTGCTGCCCCGGCTGGCCGGGTGGGGGTTCGACTGCGCGGAGCTGCCGATGGAGCAGCCCGATGACTGGCAGCCGGCCGCGGCGGCGAAGCTCCTCGACGACAACGGCCTGGCCCCCGCCGCCGTCGTCGCCGTCATGCCGCCCGAACGCGGGCTCGTCCGCGCCGAGCCGCTGGCGGTCCGCACCACGCAGGACTACCTGCGGCACTGCGTCGACGCGGCGCGCGAGGTCGGCGCGCCCGTCGTCGCCGGCCCCATGTACACGGCGGTGGGCCGGACCTGGCGTATGGATGCCGACGAGCGGGCCGCGGCGTACGCCGAATGGCGCGACAACATCGCACCGGTCGTCGCCCATGCCGCCGCCGCGGGTGTGCTGCTCGCCGTCGAGCCGCTCAACCGGTACGAGACGAGCCTGTTCAACACCGTCGCGCAGACCGTGACGGCGCTGGACGGGCTGCCCGGTGAGACGATCGGCGTGGCCCTCGACACCTACCACCAGAACATCGAGGAGCGCTCGCTGCCCGGCGCCGTACGTGCGGCGGCGGGCCGGATCGCGCACGTCCAGGTCTGCGCCAACGACCGCGGCGCCCCCGGCGCCGACCACCTCGACTGGCCCGGTTTCCTCCGCGCACTGGACGAAGCCGGCTACCGGGGCCCGCTGTGCATCGAGTCCTTCACCGCGCACAACGCCACCATCGCCGTCGCCGCGTCGGTGTGGCGCGCGCTGGCGCCGACCCAGGACGCCATCGCGGTCGACGGACTCGCCTTCCTGCGCCGCGCGTTACCCGCCTGAGTGACCCGACGTACCCGTACGCACCCTGACCGCGTACGCACCGCTCGCCCACACGCCGCCGGGCCCGGAGTTCCGGGACCCCGATCCGGGCCCGGCGGACCACCCTGCGCGCACCCGCGCGCGGATCGCCCCCATGAACCCCTCTCACCGACCGGTACGCCCCACACATCCCGCACACCGAAGGAGAGGACCGACTCATGAGCTGTCATGCTCGTGACATAGGCAGGTCGGTGGTCACCTTGCTGGCCGCCGTCCTGCTCGCACTCACAGCGCTGCCGTCATCCGCGGCCGAGAAGGCACCGGCCTTCAAGGCGCTGCTGTTCACCAAGGCCGTGGGATACGTCCACGGCTCCATCCCCGCCGGCATCCAGATGGTCCAGGAGGAGGCGGAGGAGAACGGGTTCGAGGTCGACCAGACCGACGACTCGACCGTCTTCAACGACGCCGCGCTCGCCGAGTACGACGTGATCATCATGCTGCAGAACTCCGGCATGGTCTGGGACACGGACGAGCAGCGCGCCGCCATGCAGACGTACGTGCAGAACGGCGGCGGCGTCGCGGCCGTCCACAACACGCTCGACATGGGGATCGAGAACGAGTTCCCCTGGTGGGACGAGCTGATCAACGGCGGCGCCCACATGCCGAGCCACTCGCCCGGCGTGCTGCAGGGCACCGCGAAGGTCGCCGACAGGGTGCACCCCTCGACCAAGGGCCTTCCCGAGCGCTGGGAGCGCCCCGAGGAGTGGTACAACTTCGACGTCAACCCCCGCGGCGACGTGCACGTCCTCGTCACCGCCGACGAGACGACGTACGACCCGGGCGGCGACGCCATGGGCGCCGACCACCCGATCTCCTGGTGCCGTAACGCCGACGGCGGCAACGTCTGGGCCACCGCCATGGGCCACGACACCCCCGCCTACAGCGAGGCGGAGTTCCGCGACCACGTCATCGGCGGCGTGAAGTGGGCCGCCGGCGCCGAGCCCGGCGACTGCGGCGGCACGGTCTGGAAGGGCTACGAGAAGGTCACCCTCGACGACGACACCGCCGACCCGATGGAGCTGGACGTGGCCGAGGACGGCCGCGTCTACTACATCCAGCGGGCCGGCGAGGTCCAGGTCTTCGACCCGGCCACCCACCAGACCACCACCGCCGGCAAGCTCGACGTCTACACCGGCGGCGAGGACGGCCTGGTCGGCATGGAACTGGACCCGGACTTCGCCGAGAACGGCTGGATCTACCTCTACTACGCCCCGGCCGGCAGCGCCGAGGACGTGAACAGGCTGTCGCGCTTCACGCTCACGAACGGCACGCTCGACACCGCCAGCGAGAAGAAGCTGCTCGACGTGCCCGCGTACCGGGACCGCACCTTCCCCGAGCCCGGACACACCGGCGGCGCCGTCGAGTTCGGCCCCGACGGCACGCTGTACCTGGGCACCGGTGACGACGTGCCGCCGAACCTGAGCCCCGACTGGCAGGGCTATTCGCCGATCGACTGGCGTGAAGGCGAGGAGATGCTGGACGCCGCGCGGACCGCGGGCAACACCAACGACCTGCGGGGCAAGATCCTGCGGATCAAGCCCACCGAGGAAGGCACCTACACCATCCCCGAGGGCAACCTGTTCGCCGAGGGCAGCGACAAGACCCGTCCCGAGATCTACGCGATGGGCTTCCGCAACCCGTTCCGCTTCACCGTCGACCAGGAGACCGGCTACGTCCACGCCGCCGACTACGGCCCCGACCGCGGGCTGCCGACGACGGACCGCGGCCCGGAGGGCATGGTCGAGTACAACGTCATCAAGCAGCCCGGCAACTTCGGCTGGCCCTTCTGCCACGGAAACAACCAGCCCTACGCCCCGTACAACCCGGACACCGGCCAGGTCGGCGCGAAGTTCGACTGCGACAACCTGACCAACCCCTCGCCGAACAACACCGGGCTGACCGAGCTGCCCAAGGTCGAGATGCCGGAGATCTGGTACGGCTACGGCCCCTCCGAGACCTTCCCGGAGATGGGTGAGGGCGGCTCCGGGCCCATGGGCGGCCCCGTCTACCACTACGACGCGGACAACCCCTCCGAGACGAAGTTCCCCGAGTACTTCGACGGGGCCGGCTTCCTCTACGAGTGGACCCGCAACTACGTCAAGGAGGTCCGCTTCGACGAGAACGAGGAGGTTCTGAAGATCAACGACTTCCTGGCCTCGGCGAACTTCAACAAGCCGATGGACATGACCTTCGGCCCGGACGGTTCGCTCTACGTCCTGGAGTGGGGCAGCGAGTTCGGCGGCGGCAACAGCGACTCGGGGCTGTACCGCATCGACTACAACCAGGGCAAGCGCTCCCCGGTCGCCAAGGCCACCGCCTCGGTGACCAACGGGCCCGTGCCGCTGGAGGTCGACTTCTCCAGCGAGGGATCGAACGACCCCGACGGCGACTCGCTCAGCTTCGCGTGGGACTTCGACGGCGACGGCACCTTCGACTCCACCGAGGCCGACGCCAGCCACACCTACGAGACGGCGGGCGACTTCACCGCCCAGCTCAAGGTCACCGACTCCACCGGGAACACCGGCTACGCCAACATCCCCATCACCGCGGGCAACACCGCCCCGGAGGTGACGATCGAGACCCCGGTCAACGGCACGCTGATCGAGTTCGGCGACCAGATCCCGTACACGGTCACCGTGACCGACCCGGAGGACGGCGAGATCGACTGCTCCAAGGTCTTCGTCAACCCGGCCCTCGGGCACGACGACCACGAGCACTCCACGACCGACCTGCCCGGCTGCGAGGGCACCGTCGACACCGGTGACCTCGGCGGCCACCCGGAGGGCGCGGACCTGACCTACGTCCTCAACGCCCGCTACCAGGACGGCGGCGGTGACGGCGCCGGTGCGCTGACCGGGTACGCCAAGTCGGTCCTGCAGCCCAAGCACAAGCAGGCCGAGTATTACGACGACCAGTCCGGCACCCGGATCATCGACCAGTCCGGGGCCGAGAACGGCAAGCGGATCGGCGACATCTCCGACGGCGACTGGATCGCCTTCGAACCGATGTCCGTCGAAGGCGTGAGCCAGGTCTCGTACAAGCTGTCGTCGCCGTACGGCGTGGGCGCCATCGAACTGCGCGCCGACGCCCCGGACGGGCAGCTCCTGGCGACGACATCGGTGCCGAACACCGGGGACTGGGACAACTACCAGGCCACGCAGGCGGTGCCGGTCGAGGAGCTGGCGGGATCGCACAAGCTCTATCTGAGGTTCACGTCACCGCAGAACAACTCGTTCGACGTCGACTCGGTGACGTTCGGCTAGCGATCGGGAGGTGAACGGACGGCGGCGCCCCGGGCGGTCAGGCCCGGGGCGCCGCTGTGCGTGCGCGGTGCCTCACAGGGCGATGCCGTACCGGGCGAGGTAGGCGACGGGGTCGATGTCCGTGCCGTAGTCGGGGCCCTGGCGGACCTCGAAGTGCAGATGGGGCCCGGTGGAGTTGCCCGTGTTCCCCGACTCGCCGATCCGGGTGCCGCCGCTGACGGGGTCGCCCGCGACGACGGACATCCGGTCGAGGTGGGCGTAGAGGACGTAGTGGCCGTCGGCCATGCGGACGAGGACGTGGTTGCCGTACGCGCCCTCGGCGGAGGTGCGGTGGACCTCGCCGGGGCCGACGGAGTACACCGGGGTGCCGGTGGGGACGGCGAGGTCGACGCCGGTGTGGTAGCCGGCGGACCAGCCGGCGCCGGGGATGCCGTAGGCGGCGGAGATCCGGTAGTCGACGTCGACCGGTGCTCTCCAGCCGGGCGCGGGCGCGAGGATGACCTGGCCGGGCCGCAGCAGGTCCGGGTCGGCGCCGATGACGGACCGGTTGGCCTCGTACAGCCGCTGCGGCGGCACCTGGAGCCGGCGGGCGATCGCGGAGAGGGTGTCGCCGCTGCGTACGCGGTACGGGGGCGGCTCGGGCTCCGCGCGCGGGGCGCCGGCGGCGTGCGGCGCGTTCACGGACGGCGGGCCGGCCGCGGTCACGGGCGCCGTGACACCGGCGCTGCGGGGGGCCGCGCTCGCGGCACCGGCCGTGCTCGCGCCGGCGAGGGCGGCGAGCACGGCCGCGGCGACGAGGGGGAGGACGACGGCGACGGCGTCGCGCCGCTTTCGGGGGGAGTGGTGGCGACTCGTTGACACGGCGTCACGCTAGGTGCGCGCGCACCCCGATCCGGTGACGGCGCGCCGGGATCACCCTCACTCCACGACGAGCCGCACCGGGATGTTCCCGCGGGTGGCGTTCGAGTACGGGCACACCTGGTGGGTGGCCTCCAGCAGCTTCTGGCCCTGCTCGGCCGGGATGGAGTCGGGCATCTCCACCCGCAGGGTCACCTCCAGCCCGTAGCCGCCGGCGTCGTTGGGGCCGATGCCGACCTCGGCGGTGGTGGAGACGTCGGAGACGTCGAGGTCCATGCCCTTGGCGACGACGCCCATGGCGCTGGTGAAGCAGGCGGCGTAGCCCACGGCGAAGAGCTGCTCGGGGTTGGTGCCCTCGCCGCTCCCGCCCAGCTCGGTCGGCGGGGCGAGCGTGACGTCGAGCTTGCCGTCGGAGGTGGCGCCGCGGCCGTCGCGGCCGTTGGCGGTGGCGACCGCGGTGTACAGAACACTCATGGGAAGGGCCTCTCCGGGAGACGGTGAGTGAACAGACAGTTCTGTCTGCTCACCCTCAGACTAGACAGGTCTGTCTGGTACGGTCAAGACGTGGCCGCCCCCGCGAAGTCTCCCGCCCGCAGCCGCGTCCTCGACGCCGCGACGCGGCTCTTCTACGCCGACGGGGTGCACACGGTGGGCGTCGACCGGATCATCGCCGAGGCGGGCGTGGCGAAGGCGACCTTCTACCACCACTTCCGTACCAAGGACGACCTGGTCGCGGCCTATCTGACCGACCAGTGCCGGCGCCAGCAGGAGGTGGCCGCGGCCCTCGCGGGCGGCCCGCCGCGGGCCACGGTGCTGGCGGTCTACGACCACATCGCCGAAGCGGGCGCGGGGCAGGGATTCCGCGGCTGCCCCTTCATCAACGCCGCGGCCGAGTACCCCGACCCGCACCACCCGGTGCGCCGCGCGGTGGGCGACTACCGGCGGTGGTTCCGCACCCTGATGCGCGACCTGCTGGCCGCGGACGGGCACCCGGACGCGGAGCGCACGGCGGACATCCTGCTGGTGCTGCGCGACGGGCTCCTCGTCGGCCACGACCTGGACGACGCGGCGGAACTGCGGAAGCTGACGCGCGAGGCGGTGGAGCGGGCGCTGACCCCGGGGGGCACGGTGGCCTAGGCGGCGGGGACGGCCCGGCTTCCGGTACGGCCGTTCGCGCGTGCCGGCGCCTCGGACGTGTACGGGACTCATCGCCCCGGCGCCGCCCGCTTGCGCCCGCGCCCCAGCAGCGCCCCCGCGGCCAGCGCCCCGGCGAGGGCGAGCGCGGCGTTGACCCCGACCGCGGTCCTGACCCCGTCGAGCACGGCCTGCGGGCCGTGGCCCCCGGCGGCGGTGATCCGGGCGGTGGCGATCGCGCTCATCACCGGGATGCCCATCGTGATGCCGACCTGCTGGGTCATCGTCGCAAGCCCGGTGGCCAGGCCCTGTTCGGAGTCGGGCAGTCCGGAGGTGGCGGTGACCATGAACCCGACGATCATGAGCATGTTGCCGACTCCGCCGGCGAACGTCGCCGCGAGCAGCAGCCAGACCCACGCGCCGGACGTGCCGAGCGCGAGCAGGGCCGCGGTGGCGACGGCCTGGGCCACACCGCCGTAGACGATCGCCGCGCGGCTGCCGACCCGGCCGATGACCCGCCCGCCGAGGGTACCGCCGAGCACGGTGCCCAGCCCCAGGACGCCGAAGGCCAGGCCGGTGGCGAGCGGGGTGTAGCCGAGGACTTCCTGCAGATAGAGGGTGAGGAGGAAGACGAGGGAGGTCTCGGTGAGGAAGGCGACGAGCCCGGCGGCGTTTCCCCACACGACGGTGGGCCGCCGCAGGATGCGTACCGGCACGAGCGGCTTCTGTGCCCGCTGCTCGACGAACCAGAACGCGGTGAGCAGGGCGGCGCCCGCGCCGAGCGCGGCCAGGGTGACCGGTTCGGTCCAGCCGGCCTCGCCGGCGTGGGTGAGCCCGTAGACGACGGCGAGCAGCCCGCCGGTGACGGTGACCGCGCCGGGGAGGTCGAGGCGGGGCCGGTCGGCGGGGCGGGAGTCGGCGATGACGGCGGGGGCCGCGGCGAGGATCACGGCGGTCACGGGCACGTTGACGAGGAACGCCCAGCGCCAGGAGAGCAGGTCGGTCAGCAGCCCGCCGAGCACGGCGCCCGCGGTGAACCCGGCGGACATCAGCGCGCCGTTGAGCCCGAGCGCACGCTGCCGCAGCGGACCCTCCGGGAAGGCGGTGGTGAGCAGGGACAGCCCGGCGGGCACGACGGCGGCGGTGGCCAGGCCCTGGAGTACGCGGGCGACGAGCAGCATCCCGGGGGAGGCGGCGAGGCCGCCGAGCACGGAGGACAGGCAGAGCAGGGCCATGCCGCCGAGGAAGAGCCGCTTGCGGCCGAAGAGGTCGGCGACGCGGCCGAAGAGGAGGGTGAAGCCGGCGGCGGCGAGCGCGAAGGCGGTGGCGATCCACTGCAGGTGGGCGAGGGGGAAGCCGAGACCGGCGCCGATGACGGGGAGGGCGACGTTGAGGATGGAGAAGTCCACCGCGACCATGAACTGGGCGCCGAGGAGAAGGGTGAGCACGAGCTTCTGCCGGCCCGTCATGCGGAGCGCGGTGGGGGCGGGCGCGGTGGCGGCCCGGCCGAGGACGGACATGTGAAGGTTCCCTTCGAGCGAGCTAACGGAACTTATGTTCCGTTAAGCTGGCATCGAAGGTAGCAGAGGAGGGCGAACTAATGAAACTGGAGACCCGTTAATGGCGGCGGCAGAGCCGACTCCCGAAGCCGATCCCGGCACCCTGAGGCCGGGCGGCCGTACCGCGCGGGTCCGGGCCGCGGTCCTGAAGGCCGCCGGCGACGCCCTGGCGGAACAGGGCTTCGCCCACCTCGACCTCGCCGACATCGCCCGCCGTGCCGAGGTCGGCAAGACCACCGTCTACCGCCGCTGGGGCTCCGCCACCGGGCTCATCGCCGACCTGCTCGCGGACATGGCGGAGCAGTCCGTGCCGCGCACCGAGACCGGCACCCTCCTCGGCGACCTGCGCGCCAACGCGCACCTCGTCCTCGCCACCCTCGCCGACGCCCGGCAGGGCGCGCTGTTCCGCGCCGTGATCGCCGCGGCCACGTGCGACGACCGCACCGCGGCGGCCCTGCACCGCTTCTATGAGATCCGCATCGCCGAGTGGGCCCCCTGCGTCGAACAGGCCGTGGCCCGCGGCGAACTCCCCGCGGGCACGGACCCGCACGAGGTGATCCGCGCCGTTTCCGCCCCCCTGTACTACCGGCTGCTCGCCAGCGGCGACCCGCTCGACACCGCCGCCGCCGACCGCGCCGCCGAGGCGGCGGCGGTGGCGGCGCGGGAGGGGGCGTACGTCGTGTGAGACGCCGGGGGCCCGGGTCCGTCAGGCGTCGTGTTCGCGAAGGAAGGACTGCAGGCCCGCCAGGTCGTCGGTGTTGATCCAGTCCACGTTCGCGTCGAGCAGCGTGCGCCACAGGTTGTCGCGCGCCGCGCCCGGGGTGTCGGGCGTGGCCCAGAAGCGGATCGTCTGGCCCTGCTGGTGGGCGGTGTGGACGATGAGGTTCAGCCAGTTGCGCTCGGCGGCCGGCATCGTGCCGGTGCCCTGCCAGGTGAAGCTGGAGTTCCAGTTGCCGCTGATGAGCGGGATGAACGAGGCGGGGACACCGGTGTTGATGTCGTCGTGGCGGCCGTCGTAGAAGGCGTACCGGAGCTTCTCGGCCTCCATCGGCGCGCGGGCGCCGCGGTCGCCGGAGACGACGGCGGTCACCGCGCGGCGCCGTACCCTGCCGCCGGCGGCGGAGCTGAAGATCGAGCCGTAGCCGCGCAGCACCTCGGACAGCGCGCGGTAGGTGGGGTCGCCGGCGGTCTTGAGGTCGATGAGCAGGTGCAGGGTCAGCTTGTGGCCCTTGTAGACACGGCCGCCGTTGGCCCGTATGCGGCGTGCCAGCGGGTCGAGGTAGAGCCGCTGGAGGGTGCGGGCCGGGTCGAGCTGCGACTCGTCGTGGGCGACGAGGAGCTGGCCGTCCACCAGCCAGATGTCCGACTCGACGCTGGCGAAGCCGTGGTCGAGCGCGTCGAGCAGCGGGCGCTCGTGGAGGTAGTCGTTGTGCGCGTGGGCCCGCTTCAGCGGCGCGGGCCCCCGGCCCCGACCCGCGGCCTGGGCGGAGGAGGCGAGACCTCCGGCGAGCGCGCCGCCGGCTGCGGCGGCGGACAGCGTGGCGACGGCGCGGCGTCTGGAGTAGGCGGACAAGGGTCCCTCCCCTGGTGCGGCGTGCAGGATGGACCGAAGTATCGACGCCGCGGGGCGACTTGCACAGGGTGCCTGCGGTGAACGGGAGTTGACCGCCTACGGAGCGAACGCGCGGCGCCCGCCGCTGCTCAGCGCAGTGGCCGCGCACGCGACGCCGCCCTCGCGGCCGGCCGCGCCCTGCGCAACGCCGGCCTGGGCGCGGGCGCCCCGTGCTGGGACGCGCCCTCGCCCGCCTCCAGCTCTCCACGGGCTTCGGCCTCGCCGTCTCCCCGGCGGTCCTCACCGCACTCGCCTCCCGGGGTGCGGCCGTTCTCTGGGGCGGCCTCGCCGCCGCGACGCCGCTGTCGGCCACCGCGGTGGCCGCCGGGAAGGACCCGGCGCGGGGGCGCGGGGGCCGTGGCGCCCGTACGGTACGGCCGGGCCCGTACCGTACGCGACCGCTCCCCGTCTCAGCTCCCGCCGTACGCGCCGCCCGCCGGGCGGGCCCGCTTCAGGACCGCCGCCGTGTCCACCCCCGGCGGCAGCGTGCCGAACGCCAGCCCGCCGCCGTCGCCGTCGAGGCGCCCCGCGCAGAAGGCGTCCGCCACCGCCGGGTCGCCGTACCGGTGCAGCAGCGCGCCCTGGAGCACCAGCGCCATCGACTCGACCACGCGCCGCGCCCGGTACTCCACCGCCGTCAGGTCCGCCAGATCCTTCCGCAGCCGCCCGATCGCCGCGTCGAGCCGGGCGTCGGCGCCCGCGGCGGCGTCGACCTCGGCGAAGTACGCCGTCACCGTCTCCGGCGTGCGGGCCATCGCGCGCAGCGCGTCGAGCGCCGCGACGTTGCCGGAGCCCTCCCAGATCGACGGCAGCGGCGCCTCCCGGTACAGCCGCGGCATGCCGGACTCCTCGACGTACCCGTTGCCGCCCAGGCACTCCAGCGCCTCCGCGGCGTGCGCCGGGCCGCGCTTGCACACCCAGTACTTGGTCACCGCCAGCCCGATCCGCCGGAACAGCGCCTCCTGTTCGTCGGCGGTGCCCGTCTCGCCGCGGTCGACGGCGCCCGCAAGACGCATGCTCGCCACCGTCGCCGCCTCGGCCTCCACGGCGAGGTCGGCGAGCACGTTCGCCATCAGTGGCTGGTCGGCGAGCCGCGTGCCGAACGTGCGCCTGTGATCGGCGTGGTGCAGCGCCTGTACGACCCCGAGGCGCATGCCGCCGGCGGTGGCGAGCGCGCAGTCGAGGCGCGTCATGTTGACCATCTTGATGATGGTCTTCACGCCCGCGCCCTCCTCGCCGACGATCTGCCCGAGCGCGCCCTCGTACTCGATCTCGGAGGAGGCGTTGGAGCGGTTGCCGAGCTTGTCCTTCAGCCGCATGAGGCGGATCGCGTTGCGGGTGCCGTCCGGCAGCACCCGCGGGACGAGGAAGCAGGACAGCCCGCCGGGTGCCTGGGCGAGGGTCAGGAAGACGTCGGACATGGGCGCGGAGGTGAACCACTTGTGCCCGGTGAGCGCGTAGAGCCCGTCGCCGTCGCCGGTCGGTACGGCGCGGGTGGTGTTGGCGCGTACGTCGGAGCCGCCCTGCTTCTCCGTCATGGACATCCCGGCGATGAGACCGGACTTGGCGGTGGGCGGGCGAAGCCCGAAGTCGTAGTCGGCGGAGGTCAGCAGGGGCTCGTACGCGGCGGCGAGGGCCGGCGAGGTGCGCAGCGCGGGGACGGCGGCGTAGGTCATGGAGACGGGGCACAGGTGGCCGGCGTCGGTCTGGCCCCAGACGAAGAGCTTCGCGGCGCGCGCGACGTGGGCGCCGGGGGTGCGCTCCCGCCAGGGCGCGGCGTGCAGGCCGTGTTCGACGGCGGTACGCATCAACTCGTGCCAGTGCGGGTGGAACGCGACCTCGTCGATCCGGTGCCCGTAACGGTCGTGGGTACGCAGCACGGGCGGCTGCTCCTCGACGTTGCGGGCCCACTCCTGGGCCTGCGGCCCGCCGGCGAGGAGCCCCAGCGCGTGCAGGCCGTCCTCGGCCCAGCCGGCGCCGTGGGCGCGCAGGGACTCCAGGAGGGCGGGGTAGGCGGCGACGTCGTAGGAGGTGAGGGGAGGGGGCTGGTTGGTGACCTCATGGGTGGTCGGCATGGGGGACTCCCAGGGCTCGCAGGGTGAAGGCGACGAGGTGCGCGGGGGTGTGGGGCCCGGGGGCGCGAGGGCCGGGGCCATCCGGGCGGCCCTCCGCCTCGCCGGCCGCGCCCGACAGCGGCCCGATGAGCGCTTCCGCGCACGCCCCGACGAGAGCGGCGGCCGTCAGCAGCGGATCCTGCCGGGGCAGCCGCCCGCTTGCGGTGCCCTCGGCGATACGCGCCGCGAACACGTCGCGGAACGCCCGCCGGAAGACGAGGCGTTCGGCCTCGACGGCGGGGTCGACGGGCTCGGCGAGCAGCGCGTACGCCAGCCGCGGCCGGCGCAGCGCCCGGCGCGCGAAGGTCTCCGCGGCGGCGGCGACGCCCTCCGCGGGATCGGCGGGCCGGCGGGCGGCGGCGGAGACGGCCTCGACCTCCGCGGTGACGACGCTGCGGAACAGCTCGACGGCGAGCAGGGACTTGCTGGGGAAGTGCCGGTAGACGCTGCCGGTGGCGATACGGGCCCGCGCGGCGACGGCGGCGACGGTGCAGCCGGCGTAGCCCTCGTCGGCGAGCAGCGCGCGGGCGGCGTCGAGGAGGGCGTCGCGCCGGCCGTCCATCCGCGCCTGGACGGCGGGGGTGCGGCGGTAGGGCATGGGAAGGATTGAAGCAGCGATTCATTGCTTCAACAAGACGTCGGGGCCGATGTCAGCGGGGGGTGCGAGACTCGGCGACATGACGGATGAGCTGCGGCTGAGGGAAGTGGCCGAGGAGGACCTGGAGGTCTTCCTCGCGCACGAGCACGACCCGGAGAACGTGCGGCGGTCGCACTTCCCGCCGCGGGAGCGGGAGCGCTTCATGACGCACTGGCGGGGGCGGGTCCTGGCGGACCCGACGGGCCTGGTGCGGACGGTGGAGGTCGACGGGCGGGTCGCGGGGAACGTGGTGGCGTGGTGGGACGGGGACCGCCGGTTCCTGGGCTATGTCTTCGGCCGGGAGTTCTGGGGCCGGGGGATAGGCACGCGCGCGGTGGCCGCGTTCCTGGAGCTGGAGCGGCACCGCCCGCTGCACGCCGACCCGTACGTGGGCAACGCGGGTTCGGTGCGGCTGCTGGAAAAGCTGGGCTTCCAGCGGACGGGCTCGGAGTGGAACGGGGAGGACGAGCACGTGATGCTGGTCCTGGCCCTGGACGCCACCGCAGCCTGACCGCCCCGGCGATCGGAGCCGTTCCTGCGGTACGCACGCCGTGGGGAGGTGCGCGGCTCGTTCCAGATTCGCCGCCGAACGGTGCGTGGACAGGACTCCTGCCGGTAAGGCTGTCCGGTAGGGCCGTTCGGCCCATGTCGTCGGCATATGGTGTTTGATCTTCTGGGGCGACGCGTCATGCCGAGGGGCTCGCGGTCGGCCATGGGACAGACGGGAGGATCGGTGCGGTGATCGGGTTCATCGGCCATGCGGATCTCAGCGAGTCGACGCTGAGCCTGGTGCAGTCCGAAGTGCGGCGCAAACTGCGGCGCATGGATCCGCGCCTCGCGGTCGGCGGCCTGGCCCGGGCGGGCGCGGGGCTCCCGGTGACGTTCGCCCGGGCGGTGCGTGAAGTGGGCCTGAAACTGGTCACGGTCCTGCCCGCCGCCGACAACCTCCCCCTCCCGCTGCCCCGCCGCGACGCCGTCGCGGCGGGCGAGATGGTGATGCTCGCCGACCAGGTCCGGCTGGTCGACTTCGACCCCCGCGACCGCGACGCCCGCATCACCGTCGACGAGCGGCTGATCCGCGGTTGCCGCCGGGTCCTGGCGGTCTGGGACGGCTCGGCCTCCACCCCCCGGGACGTCACCGCCCACCTGGTGGCCTACGCCCGCGGCCTGCGCATTCCGGTGGACGTCATCTGGCCCCCCGGCGCGGCCCGCGTCTGACACCGATCGGGGGCGGCAGGCGTCACCCGCGTGTACGTGCGCGCGCGAACGCCGCCGAGCGCCACGCCGGCGTCAGCCCGCTGCCGCCCGCGGTGGACCGGGAGCCGGAGGGCTACGCGGCGCCCTTGCCGCCGCGGACCACCAGCGAGTCCAGCAGCTCCTGCGTCGACGCGGCGATCTCCTCCACCGCCTTGTCGAACGCCTCGGCGTTGTGCGGGGCGGGGTGGCGGAAGCCGGATATCTTCCGGACGTACTGCAGAGCCGCCGCCCGCATGTCGTCGTCCGTGACGGTGTCGGCGTACGGAGGGCGCAGAGTCTTGATGCTTCGGCACATACTGACGACGGTACGCCGTGCCACTGACATCCGGACGGCGGCGGCAGGAGGGCCGGGTGAGGCCCCCCGGGGGGGCCGGTCCGGGTGCCCCTACCAGCTCGTGATCAGCAGGTGGTTCACCACCAGCGCCAGCGTCGCCTGCGCCGCCAGCCAGGCCCGGTGGTCGCGGGCAGGGAGCAGGGCGGCGGCCGGCAGCAGCCAGAGCGTGAACGGCAGCCAGATCCGCTCCGTCTCCGCCTTGCTCAGACCGGAGAGATCGGCCGCCACGAGGCACGCCAGCCCGGCGACCGCCATGACCGCGAGGGCGTACGCGGCGGGGCGGCCGGCCCGCCGCGGCCAGGCGGTGCGTACCGCGCGGCGGGTGCCCGCCACCGCCGCCAGGCCCGCGCTGATCGCCGCGACCGTCAGGTTCGCCCACACCCAGTAGCTGTACGGGCGCTCTCCGCCGAAGCCCTGGTAGTAGCGCTCGTGCAGCAGCGTGTACCCCTCCCACCACCAAAAGCCCGCCGCCGTGAAGGCGACCGCGACCGGCAGCGCGCCCAGCACCACCCACGGCAGCGTCCGCAGCACCCCGGTCCCGTGCCCCCGGCGTGCCGCGCACCACAGCACCGCCGCCATCGGCAGCACCAGCAGCGTCAGCCCGTACGACAGGTACACCGCCCACCCCAGCAGCAGCCCCGCGCCCGCCGCCGCCACCGCGGGCCGCCGCGCGGTCCGCGTCGCCGCGAGCGCCAGCAGCGCCAGGCCCCACGCGGCCACCGCCGCGAAGTAGCCGTCCGCCGACACCCCCGCCCAGACCGCCCACGGCCCCAGCACGAGGAACGGCGCCGCGCGCCGCGTGCGCTCCTCGCCGCCCAGGGTCCGCAGCGCCACCAGCACCGCGACCGCCGCCGATCCGCCCACCGTGAGGCAGAAGACCGCCGCCCACGCGCCGCCTCCCAGCCCGGCCCGGTCGAGGCCGACGAAGGTGAGGATCGCGCCGGGCGGGTGCCCGGCGATGTGCGCGGGCCAGTTGTCCGGGGTCTGGATGAGGATGTGGTCGGTGAAGGTGCGTACGGCGTGCCCCAGGTCGGCGAAGCGGGCGACGGTCTCCGGCCGGGCGTACTCGTTCGTCGCCGTCAACTGCCCGGTGACGCCGTCCCGCCAGCCGTCGACCAGCGCCAGGGACCAGATCCACGCCATGGACGCCGCCCACGTGGCGAGGAGCAGCCGGCGCCACGGAAGCCGGTCGGCGAGCGCGGGCCCGTACGCGACGACGGCGGCGGCCACCGCGAGCGCCGCGGGGGTGCCGGGTCCGTAGTGCGGCTCCCAGGCGGCGGACAGGGGCGGGAAGTGCACGTGCAGGATGTCGCGGTCGTTGATCGCCCGCCCGACGAGGGCCGCCGCCGTGATCACCACGGCGGCCAGGACGGCGGCGAGGAGGTCCCACCGGCGGCCGGCGGCGGGGGCGGATACCGGGGAGGCGGGGACGGCGGTCTCCGCGGCGGGTCCGGGGCCGGTCCCGGCCCCGGTTTCCGTCTCCGTGCCGGCGGCGGGCGGCCCGAGGGGTGAGGAGGTCACGTCGTCACGCTAGGCAACCGCACCCCGCCCGCGCGGGGAACGCGCGTCGACGTCACGCTTTCGTCAGGACTCGGTGCGATGATACGGGCGCATTCGCGGCCTACGGTCGGACCATGTCCGCCGTACGCCCGCCGGCACCCCGACCCGGCCCTCACTCCGGCCCCGAGGCCGGCCCGGGGGCCGGCCCGCCCCCGCCCGGCCCCTTCCGCCCCGCCTTCTGGCGCAGCCCGCTGCGCGGCCCGTGGTTCACCGCGCTCCTCGGCACGGTCCTCCTCGCCGGCCTCCCCCTGATGCTGCTGACCGGCTTCCTGTCGTACGCCGCCTACAACCCCGAACTCCCCGGCAACGACACCACTCCGGGCAAGGGCATCCTCGGCTTCTACCTCTTCTCCTGGCCCACCGACCCCCACTGGCTCTACCGCCTCAACCAGGGCGTCCACGTCACCCTCGGCGTCGCCCTCGTCCCCGTCGTGCTCGCCAAGCTCTGGTCCGTCCTTCCCCGCCTCTTCGCCTGGCCGCCGCTGCGCTCCGCCCGGCACGCCCTGGAGCGCGGCTCGACGCTGCTCCTGGTGGGCAGCGGGCTCTTCGAGTTCGCGACCGGCGTCGTCAACATGCAGCTCTTCTACGTCTTCCCCGGCTCCTTCTACACCCTCCACTTCTACGGCGCCTGGGTGTTCCTCGGCGCCCTCGCCGTGCACCTCGCCACCCGCGTCGGCAAGCTGCGCCGCGGGCTGCGCGACCAGGGCATGGACGAGCTGCGTGCCACCGACCCGGCGCCGCCGACGATCTCGCGGCGCGGGGCCGTGGCGCTGGTCGGCGCGGGGTCGCTGGGCCTGGTCGCGGTCACCGCGGGGCAGAGCATCGGCGGCCCGCTGCGCCGCACCGCGCTCCTCGCCCCGCACGGCTTCTCCGACCCGGGCGACGGACCGAACGGCTTCCAGATCAACAAGACCGCCGCCGCCCTCGGCGTCCGGCCGGCCGACATCGGCGCGCGCTGGCGGCTGGTCGTACGCGCCGGGAACGGCCGCCGCGCGGTGCTCACCCGGGAAGAGCTGCTGACGCTGCCGCAGCACACGGCGGCGTTGCCGATCGCGTGCGTCGAGGGCTGGTCGACGGACGACCAACTGTGGCGCGGGGTCCGGCTCGCGGACCTGGCGGCGCTGGTGGGGGCCGGGGAGCAGGACGGGGTGTTCGCGGAGTCGGCGCAGCCCAGGGGGGCGTTCCGGTCGGCATCGCTGCGGGACAACCAGGTACGCGATCCACGGTCGTTGCTGGCGCTCCACGTCAACGGCGCGGCGCTCTCCCGCGACCACGGCTATCCGGCGCGGATCATCGTCCCGGCGAACCCGGGGGTGCACAACACGAAATGGGTCACCATGCTGACGTTCGGAGAACTGCCGTGAACGCGGGCCGCCCGGCCACGCGCGCGACGCTGCGCGGCCTGCTCGCGCCCGGCCCGCTTCCCACCCTCGTCCTCCTCCTCGCCTCCTTCGCGCTCACCGCCTACGTTGGCATCCGGCTCTTCGACAAGGACCCGCTCGGCGTCGCGCTGTGGCTGGCGGGCGCGGCGGTGCTGCACGACCTGGCGCTGCTGCCCCTGTACTCGCTCGCCGACCGGGGCGCACAGCGCGTACTGGGGCCGCGGCTGGTGAACTACGTCCGCTTCCCGGCCGTCGTCTCCGGGCTGCTGCTGCTCGTCTACTTCCCGCTCATCACCCGTCAGGTGGGACGGTACGAGCGCGTCACCGCGCTGCCCGCGGACGCCTACCTCCACCGCTGGCTGCTGCTCACCGCCGGGTTGTTCGCGGTGTCCGCCCTGGTGCTCGTAGCGCGGCGAACCGCCGTCCCCCCGCGCTCCAGCGGTCCTCCTCCCGCCAGTGGCCCGCCGCCGCGTACCTGAGCAGGGCCGGCAGCCCCACCCGGGCCCAGGGGAAGCCGTGGTGGGCGCGGTCGGGGTGGCGGCCCGCGGGGAGGTCGCGGGCCCCGTCCGTGACGTGTACGTGCACGCGCTCGTCCACGTCGTCGTCGGCGGCGACCTCCACGACCAGCCGCCCCCGGGGCCGCAGCAGCACGGCGGCGCGGGCGAGGAGGGCGGCGGGGTCGCCGCCGATGCCGACGTTGCCGTCGACGAGCAGCGCGGTGCCCCAGCGGCCCTCGCCGGGCAGCGGGTCGAACACCGACCGGCGCAGCGCGGTGGCGCCCCGCGACCGGGCGTGCGCGACGGCCTCGGAGCTGACGTCGACGCCGAGCGCGGGACGCCCCAGCGCGGCGAGCGCCGCAACGAGCCGCCCGGGCCCGCAGCCGATGTCCAGCACGGGCCCGGTACACCGGCGCAGCACGGTGGCGTCGCTCCCGTCGGGCACCCCGCACCACCGCTCGACGTCGAGCGGCAGCAGCCATCCGTCGCGCCGCCGCAGGAAGAGCGGCCCGGCGCCGCCGCGCAGGGCGCGCGCGTAGGGGTCGGCGCGGTCCCAGGGGTCGTCGCCGGGGACGTCCGGGCGGGGGTGCGCGGACGACCCGGGGCGGGGCGGGGACTGCGGGCGGGCGGCGGCCCGCGGCGGGGGAGCCGCGGGACGGGGGACGGGGTGCGGAGTGCCGGGGTGGGAATCTGCGGGCTGGGGATTCATGGGGTGGAGACGTTCTCGGCTCGGTGGGGTGGTGGTGGGTTGGGGGCCATGGGGCCCCGCCGACGGCGGGCGGGCGTGGGGGGCGTCGGCCGGGCGGCTTGCGGCGGGTCCGGCTGTCCCGGCTCTCGTGCCGGGTCCGGTGGCTGTGTCCGGGCGGCGGCGTGCGGACGACGTCATCCGGCGGCTCGGTCGAGCGCGGTGGGGTCCGCTGTCGTGCCGCCGGCCGCCGTGGGGTCCGCGGCCCCGACCGCGGCGCCGCCGGGTGCCCCGCCGTCGTGTGCCACGCGGTCCCGGGCGCGCAGGCGCTGTGCCGTGGCGGCGAAGCGGCTGCCCGGTCCGGCGGCCTCCGCGACCGGCGGGACGTCCGCCGGGGTGTCCACGTCGCGCAGTGGCGGTAATTCCCGTACGCGCAGGCCCGCCGCGAGCAGCCGGCGGTGCTGGGCGGCGCCGGTGTGCGCCGTCGACATCGGTACGCCGCGCAGCAGCCCCGGGTCGGGCCGCGCCAGCCCCAGCGCCCAGAAGCCGCCGTCCAGCGCCGGGCCGAGGTAGGCGTCGCAGGCCGACCAGGCGTCGTCGGCCAGGGCGGGGGCCAGCAGGCCGGCGGTGAGCTGCGGGGTGTCCATGCCGACGAGCAGCGCCGGCCCGGCGCAGCCGCCGAACGCGGCGGCCAGCCGTTCGTCGAGCCCGCCGGGGGCCTGCGGTACGACGGTGAAGCCTTCCGGCAGCCAGTCGCCGGGTGCGCCGTCCAGCACGAGCACGCGGCGCCGGGCGGGCAGGTCCCGTACGACGGCGAGGGTGTCGGCGAGTGCGGCCTCCGCGAGCTGTGCCGCTTCGGCGGGGGTGTACGCGGCCGTGAGCCGGGTCTTGACCCGGCCGGGCCGGGGTTCCTTGGCGATGACGAGCACGGTGACGCCTCCGCCGCCGGTCACCGCCCGGCCTCCGTACTCCGCGCGCCCGCGCCGGATCCGCCGCCAAAGCGGCGCACCGCGCTCCCGGTCGCGGGTGCCGCCTCGGCCGTCGTCCCTGTACCGGCACGCGGGCCCGTAGCGGTGTCCGCGGCCGTACCCGGTCCCGGCGCCTCGCCCCTGCCTGCGCCCGTGGAATCCGGGCGGGCCGCGGAACCCGCCTCTGCGACCGCCCCCGCACCCGGTCCACCCGCGCCTCCGTCACCCGCCGTCCGCAGGACGGTCGGTGCTGTCCGCAGGACAGGCCGCGGGGTGCCCCGCAGGACACCGCTCATGTCGTGGACCGCTTGCCACGTCCCCCGCCACGTCCCCGTCACCTTGGACTTCCCCGTCCGCGGCGCGTACGGCACCGGCAGCTCCGTGATCCGCCACCCCGCGTCCGCGGCGCGTACCACCGTCTCCAGCGGGTACCCGCTGCGCCGGTCCGCCACCTGAAGCTCCAGCAGCGCCGCCCGCCGGGCCGCCCGCATCGGGCCCAGGTCGCGCAGCCGTACCCCGGTGCGGCGGTACAGCATCACCCCCAGCGCCGCGTTGCCCGCGCGGGCGTGCAGGGGCCACGCCCCGCGCGCGGTCGGGCGGCGGCGGCCGAGGACGAGGTCCGCGGTGCCCGCCGTGATCCGGTCGGTGAGCCGCGGCAGCAGCCCCGGATCCAGGGAGCCGTCGCAGTCGCAGAAGCAGACCAGTTCGGATGTGGCGGCCTGAAGGCCCGCCGCGCAGGCGGCGCCGAAGCCGCGGCGCGGCTCGTGCACGACGGTGGCGCCGAGTTCACGGGCGAGGTCGCCGGAGCCGTCCGTGGAGCCGTTGTCGACGACGATCGCGCGCCAGCCGGCGGGGATACGGGCCAGGACCCAGGGCAGCGCGGCGGCTTCGTCCAGACAGGGGAGTACGACGTCGGTCATGGCCACCACCCTACGAGCCCAAAAGCCGTATATCGGACATGCGGTTCTTACGAATCACGGACATCGCCCGCCGCCATCCGTTCGGCCCCCGCCCCCTGTCGCCCGGGCGTGCGACGCTGGCGCCATGGACTCCGTCCCGCCCGCCCGGACCTCACCGGGCCACCCGGCCCGCGTGCTCGTCGTCGACGACGACCCCACCGTGGCCGAGGTCGTCGCCGGCTACCTCGACCGCGCCGGCCACACCGTCGATCGCGCCGCCGACGGCCCGCAGGCGCTGGCCGCCGCCGCCTCCGCCCGGCCCGACCTCGTCGTGCTCGACCTGATGCTGCCCGGCATGGACGGGCTCGAGGTCTGCGCGAAGCTGCGCGCCACCGGCCCCGTGCCGGTGATCATGCTCACCGCCCGCGGCGACGAGGACGACCGCATCCTCGGCCTCGAACTGGGCGCCGACGACTACGTCACCAAGCCCTTCAGCCCGCGCGAGCTGGTGCTGCGCGTGGAGTCCGTGCTCCGCCGCAGCCGCGCCGCGGCCCCCCGCGGCGGCGAACTGGGCGCCGCCGGGCTCACCCTGGACACCGCGTCGCGCAGGGCCGCCAAGCACGGGGCCGAGCTGGCGCTGACCCTGCGGGAATTCGACCTGCTCGCGCACTTCCTGCGGCACCCGGGACGGGTGTTCGGGCGGGAGGAGCTGATGCGGGAGGTCTGGGGCTGGGAGTTCGGCGACCTGTCGACGGTGACGGTGCACGTACGGCGGCTGCGCGGCAAGGTCGAGGACGACCCGGCCCGGCCGCGGCTGATCACCACGGTCTGGGGCGTCGGCTACCGCTTCGACGCACCGTCCGCGGCCGGGGCGGGAGGGGAGGGGACGTCCGCCGGCGGGACGGACCCGGACCGGGAACGCGACCCGGCCCCGGACCGCGGGACGAACCCGGACCGCGGGACGGACCAGGAAAGCGGGACCGGCCGCCCCGACCGCGAGCCGGGCCCCGGCCGCGGGGCCGATCCGCACGGCACCCCCGGAGGAGGCCGCCCGTGAACGACGTCCTTCTCATGGCCGCCTACGCCTTCCTCGGCGCCGCCGTCGCCGGCCTCCTCGGCGCCGCCGCCCTGCGCCTGCTGCGCAACCGCTCCCTCGTCGTCTCCGTCTCCGTCGTCGCCGCGACCGCCGTCACCGCGATGCTGCTCGGCACCCTCGCGGTGGCCCGGGAGATGTTCCTGTCCGGCCACGACCTCACCGTCGTCAGCATCGTCTGCCTCATGGCCGCGGTCGTCGCCCTCGTCACCGCCGTCCTGCTCGGCCGCTGGGTCGTCGCCCGCAGCAACGCGCTCGCGGCGGCGACCCGCTCGTTCGGCCACGCCTTCGCCGAGGGCGGGTCCTTCGCGCCCCCCGCGGGCGACGCGACCGCCGAGCTGGCGGCGCTGAGCCGGGAGCTGGCGGCGACCGCCGAGCGGCTGGCGGAGTCGCGGCAGCGGGAACGGGCGCTCGACGCCTCCCGGCGCGAGCTGGTCGCATGGATCTCGCACGATCTGCGTACGCCCCTCGCGGGCCTGCGCGCCATGGCGGAGGCGCTGGAGGACGGCGTGGCCGCGGACCCCGGCCGCTACCACCGGCAGATCCGCGCCGAGACCGAGCGCCTCGACGCCATGGTCGGCGACCTCTTCGAACTCTCCCGCATCCACGCGGGCACCCTCTCGCTCGCGCCCACGCGGATGTCCGTGTACGACCTCGTCGGCGACGCGCTCGCGGGCGCGGACCCGCTGGCGCGCGAGCACGGCGTACGGCTCGTCGGCGAGCCGCCGGAGCCGGGGGCGGCGGTGCCGGTGGAGGTCGACGGCAAGGAGATGACCCGGGTGCTGGGCAACCTCCTGGTCAACGCCATCCGCCGCACCCCCGCCGACGGCACGGTCGCGGTGACCGTCGCCTTCCGCGAACAGGACGGCGCGGCGGTGGTCGTCTCGGTCACCGACCAGTGCGGCGGGATACCCGAGGAGGACCTGAACCGGGTCTTCGACACGGGCTGGCGGGGCAACCACGCCCGTACGCCCGTGCCGCCCGCCGGGGCGGGGCTGGGGCTGGCGATCGTGCGGGGGATCGTCGAGGCGCACCGCGGGCGCGCGGAGGTACGCAACGTGCCGGGCGGGTGCCGCTTCGAGGTCACCCTCCCCGCGGCCGTGGGCTGACCCGGCCGTCCGTCGGGGCGACGCCCCGTACTCCGGGCGCCGCCCCCGGCCGTCAGGGCGCCGCCCCCAGCGGCGACTTGGCGAACTCCGTGACCCCCTCCTCGAACCCCACGGCCGGCTTCCACCCGAGCTCCGCCCGGAGCCTGGCGGAGTCCGCCGTGATGTGCCGTACGTCCCCGAGCCGGTACTCGCCCGTGACCTGCGGCGCCGGCCCGCCGTACGCCGCGGCCAGCGCGGTCGCCAGCTCGCCGACGGTGTGGACGTCCCCGCTGCCCGCGTTGTACGCCGTGAGCACCCCCTCCGGGGCCCCGTCCCCGTACACCGCCTCCAGGGCCCGGACGTTGGCCTCGGCGATGTCCCGTACGTGGACGAAGTCACGCCGCTGCGCCCCGTCCTCGTACACCCGCGGCGCCTCGCCCCGTGCCAGTGCCGAGCGGAAGAAGGAGGCGACGCCGGCGTACGGGGTGTCGCGGGGCATCCCCGGGCCGTAGACGTTGTGATAGCGCAGCGACACCGCACGCGCGCCGGTGACGCGCGCCCACACGCCCGCGACGTGCTCCTGTGCCAGCTTCGTCGCCGCGTACACGCTCCGCGGGTCCACCGGCGCGTCCTCCGCCACCAGCCCCGGCCGCACCTCCGCACCGCAGCGCGGGCACTTGGGCTCGAAGCGCCCGTCCGCGAGGTCCTCCGCCGCCCGCGGCAGGGGCCGTACCAGCCCGTGCGCGGCGCAGTCGTAGCGCCCTTCCCCGTACACGACCATCGAGCCCGCCAGCACCAGCCGGCGCACTCCCGCCTCGGCCATCGCGGCGAGGAGCACGGCGGTGCCGAGGTCGTTGACGCCGACGTACGCGGGCGCGTCCGCGAAGTCCTCGGTGAGGCCGACCATGGCGGCCTGGTGGCAGACGGCGTCCACGCCGGCGAGCGCCGCCGCGACGGCGTCGCGGTCCCGCACGTCGCCGCGCTGGTACGCGCCGGGGGGCGGCCCCGCGTCCCGTACGTCCAGTACCACCGCCTCGTGCCCCCGCTCCGCGAGGGCGGAGACCACGTGCGATCCGATGAATCCGGCGCCGCCGGTGACGAGTACGCGCATGGCGGCGAGCGTAGGGCCGCGGGCCGGGGCGGCGGCCACTGGCGCGCCCTCCGTCACACTCCGGTAAGAGAACCCCGTAGGACCCCCCCACCCTATCCAGGAATCAAGGCAGATATTCCTACTCTTTCGAGCGATTGCTGCCGCTTTGCGCCGAAGCCTAGCTTCGGTGCCATGACGACCTCGCCAGAAGAAACGTCCGCGCCCGTCGAACCCCCCGCCCGTCTCAGCCTCGACACCGCCGCCGCGCGGAACCTCACCACCACCACCAAGACGCCCCCGCAGATGCAGGGGATCTCCTCCCGCTGGCTGCTGAAGGCGCTGCCGTGGACAGAGGTCAAGGGCGGTGCGTACCGGGTGAACCGGCGCCTCACGCACACGCTCGGCGACGGGCAGGTGGAGTTCACCTCGGTCGGCGACGAGGTGCACGTCATTCCGCAGGAGCTGCGTGAGCTGCCGCAGTTGCGGGCGTTCGAGGACGAGGAGGCGCTGACGGCGCTGGCCGGCCGGTTCGAGCAGCGGGAGGTCGCGCCGGGGGACGCGGTCGTGTCCAAGGGGGCGGCGGCGGATCAGGTGGTGCTGATCGCGCACGGGCGGCTGGAGCGGATCGGCGCCGGGAAGTACGGGGACGAGACCGTCCTCGGCGTCCTCGCCGACGGCGACTACGTCGGCGGGGAGGTGCTGATCGCGGCCGACGGCACGTGGCCGTTCACGGTGCGGGCCCAGACCCGCGGCACGGTGCTGGTCCTCGCGCGTTCCGCGCTCGACGAGCTGCTGGAGCAGGCGGAGGGGCTGCGCGAGCACCTGCGGGCGTTCCGCGAGATCCCGCAGCAGCGGCAGAACAGCAAGGGCGAGGCCGAGATCGAGCTGGCCTCGGGCCACCGGGGCGAAGCGGATCTCCCGGGCACGTTCGTGGACTACGAACTGACACCCAGGGAGTACGAGCTGGAGGTCGCGCAGACCGTGCTGCGCGTCCACAGCCGGGTCGCCGATCTGTACAACGACCCGATGAACCAGGTCGAGCAGCAACTGAGGCTGACGGTCGAGGCGCTGCGCGAGCGCCAGGAGCACGAGCTGATCAACAACCGCTCGTTCGGCCTGCTCCACAACGCCGACCTCAAGCAGCGCATCCACACCCGCTCGGGCCCGCCCACCCCCGACGACCTGGACGAGCTGATCTCCCGCCGCCGGCAGACGCACGTGCTGCTGGCGCACCCCCGGGCGATCGCGGCGATCGGCCGGGAGTGGAACAAGCGCGGCATCTACCCGCCGCGCACGGAGTACCTGGGCAGCGAGGTCAACAACTGGCGCGGCATCCCGCTGCTGCCGTGCAACAAGATCCCCGTCACCGCGGAGGGGACCAGCTCGGTGATCGCCATGCGGCTCGGTGAGGCGGACCAGGGCGTGGTGGGGCTGCACCAGACGGGGCTGCCGGACGAGATCCGGCCGGGGATGAACGTCCGGTTCATGGGGATCAGCGACAAGGCGATCATCTCGTACCTGGTGAGCACCTACTTCTCCGCGGCGGTGCTCGTCCCCGACGCGCTCGGCATCCTGGAGGACGTCCAGATCGGCGCCGGCTGACCGTACCCGACGAGCCCCGGCCGGCCCGGCGACCGCGCCGGCCGGGGACCGCCCTCAGCCCGGCCACGTCCAGTCCGCCACCTCCGGCAGGTCCGTGCCGTGCTCGCGGATCCAGGCGTGGTGCCTGCCGCGTACGTCCTCCATCCGCTGCCGCACCGCCGCCGACCCCACGGCCAGCCCGGGGACCCGGTCGATGACGTCCATCACCAGCCGGTAGCGGTCGAGGTCGTTGCGTACCACCATGTCGAAGGGCGTGGTCGTGGTGCCCATCTCCTTGTAGCCGCGCACGTGCAACTGGTCGTGCCCCGCATGCCGGTACGCAAGCCGGTGGATCAGCCACGGATAGCCGTGGTACGCGAAGATGACCGGGGCGTCGCGGGTGAACACCGCGTCGTACTCCCGGGCCGTCATCCCGTGCGGGTGGTCCTCGTGCGGCATCAGCCGGGCGATGTCGACGACGTTGACGACCCGTACCGCCAGCTCCGGCAGGTGCTCGCGCAGCAGCGCCGCCGCGGCCAGCACCTCCTGCGTCGGCACGTCCCCGGCGCAGGCCAGCACCACGTCCGGCGCCTCACCGGGACGTTCGGTGCCGGCCCACTCCCAGATGCCGACGCCGCGCAGACAGTGCGCGCGGGCCTGCTCCAGCGTCAGCCAGTCGAACGACGGCTGCTTGCCGGCGACGACGACGTTGACGACGTTGACGGTGCGCAGCACGTGGTCGGCCACGCACAGCAGGGTGTTGGCGTCCGGCGGCAGGTAGACCCGGACGACACCGGGACTCTTGTTGAGGATGTGGTCCACGAAGCCGGGGTCCTGGTGGCTGAAGCCGTTGTGGTCCTGCCGCCAGACGTGCGAGGTCAGCAGGTAGTTGAGCCCGGCGACCGGCGCCCGCCAGGGCTCTTCCCGCGATGTCTGGATCCACTTGACGTGCTGCCCGGCCATGCTCGCGACGATGTGCGCGAACGCCTCGTACGACGAGAACATCCCGTGCCGGCCGGTGAGGACGTACCCCTCCAGCCAGCCCTGGCACAGGTGCTCGGAGAGCACCTCCATGACCCGGCCGTGCGGCCCGTGGTGCTCGTCCGTCCGCTCCGTCTCCGCCTGCCACGCCCGGTCCGTGACCTCGAACAGCTCCTGCAGCCGGTTGGACGCGGTCTCGTCCGGGCCGAAGACCCGGAAGTCGCGGCGCTCCGCGGTGTCGGCCATCACCTGCCGCAGCATGGCGCCGAGCACCCGGGTCGGCTCGTGCTGCCGGCCCCCGGGCCGGTCGACGGCGACGGCGTAGGTCTCGGGCCCCGGCAGCGGCAGCGCGCGCCGCAGCCGGCCGCCGTTGGCGTGCGGGTTGGCGCCGAGGCGGCGGTCGCCGCGCGGTACGCAGGCGAGTACCTGCTCGCGCGGCCGGCCGTCGGCGCCGAAGAGCTTCTCCGGCCCGTACGAGCGCAGCCACCGCTCCAGCTCCGCCAGGTGCGCGGGGTTCTCCCGCACCTCGGGCAGCGGCACCTGGTGGGAGCGCCAGGTGCCCTCGACCGGGGCGCCGTCGACTTCCCTGGGGCCGGTCCAGCCCTTGGGGGTGCGCAGCACGATCACCGGCCAGCGGGGGCGGGTCCGCAGGCCGCCGCGGGCGCGCGCGGTCCGCTGGAACTCGGCGATCCGGTCGAGGGCCTCGTCCATCGCCGCGGCCATGTCCCGGTGGACGCGCGCGGTGTCCCGGGGAGAGGAGCCGCCGCTGACGTGCAGGGGCTCGTGGCCGTAGCCGCGCAGCAGCTCGTCCAGCTCGCTCTCCGGGATGCGGGAGAGCACGGTGGGGCCGGCGATCTTGTAGCCGTTGAGGTGCAGGACGGGCAGCACGGCGCCGTCGTTCACCGGGTCGAGGAACTTGTTCGCGTGCCACGACCCGGCCAGCGGCCCCGTCTCCGCCTCGCCGTCGCCGATGACGCAGGCGGCGACGAGGCCGGGGTTGTCGAACGCGGCGCCGTAGGCGTGCGCGAGGGAGTAGCCCAGCTCGCCGCCCTCGTGGAACGACCCGGGGATCACGGGCGCCACGTGGCTCGGCGTCCCGCCGGGGAAGGAGAACTGCCGGAACAGCCGCGCCATCCCGGCGGCGTCGCGCGAGACGTCGGGGTGCACGTCCCCGTACGAGCCGTCGAGCCAGGCGCCGGCGTAGACGGCGGGGCCGCCGTGGCCGGGGCCCCAGACGCACACGGCGTCGAGGTCGCGGGCGCTGATGACCCGGTTGAGATGGGTGTAGACGAGGTTGAGGCCCGGACACGTGCCCCAGTGGCCGAGCAGCCGCGGCTTGATGTCGCCGGGCGTCAGCGGCTCGGTGAGCAGCGGGTTGCGGGTGAGGTAGATCTGACCCGCGGCCAGGTAGTTGAGGGCGCGCCAGTGGGCGTCGAGTTCGGCCAGCTCCTGCTTCTTCATCGTCGTCCCATCGACGGTGGGGGGCGGTACGGCGGTATGGCCAAGTTTCACGGCCGGGGTGCGCGTAAACCGCCGGACGGCGCGCGGCGCGCCCCCGCCCGCCCCGGACGGCCCTTCAACCACCCGGATGGCGGGCACGGAACGCCAGGAAAGGGGGGTACGGGTGGGACAGACTGCCACGTATGTGGACGGCGAACCCCGGGGACCGGTGATCAGATGGCCGTGTCGGTGTCGGTCGTGCTGCTGCTCTTGGTGCTTGCCGTGATGTTTCTGCGCAACGGCTCGCTGAAGACCTCGCACGCGGTGGTCTGCGTGCTGCTCGGCTTCTATCTCTCCGGGACCACGGTTGCCCCCACGATCCAGTCCGGTCTGGAGGCCACGGCGAACGTGGTGAGCAGCATCCGGCCGTGAATGTGGCCGCATCGGGAACTATTCGGTACCGCCTTGTGCGTTGAACCTTCGGGGGATGACCTTGGTGGACGCCTGATCGAAATCAACCGGGCACGCTGTGTGCACGTGCATTTGCGCGTGCACCTAGCCGCCAACACAGCTATGATCCCCGACAGTTGACATTGGCAACCACCTTGGAGAAGCGCTGTGGCCCACGCATACAACGGCATTGCGGCCAGAGATCTTCACGGCGCCGCCTGGCAGAAGAGCCGGCACAGCAACTCGCAGGGTTCCTGTGTGGAGTTCGCCAGGCTTCCCGGCGGCGAGATAGCCGTTCGCAATTCCCGATTTCCCGAAGGCCCAGCCCTCGTCTACACCCGTGCCGAGGTAGAGGCGATGCTGCTGGGCGTCAAGGACGGAGAGTTCGACCATCTCATAGTTGACTGACACCCCCCTATTCCCGGCTGCACCGCCCGCTTCCGCCGTCTTGCAGGGTGAGACCGCAGCCGGCTGTCATCCGGATCCTGGCTGAGATATCGCCGTAGCAGGCGTCGATCGCGGTACATCCGCGATCCGCACGGAATGCGATCGCTTCCTTTCCGTCCGCGAACGGTCCCGGAGCGTGAATCATCCAGTATCCAGGGCGCGGCGAAGAGTAGCCGTCGCTGCACAGCAGTTCCGCCTCCGGCACTTCGGCCCGGACGTTCGCGAGCCTGTCGTCGCGTGCCGGTGCGCCGTGGGCGACCGGCTCGGAGGCCGGTACGGCGATCCATGAATCGTTCGGAGGGGCCACCCGGGAGACCGGGCAGGACGAGGGCGAGGAGGGCGCTTCGGGCTGCCCCGGAAGCGGCCGGCGGCGTCGTCCCGCGGCGGCGCTGCGGGGCTGAGCCCGCCACGGCGGCGTACGGCGCCGGGCCCCGCTCATGCGTCGGAGCCTCACGGCCGGCGGCCGTCAGGCGATCGGTGTGCGCGTACGAAGCAGTCAGTCCGCCGCGGGCGGCGGCAGGTGGAAGACGGCCCACACCACCTTGCCGCGCGGCGAGCCGTCCAGCGGGTGCCAGCCCCAACTGTCGCTGAAGGAGTCGACGAGATAGAGCCCCCGCCCCGACTCCGCGCCCACGTCGGCGACCCCGGCCACCGGACTGGCGGTGCTCGGATCACGGACGGCGCAGACCAGCCGGGAGGCCCAGCGCATCAGATGCAGCCGCACCGCCAGGTCCTGTCCTTCGCAGCCGGTCAGGGCGTGCCTCAGCGCATTGGTGACCAGCTCGGAGACGACCAGCACGACATCGTCGCTGAGGTCGGTCAGCTCCCAGTGCCGCAGCGTGGTGTGGGTGAAGGCGCGGGCGCCGCTCACGGACTCGTGGCTGCCGGATATCGCACAGGAGGCCGCACCGTCGACGGCGCCGGAGTCCAGCGGGGGCAGCCCTCGCCATAAGGGCGCGAGCACGGCTGCTGCTTCGGTCCCCATGCGCGGCACTCCCCAGTCGCGTGCGTGTCTGTCGTCACCGTGCGGATGCCCATGTTTCCGAATGCCTATGGCAGATGCAAGGGCAGATGCACGTGCACGAGCGAGGAATGTGTAGCAAGCTACCGGTTCAGGGGCATTGTCCGCCAAGATTTTCTCGGTTGGGTAACCGTTCGGGCACGCAATGATACGGAGTGGTGGCAGTATGGGCCGGTGGCGCCGGGGGCGCGCTAGTAGTGCCATGTCCTGTGTAAGTGCCATGTCGCCGAGGTGGGTGGAGGGCTCCGATGGCCGTGGACGGATCAAGCGGATCGGTCGTGCGCCGTATCCTGCTGGGCTCTCAGCTCAGACGGTTGCGGGAGGAACAGGGGATCTCGCGCGACGCCGCCGGATACGCGATCAGGGCCTCGGAATCCAAGATCAGCCGGATGGAGCTGGGCCGGGTGAGTTTCAAGAGCCGAGACGTGGAGGACCTGCTCACGCTGTACGGCGTGACCGATCAGACCGAGCGCGACGCCCTCGTCGGCCTCGTCAGTGAGGCGAACACCGCGGGGTGGTGGCACAGCTACAGCGATGTCCTGCCGGGCTGGTTCCCCACCTATGTGGGGCTGGAGTCGGCGGCGGCCGGCATCGACGTGTACGAGGTCCAGTTCGTGCACGGCCTGCTGCAGACGGAGGAGTACGCGCACGCCGTCGTCACCGCGGGCCTGCCCATCTCGCCCGCCGAGGCGGACAAGCGCGTGGGCGCCCGGCTGGAGCGGCAGAAGCGGCTGTACGCCGAGCATCCCGCCCAGCTCAAGGCGGTGCTCGACGAGGCCGCGATCAGCCGCCCGTACGGCGGCCGGCAGGTGATGCGCAAGCAGTTGCAGCACCTCCTCGACGCCTCCGAGATGCCGAACGTGTCGCTGCGGATCATCCCTCTGGCGCAGCACGGGCACACCCCTGACTCCGGTGCCTTCACGATCCTGAACTTCCCGGAGAAGGACCTCTCCGACGTCGTGTACGTCGAGCACCTGACGAGCGCGCTCTACCTGGACAAGCCGGAGGACGTCGCGACGTACACGAAGGCGATGGACCTGCTGCGCGTCGCCGCCCAGGACGAGGCGGAGTCGAGGGAGTTGCTGCACGGGCTCATCCGGGAGGTCTAGAGAGGCGCATTTCGCGCACCAGTACGATGGCGTGTCAGCGGTCACAGCCGTGCCCGCTGTCCGCCGTGCGCAGGGGTGCTGCCTCGCTCATGTCTCTCTTCTCCGACCTGGCCCTGCAGTACATCGACGGTAAGTGGTGCCCCGGCGCGGGCTCGTGGGACGTCATCGACCTCGACCCGTACACCGGAGAGCAGCTCGCGACCGTCACCGTCGCGACCGCCGCCGAGGTGGACGTCGCCTACCGCGCGGCGGAGCGGGTGCAGCGGTTATGGGCGGAGCGCTCGCCGTACGACCGGCGGCAGGTCTTCGAGCGCGCGCTGCGGCTCGTCGAGGAGCGCGAGGAGGAGATCACCCGCGCGATCGTGGCGGAGCTGGGCGGCACACGGCTGAAGGCCGCGTTCGAAATCGCCCTCACCAAGGACGTGCTGCGCGAGTCCGTGTCGTACGCACTGCGCGCCGAGGGCCGGGTGCTGCCGTCGCCGACGCCCGGCAAGGAGAACCGTGTCCACCGGCTGCCCGTGGGCGTCGTCGGCGTCATCGGCTCGTACAACTTCCCGTTCTTCCTGGCCGCGAAGTCGGTCGCGCCCGCGCTCGCGCTCGGCAACGGCGTGGTGCTCAAGCCGCACGACTACTCCCCGGTCACCGGCGGCACGCTGCTGGCGTGGCTCCTTGAGGAAGCCGGGCTGCCGCCCGGACTGCTGAACGTCGTCGTCACCGACACCGCCGAGATCGGCGACGCCTTCCTGGAGCACCCGGTGCCGCGCGTGCTGTCCTTCACCGGCTCCACCGAGACCGGCCGGCACGTCGCGACCGTCGCCGCCCGGCACTTCAAGCGCACCGTGCTGGAGATGAGCGGCAATTCGGCCATGGTCGTGCTCGCCGACGCCGATGTCGACTACGCCGTGGACGCCGCCCTCTTCAGCCGCTTCGCCCACCAGGGGCAGGTCTGCATGGCCGCCAACCGGGTGCTGGTGGACCGGGCGGTGCTGGCGGAGTTCGCGGAGAAGTTCGTCGCCAGGGCCGCCGCGCTGACCGTCGGCGACCCGTCGGACCCGGCGACCCAGCTCGGCCCGCTCATCGGTGCCCGCGAGGCCGCCGACCTCGCCGCGCAGGTCGACGCGGCGCTCGCCGCCGGGGCCACCGCGCTGCTGCGGGGGCGCACGGACGGCGCGCTCGTGGAGCCCACGGTGCTGACCGGGCTGCCGCCGGACAGCGAGCTGCTGCGGCGGGAGTTCTACGGTCCGGTGGTGTTCCTGCTGCCGTTCACGGGCGAGGACGAGGCCGTACGGATCGCCAACGACACCCCGTTCGGGCTGAGCGGCGCGGTGCACACCCGGGATCTGGAGCGGGGGGTACGGCTGGCGGGGCGGATCGACTCGGGGATGGTGCACGTCAACGACGGCACGATCCACGACGAGCCGCTGGTGCCGTTCGGCGGCGAGAAGTGCTCGGGGACGGGGCGGCTGAACGGGGAGTCGACCGTCGACGCCTTCACCACGCAGAAGTGGATCTCGGTGCAGCACGGCCGGACGCACTTCCCCTTCTGAGCGGCGGAGGACCCTCTTCCCCGTACCTGTCACCCGTTCGGCGGTGCTTCTCTCGCCCGGCCGGCCGGGGGCCCGGAGCATGGCGGTGACGGAGCCGCTTTTCCCACCCCCTCCGGACCTCCCGGCCAGACGAACAGGAGCCCCCGCGATGACCGCTCCCACCACCGCCCGGACCGCCCGCGACCTCATGCACGAAGGCTGCGAGTGCATCGACTCGACCGAGTCCGTCGCCACCGCCGCCGCGAAGATGCGCTCCATGGACGTCGGCTGCCTGCCGGTGTGCGGCCAGGACGGCAAGCTCGCCGGCATCATCACCGACCGCGACATCGTCGTGGAGTGCGTCGCCCAGGGCCGCGACATGACGACCTGTATGACCGGCGAGCTGGCGGCCGGGCGTCCGGTGTACGTCGATGCCGGCACCCCGGTCGACGAGGTGCTGCGCACGATGGAGCAGCACCAGGTGCGCCGTGTCCCCGTCATCGAGGACCACCAGCTCGTCGGCATGATCAGCGAGTCCGACCTGACCAAGGGCCTGTCGGACGAGCAGATCGCGGCCTTCTGCCGCAGCGTGTACGCGGGCGGCCACCACTGACGTCCGTACCGGCGCACCGGTGCAGGGCCGGGGCTCCCGCGCGGGGAGCCCCGGCCCCCGCCGTACGCCCTCGTGCCCGCCTGCCCCGCTCGTCCGTACGGGGCCTTCCGTACATGCTAGTCAAGGTTGACTAGGCTGGGAGGCCACACTTCCCCGCGGAAGAGAAGGGGTCCCGTTGTCCGCGACTCGCCTCCTGGTCCTGGGTGCCGTCCGCCGGCACGGCCGGGCGCACGGCTACCAGGTCCGGGCCGACCTGGAGTACTGGGGCGCCCACGAGTGGTCCAGCGTCAAGCCCGGCTCGATCTACCACGCGCTCAAGCAGATGGCCAAGCAGAACCTGCTGATCGCCCACGAGGTGGCGCCCAGCACGGCCGGCGGCCCGCCGCGCACCGAGTACGAGATCACGGCCGAGGGTGACGCCGCGTACTTCCGGCTGCTGCGCGAGGCGCTGCGCCGCTACGACGAGAAGATCGACTTCCTCACCGCGGGCGTCGGCTTCCTGGTCGACCTGCCGCGCGCCGAGGCCGTCGGGCTGCTCAAGGAGCGGCTGGAGGCCATGGAGGAATGGCGGGCCGCGGTCCTGCAGCACTACTCGCCCCAGGAGGGCGAGGACTACGGGCACATCGGCGAGATCATGCGGCTCTGGCTGCACACCGCCGAGGCCGGCGCCGAGTGGACCCGCTCCCTGATCGCGCGGCTGGAGGGCGGCGCGTACGTGATGGCCGGCGAAGGCGACCCGTGGGCCGGGGTGGCGACGAGCCCGGAGGATCCGCGCGCTCCCGATCCGCACTAATCAAGTTTGACTAATGGGGGGACGGGGGATACCTTCGGGCCGGTGATCAAATTTGACTACCGGAGGAGCGGAGGAGGCGTATGACGGCGATCCTCGCCGAAGGACTGCGCAAGACCTACGGGAAGAAGACCGCCGCGAGGGCGGCGCTCGCGGGCCTGGATCTCGCGGTCCCCGCGGGCACGGTGCACGCCGTGCTCGGCCCCAACGGCGCCGGCAAGACCACGGCCGTACGGATCCTGGCCACCCTGCTGCGCCCCGACGCCGGCACCGCGCGCGTCGCGGGCCACGACGCGGTGCGGGAGCCGGACGGGGTCCGGTACCGCATCGGGCTGCTCGGCCAGCACGCCGCGGTCGACGAGGTGCTCAGCGGCCGGCAGAACCTGGAGCTCTTCGGCCGGCTCTACCACCTCGGCAGGGCCGGTGCCCGGCGGCGGGCGGCGGCGCTGCTGGCGCAGTTCGGTCTCGATGACACCGGCGACAAGCCGGTCGGCCGGTACAGCGGCGGCATGCGGCGCCGGCTGGACCTGGCCGCGAGCCTCCTCATGCGGCCCCGGGTGCTCTTCCTCGACGAGCCGACGACGGGCCTCGACCCCCGCGGCCGTACGGAGGTGTGGCAGGCCGTCCGCTCGCTCGTCGGCGACGGCACCACCGTGCTGCTCACCACGCAGTACCTGGAGGAGGCCGACCAGCTCGCCGACCGGGTCTCGGTCGTCGACCACGGCCGCGTCGTCGCCGAGGGCACGGCCGACGAACTCAAGGCCCGGCTCGGCGGGGACCGCATCGACGTCGTCGTACGGGACGCGGACCGGCTCGGCGCCGCCGCGGCCGTCATCGGCATGGCCGCCCGGGCCGGGGAGGACGACGTCGAGGTCGACTCCGACGCCCGGCGGATCAGTGCCCCGGTCGCCGACCGCATGGCGGCGCTGGCCGAGACCGTGGCCGGACTGGGCGCGGCGGGCGTGGCCGCCGAGGACGTCTCCCTGCGCCGCCCGACGCTCGACGAGGTGTTCCTCCATCTCACCGGCCGCAAACAGGAACGGGACCGGGAGCGGGAGCGGAGCCCGGAGCAGGAGCAGGCAGCAGATGGCGGCACGGGGGATGCGCGTACCGTCACGGAAGGGAGCGCCCGATGACCGCCACCACCCTCGCCGTCCCGCCACCCGCCCGCACGCCCGGAGCACGGCTCAAGTGGGCTGTCGTCGACGGCCTGACGATGACCGGCCGCGGCTTCGCCCACTGGGCCCGCCGGCCCGCCCAGGCCGTGGTGAGCCTCGTCTTCCCGGTGATGATGCTGGTGGTCTTCACCTACCTGCTCGGCGGCGGCATGGCCGTGAGCGGCGGCGGCAGCTACCGCGAGTACCTGGTGCCGGGCATGCTCGCGCTCGCGATGTCCTTCGGGCTGGAGGCCACGATGGTCTCCCTCACCTCCGACCTCGGCAAAGGCGTCGTCGACCGCTTCCGTACCATGCCGATGGCCCCGTCCGCGGTCCTGGTCGGCCGGGCGCTCACCGACATGGCCGAGTCGGTCGCCGGGCTCGCCGCCATGGCCGGCGCGGGGCTCGCGGTCGGCTGGCGCTGGCACGGTACGTGGGCGGAGGCTCTGGCCGCGTTCGGGCTGCTGCTGCTCCTGCGGTTCGCGATGCTGTGGGCCGGGATCTTCCTCGGACTCCTCGCGGGTAAACCGGAGATGGTGCAGGCGGTGCAGATCCTGGTGTGGCCGGTGGCGTTCCTGTCCAGCGCGTTCACCTCGCCGGAGACGATGCCGGGCTGGCTGGGCGCCGTCGCGGAGTGGAATCCGATGTCGGCGACGGCGGGCGCGGTGCGCGAGCTGTTCGGCAACCCCGGCTGGAGCGGCGACTCGTGGGCGGCGCAGCACCCGGTGCTGCTGGCGGTGGTGTGGCCGCTGGTGCTGCTCGCGGTGTTCTGCCCGCTGGCGGTGCGCCGGTACCGTGGTCTGGGGCGCTGAGAGCACGTACGCACAGGTGGCGGGCGGCGCCCGCGGGCTCGCGCGACGGCGCCCCGGATCCCGGTGGCGCCCCCGCTGCGCGCCAGTGGCGCCCCGTTTGTACGACTTGATCCGATGTGCCGCCGTGCCTCCGTACCCTTCCGACCCCCCGGGGGCGTTCTTCCTGCGTCCGACTTATGCTCGCGGGCGTAAACCTTTCGGCACGTCCGCGGGGGGTGATGGTCCAGTGGGTCAGGAGCCCGAACCGGATAACGGCGAAGACAAGCCGCAGTCCGACGAGGCGCACAGCGCGTTCACGCCGCCCTTCGGCGTGCCCCTCCCCCCGGCGCCCGAAGACGGCCAGACGACTTCGGAGTTCGCCCGCCCCCCGGGCATCGGCGAGCACGCCCCCGAGGACCACGGCTCCGGCTCCGGCTTCCGCCCCCCGCGCGGCGGCCCCTCGGCCGCCGCCGGGGCCGCCCCGCCGCCCACGGCACCCCCACCCGCCACCGGTCCGCTGTCGCGGTCCACGCCGTGGCAGGACCGGATGCGCGTCATGCTCCGTACGCCCGTGACGGAACGCCCCAAGCCCGAACGGGTCCTGTCGCCCACCGAGGAGACCGCGCTGCCGGTGCCGCGCGTGCTCGACCTCACCCTGCGCATCGGCGAACTGCTGCTCGCCGGCGGCGAGGGCGCGGAGGACGTCGAGGCCGCGATGTTCGCCATCGCCCACGCCTTCGGCCTGGACCGCTGCGAGCCGACCGTCACGTTCACCCTCCTGACCGTCACGTACCAGCCGTCCCTGGTCGACGACCCGGTGACGGTCAGCCGCACGGTGCGCCGCCGCGGCACCGACTACAACCGGCTCGCCGCCGTCTACCGCCTCATCGACGCCATCGTGGACGAGGACGCCGCCGTCAGTCTGGAGGAGGCGTACCGCGGGCTCGCCGAGATCCGCCGCAACCGCCACCCCTACTCCAAGTGGGCGCTCACCCTCGCCAGCGGCGGCCTGTCGGGCGCGGCGGCGACGCTGGTGGGCGGCGGCCCGCTGGTGTTCTGCGCGGCGGCGATCGGCGCGATGCTCGGCGACCGGCTCGCCTGGCTGGCGGCGGGGCGCGGGCTGCCGGAGTTCTACCAGTTCGTGGCCGCGGCGATGGCGCCCGCGGCGGTCGGCGTCGCGCTCAACATCGCCGAGGTCGACGCCCAGTCCTCCGCCGTCATCACCGGCGGGCTCTTCGCGCTGATCCCCGGGCGGGCCCTGGTCGCCGCCGTGCAGGACGGGCTGACCGGCTACTACATCACCGCGTCGGCGCGGCTGCTCGAGGTGCTCTACCTCGTCGTCGGCATCGTCGTCGGGGTGCTGATCGTGCTCTACGTGGGTGTGGAACTCGGCGCCGAGCTGAGCCCGGATCAGGCGCTGCACCGCCAGGAGCGGCCCGTGGTCTCGCTGCTGGCGGCGATGCTGCTGACGCTGGCCTTCGCGGTGCTGCTCCAGCAGGAGCGTTCCACCGTGATCGTCGTGACCCTCAACGGAGGCGTCGCCTGGCTGATCTTCGCGGTCATCGCCCACCAGGCGAACAAGTCGCCGGTGCTGGCCACCGCGCTGGCCGCCGGGCTCGTCGGGCTCTTCGGCCAGCTCTTCTCGCGCTACCGGTTCATCTCCGCGCTCCCGTACATCACGGCCGCCATCGGCCCGCTGCTGCCGGGCAGCGCCACGTACTTCGGCCTGCTGGGCTTCGCCCAGGACGAGCTGAACGCCGGCGCCCGCTCGCTGCTGACCGCCGCCGCACTGGCGCTGGCCATCGCGATCGGCGTGAACCTCGGCGGCGAAATGGCCCGGCTGTTCATGAAGCGCCCCGGCGAGAAGACGGCCCCCACCCGACGGGGCGTCAAACGCACCCGCGGGTTCTAGTACTACAGGGCTAGATCTTGATCACCTGAAGTCGTAGCCGCCTTCGGAAGTGGTGGCGTCGTGCCTCCGCCTGATGCGCGCGCCTCCAGATCGACCAGTGAAGTCCCTGGTCGATGGCGGTGCGAGTCGAGCCGATCAGGTTGAACAGCCGCCGGGCCTCGGTGACGGTCAGGGCCGCGAGCCGCCGCGTTCGCGGCCCGCGGTCACCGCCCAGGCGTGAAGAGCCCCCTTTTGCGGGGTTCGGGTCATCGCGGCCAGGAACGCCAACGCCAGCATGGACAGGGTGATATGGCGATACCAGGCGTCGTATTTGCGTACCTGGTAGTTGT